>NZ_JBEXFP010000020.1:0-85799 GCF_040606825.1 Micromonospora sp. NPDC005367 | reverse complement strand
GCTGCCACTGGGCGAGCACGCCGGCCCGTTTTTCCCCCGCGACTCACCACAGATGCCGACCACGCGCGGCAGGCCGCCCGGACCGTGCTCGTCCGCGCTGTCTGACGCGCCTACTCACCGATCGCCGGCAGCTCGCCGCCTAGGCGGGCCCGGGCTCCAGCCATACGAATGGCCTCGGTCAGGGTCGTGATGTCGTAGGCGCCGTAGTGGCGGCGACCGTTGATGAAGAACGTCGGGGTGCCGGACACTCCGCTCCGGTCGGCCGAGTCGATGTCGCTATCGATGCGCACGGCATGGGTCTGGCTGATCAGATCGTCGTGGAAGCGTCCCTGGTCCAGACCTAGGTCGGCGGCGTATTTGATCAGGTCAGTGATGTACAGCTTGTCCGGGTGGTCGAGCAGCAGATCGTGCATCTCCCAGAACTTGCCCTGGGCGCCCGCCGCTTCGGCGGCCTCGGCTGCGAGCCGGGCTTGCGGGTGCACATCTGACAGAGGCAGGTGACGCCACACGAAACGAAGGTCGTTGTGGCCCAGCAACTGCCGGACGACCGGCTCGGCCTTGCCGCAGTACGGGCACTGGAAGTCGCCGTACTGGACCAGCGTCACCGACGCGCCGGCCGGGCCGCGGACGTGGTCGTACTCCTCGTCCACCGCGGGGATGAGATCGATCAGCTCCGTCACATCGCCGAAGAGCGCCCGGATGCGCCTGTCGTTGGGAAGCATGTTGGTGACGCGGAACGCGATCCAGGTCAGTGCCGACGACACGATCGCGGCGCTGAACACCCCGACTTTGGCCTCGGCCAGTTGGTCACCGGTGAAGGCCAGGCTGGCGACCAGAAGCGACACCGTGAAGCTGACACCGGCGATCGTGCCGCTGCCGAGCACGCCCGCCCACCCCACGGCCGGACGGATGCGGCCGTGGGAGATCCAGCTGAGCGCTGCGGAGGTACCGATCACGGCGAGCGGCTTGCCGACCACGTACCCGAGCAGCACGCCCCAGGTGACACGCGACGTGAACGCCTGGCTCAGGAACGGGCCGTCGATGCTGATGCCGGCGTTGGCCAGGCCGAACAGCGGCACGATGACATAGCTGGACCACGGGTGGTAGATGCGCTGGAGGCGGTCGTTGGGCGACAGCGTGTTCGCGAGGCCGAGCGAAGCCGTCCGAGCGAGCCTCGGCGTCGGCTGCTCACGGAACGACCGGAACATACCGCTGACCTGCTCGAGCTCTGCCCGGCCGGGGGAGTAGGCGAACGCGGTCAACCCGATGGCCAGTCCGGCAACCACCGGATCGACTCCGCTGACCAGCAGCGCGCCCCACATCACGATGGCGATCGGCACGTACGCCGAGTCACGCCGGATGCCGGCGGCGCGGATGGCAAGCATGACCGCGAACGCCGCTACGGCCACCACGATGGGCATCATCTTGATGTCGTCGCTGTAGACCAGGGCGATGACGACGAGCGCGATCAGATCGTCGACGACGAACACGGTGAGAAGGAAGATCCGGACCCGGTCGGGTACGCCCCGGCCCAGCAGTGCCAGCAGGCCCAACGCGAGAGCCGTGTCGGTCGACATGGCCACGCCCCAGCCATGCGCGCCCGGCCCGCCGTGATTGATCACCAGGAAGATCAGCACCGGGATCAGCATGCCGATGACGCCGGCCACGCCGGGCAGCACGAAACGTCGCCGGTCACGTAGGTCGCCGAGGTCGAACTCCCGTCGCGCCTCAAGGCCGACGACCAGGAAGAACAGGGTCATCAAGCCGCTGTTGATCCAGGTGTGCAGGTCGCGGGAGAGTTCGAGGGGCCCGAGTCGTAGGGACAGTTGGGTGCGCCAGACGGCATCGTATGAGCTGAGGTCGATGTTGGCCCAGAGCAGTGCGGCGACGATGGCGGCCACCAACACGCCGGCGCTGCCGGACTCGGTTCGCAGGAAGGCCCGCAGCGGCGCCGCGAGACTTCCCACCCAGACGCTTCGGTCGCTCATCCTGGTTCCGGTCACACGTCACCTCTCGACGTGCTGGCCGGGCCAGCACGGGTAGCTAGAAATCGGGCCGCTACGCGGGCAGGCGTCCTCGCGGCTCAGTCCTGATCGCGCTGCCGCAGCTGAGGCGGGCCGCGCGACGAGCGTCAAGGCCGGCGATGGCCTGCGGGGTGCGGGCGGCTACCCGTGCGCTCTTGGTCGGGCCGCGTACAACGCCGCGATGGTGGACCTGGCGATACCCCGGGCAAAGAGTCGGCTGAGGCCGTAGCGGCCGCCGAGCCCGCGACCTGCAGGGTCAGCCCGGCGCACCCATCGTCGAGATCCCGAGATGTTCTCGTACCTGGACCTCTACGTGCACGACCCGGGCACGCTCCGGTCGTTGCGGTGGCCGGCGGAACTGAGCCGGGAGGGCGCCGCATCGCGTGGCGGTCGACGGAAACCCGTTGCCGCCGCCCGCGACGCAGCGTAAACCGCCTGCTGCCCGGTCGTGATCGCCGAGCAGCAGGCGGCCTGATGTCAGCGCGGCCCGATGAACTCCGTCCGCACGCTCCAGGCGAACTGAATCAGCAGGGTCACCGGCGACCTGTCGGCGATCTCATGCATCACCTTCAGGTCGTCGGGGTCGGGCTCTTCGCTGAGCGTGATCCTGCGCCGCAGGTAACGCTCCGCGCCTTCCTGCTCGGGCTCGTGGTATTCGATCTCGACGGTGATGTCACCGGCGGTGTCGTACTTGTAGTCGACGTACTGCCGCAGCGTCTGGGCGGTGCACGACGCGAGCGCCATCAACAGGTACTCCGTCGGCGTCGGGCCGTCGCCGAGTGCGCCGTTGTGCGGTTCGTCGGCGACGAACGTGAAGCCGCTGCTGGTCATCTCCGTACGCCGGCGCTCATCAGCCGGAAGGACAGCTCGGGCGGATGCGACGACACGGTCCCGATTGGTTTCCATCAGCCGCGCCTTCCTGTAGATCCTGGTGTTGACGGTCCAGGTACGCGGATCCAGCAGCCGCCGAGCCGCAGTCTGGGCGGGGGCTGTGGCCGGGCGTATCACCCCGTGACCGAGTGCCTGAGCAGGCTAGCCTTCGCGGACTGAATAGTCCAATCGGTCACTCGTTGCCAGACCGCTCGGCCCGCGTGGGCCGTAACCCCAGGCGTCGCAGGCCGCGCTGGGATACGAATGGGCCGATACCCTCGGTCGAGCCGCTCAACGCCAAAGCCGGGAGCGGACCAATCAGTCCGTCATGGCGCGGCAGGTGGCCGTCGTCACAACGAATCAGGGCGGCGGCCCGCAGCGCGGTCGGACACAAATTCGGGACGCTACGCACCTACTGCGACCTGGAGCCGCACCATCATCGATCTGCGGGCTGCTCGCACCCCCGCTGGGAGAGCCTGCTCACGATGAGAAAGGGCTCGGTTAGCGCGTCGGGTCACCGGGCGGCTCGGTGAGGAACGACTTGATGTGGTCCAGCGCCATGTCCAGAGCGACTTCCATGGGTTCCACGTCGTGCGCGGCGTTCGCCAGCAGGTAGCCGCCTTGTAGAGCAGCCATCAACCCGGTGGCCAGCTTCTCCGGGTCGGCGTCCTGGCGTAGCGCACCGCTGTCCCGCATCCGGTGCAGACCATCGCTGATCAGCTTCTCCCATGCCGCGAAGGTCTCCGACAGCATTGACCGAGCCTGTTCATCTTGGTCCGACAGCTCGACAGCCATCGACCCGAGGCCGCACCCGTATTTGCCGTTGTTGAGCGAGTTGGCCTGGACCAGCGCGTTACGCCACCGGACCAGCCCGGAGAAAGATCTGAGTCGTTCGAGTCCGCCCCGCTCACGCTGAAGCACGAGCGCGCCCCGGTATTTGACCAACGCCCGGACGAGTTCCTGCTTGTCGGCGAAGTGGTGGTAAAGCTGAGACTTGCTCGTCTGGCTTGCCTCGCGGATGTCGTCAAGGGTCGTCGCGTTCACTCCGCGTACGAACATCAGCCGATTCGCCGCCTCGAGAATCCGCCCACGGGTCGCGATGCCCCGTTGACTGATCCTCCGCTGCTTCGTCGGCGCAGCCACCTGCTCGTCGCCCATCCCTCAAGTGTATCCAGCGGTGGCCGTAATCTGCGGAGATTGGGACCGTCGAGTCCATTCCGTGTTGCGCCGCATTTGGCTCATGGTGACCGACGAGCACGGAGCTGCCAGCTCGATTAACCGGTGCGATGTCCGCAGGGTCACCGAAGGGGAGGCCTTGATCTGGACTATCAGGTCCTAGCTACGACAAGCTTCCGCTTGGGAGTTGTTCGGCGATGCCTCCTGAGCGTGTCCGGCGACTGCCAACGCTCGTTGACACTCGCCGGTACGGGGCGCGCATCATCCGCAGCTGAACCTGTCGGCCACCATTGCGGCAAAAAAGGGGACCAATATCGCGAATTCCACCACTGGCTGGCGAATGAATCCCTGCCGCCTCGCGGCGCCCTGGCCGCCCCCGGGATGCGGCTGCGTGTCGTTGCTGGCCCTGCCTGCGTCCGGTCTTCCGGGCCGAGCGGACGGAGCGCTTGGAGCGATCTTCGGGGCGCCCCTGGTCCCGACCTTCGGTCAACCCGACGGCCCCCACCTTGACGGCTGTTATCGTGATTGATCGTGCTGACCGTACGTGTTGTCGCCACCACGTCGAGTGTTGCCCTGCTCGTGCCTGTCGTGGCGGCAACGCGGGGAGCCGGCCGTAGTGGACGTGCCTACCCGCCGGCCGGGTCACCTGCATCTGCGCCCATCACGCCGGCGCGGCCACCGGTCGGGCTCGCGAACGCCGGGCCGGAGAACGGACTTCTTGTGACTGACCCGACAAACGTAGGCCGGTGTGGTGGACAGGGGCTCCAGGGGCTCGCGGTGACGCCTGAACGGTGCCGGGATCGCCCCGTAGCCCGGCCGAGCAGTGACGTTCCGGTGAAGTTGTCATCCCCCGTCACTGGCATTGCATTCAGTGCCCTGGGGTGAGAAGGAGATTGTTCTGCAATCAACATGGCTCGTGGTGCTCTCGTGGGCCACGCTTCTGGTGGGCCTCGCGAGCACCGTCGTCATAGTTGTCGACCACTTTGTTCTTCGATACCGTCAGCCGGTCAAGGTCATGGAGATTGTCTGGCCGGCAACCGCTCTCTACTTTGGTCCGGCAGGCATCCTGGCCTACCGGTGGTGGGGCAGGCCCCAGTCTGCCCGATGGCTGGAGCGACACCGTACTCCGCCGAAGATCCCGCGGCACGCGGTGACGATAATCGAAACACTGCATTGTGCGACGCACTGCGTTCTGGGCGCCATCATTGCCACTGTGGTCGTCTTCGGCGCGAACCTCCAGATGTTCGACAAGAGATTGTGGCCAGAATTCATAGGCGACTACGTAGGGGCGGTCCTGGTAGGTTTCTTATTCCGCTACTCCACTGAGGCCCACCGTGGTGGGCGAAGGGTGCGGGCCGCGGTGCGGAGATTTCTCAAGGGAGACCTGCTGAGCGTGTCCGTCTTCGAGATCGCCCTGTTGGGTTGGCTGGCGCTGATAGAGTTAACCGTTTTCCATGAGACCCTGCCGCCCAGCAATCCGGTGTTCTGGCTCATCGTCCAGATCGGGCTGATCATCGGCTTCCTCGCCGCTTGGCCGTCGACCCAGTGGCTGATCAGCCGCGGTGCCAAGGGGGAGTTGGTGGGCGCGCCGTAGTAGGCGGGCACTCACCCCAGGCATCGCTCAGGTGGCGCTCAGCGCGGCAGCGCCGAAGGAGACGCTGAAGCGCTTGCACCAGATCGACACACTCCGGAAGTCCGCCGGATCGACGGAGGCCGGCAGGTCGTACACCTGGTCGCCGCGGTTGCCCTTGAGGCGGGCCACCTCGAACCAGGTGCCGTCGTCGAAGACCCGCCAACCGGCCACCCCGCTTTTCACCGGCTGGTCGGTCAGCCAGACCCGTAGGTCCGGCCCGTTGGACGTGTCGAGATCGCGGAGGACGAGCTGGTGCCGCCCGTCGGCGAGCCGGACGATCTCCGCGCCGCCGGTCGTCTCATGCTCCTGGGCGATGAAATCGCCGGCGGACACGATCCGATTCGCGATCGGCGTCGTGGCGGCCGGGCCGGGCGCCGCAGCGGCGGAGACGGAGCCGGTCGGCGGGGGAGTCCGCTCGACCACCGGGAGCGCCTCGTCGACGCGAGTGTCGGTGAGCAGCTTCCACGGTTCGAACCAGAAGAGTCCGAGAGTGGCGACCATTCCGACCACGACGATGCTTGCCCAGGTCAGCGGCGACCGTAGTCTCTTCGTCCACACCCCTGCGAGAGTACGGTGCGCCGGTCACGGATCGGCAGCTGTTTGTTGCGAAACCCTTACCACTGCTCCGCTCGTCGCAGACGGCGAAGCAGCGCAGCGGCGGCGGGTTCCGGCAATTCCTCAGCACATGGGTCGGCCCCGATCGCTGACGCGACCGGGGCCAACGATGAACGTGAGTCAGGAGGCGGCGATGCCTTCCATCCCGATTCCGTTCTCGAACTTCGGCAGGCCGTGCACCTCGGTGACGAGGTGCAGGGATCCGTCCTTGCCGACCTCGTAACCCTGCACGTTGCCGGCCGCGGCGTTCTGCACGTAGAGGAATCCGTCGGCGGCCGTCAGGTCGATCGACCCGCCGCCGGTGTCAGCGGCGACAGCCTTCACGAGGACCAGTTTTCCGTCCCTGTCGACCTTGTACGAGCTGATGGTGGAACTGCCGGCGTTGGCGACGAAGAAGTATTGACCGACCTGCTGGACCCAGCACGGCGCCTGCTGGCCGTTGGGCACCGACGGCCCGATCTGGTCGAGCCGGCCGTTCCTCTCCAGCTCGAACCGGCTCAGCTCGTTGCTGCCAGACTCGGTGACCAGCAGCGTGTCCTCGGTGTCGAAGGTGAACCCGAACGGCGTGTTACCCGCGTCGCTGATCACCGGGTTCCGGGACAGCTCGCCGTCGCGGCCGATCCGGTAGGTGAACATGACATTGGCGGCCTTGGTGCTCACCAGCACGAACTTGCCTTCCGGGTCGATCTCGACCTGGGCCGGGGCGGTCATGAACGCGGGCGGGTTGCCGTTGTGCAGCCCGAGCGACCGGTTGGCTCCCTCGATCGGCGACAACCGGCCCTTGCGCAGGTGGAAGCCCTGTACCGAGCCTTCGCCGCCGGCGTTGAGCACGTAGACGAGGTCATCGCGTACGTCGATGCTGACCGGCAGCAGGCCGTGCGACCAGATCACCTGCAGTCGGTGGAGTTTGGTGCCGTCGACCCGGAACACCGTCACCGTGTTGCTGCCCGCGTTCACCGCGAAAAGCAGCCCGTCGTGGTATCTCAGCGAACCCTGCGACGCCAGTGCGTCGCCCGGCGCGCCGACCGTGAAACCGCCCAGGCCACCCGTCTCGAACTCGCCCCTGGGGGAGAGGCGGCCGTCATCGTCACGGTCGTAGACCTTGATCGTGTTGCCCTCCGCCTTGTTCGTCTGGACGAACACGGCACCGTCGTCGCCGTCCTCCTGGTGGTGTCCGTGACCACCGCGGTCGTCGTTCCGGTATCCCGGGCCGCCCCCGTCGGCGAATGCCAGACCGGGAACCGCCCCGACTCCGGTCAGTCCGGCGAGCAGTACGGCAGTGGCGAACGTTTTGCGCTTCATGATCCACCTTTCGCGCGTGACCAGCCTGAACGGGAAGAACCTTCCCGTTTGCAGGCTATGGGCAACGAACGTGAGATCCGGTCTGTTTACCCGAAAGGAGGATTTTAGGTGAAGATGCGGTCATTCCTGCCGCGTGTGCCCGACCGGGTGCTTCCACCCGCCGCGAAAACGCGAGGCCGAGCCGGTCGGCGGTCACGGTGTGAGCCGAGCCAGCCTCAAGTTCGTCGCGGTCACGACGTCGGTGAGATCCCGGTACGGCTCGTCCCACGGGTCCTTGAGCCCGAAGCCCCGATGTGGGTTCTCCAACCAGCTGCACCAGTGCCAGCCCAGGCACCACGGCCGCTCGGCGAACGCCTCCGCCGACGCCACGTAGGCCAGGCCGCGTTCGCGCTGGTTGCGGAAGGAACCGGTACGGCGCGGGCTCATCACCGTCGGACACCAGTTGCCGGTGTCCGCGATGAGGACCGGCCGGCCGGTTCGTTGGTGCCAGCGGTCCACCACGTCCAGAGCCGCCTCCAGGCGCCCCGGCTCGGGCCCGGGAAACACCTGTACGGACAGAACGTCGATGTAGGGCGCCATGGCGTCGAGCACCGGCTCGGGCACGCCGGCCCGAGTGCCGTACCGGTCGCCCAGAATCAGGTGGTGCGGGTCGTGCCGCCGGATCGCCGCACTGGCGACCCGGTAGTACGCCTCGGCGATCGTTGCCAACTCTCCCGCCGGGTAGCCGGCACCGGTCGGGTGCCGGTCCCAGCAGGGGACGTCGACCAGGAAGTAGCCGAGCAGGTTCGGGTCGTCGGGGCGGCAGATCGTACGCGCCAGGTGGTCGCACCACTGCGCGAAGGCGGGCTCACGCGGATCGCGGTACGCCGGCACGCCGTTCCAGTGCTCGATCTCGGCGACCCGCAGCGACAGTGTGTACGGCACACCGGTGTCGGCGAGTTCGTCGGGAGACAGTCCCTCCGAGTGACCCAGGTCTACGACCCGCCCTTCGGTGGCCAGGCCGCTGCCGCTGACGTACTCGGAGGTCCAGCCCACGGTGTTGAACCCCCACGCCGTCATCTCCGGGATCAGGCCCTCGCGCAGCCAACGCCGGCGCGAGCCGCCGTACCGGGTCCGGTAGATGTCGATGTTGTCGGGGTATCGCAGGTTGGTGTCGTCGGCGTGCACGACTCCGATGGAGCGGAACGGTTCACCGCCGGGCGTACGCAACCGCCAGCCGTCGCCGTGCTCGACGGTGAAGGCCGGAAGGGCGCCGGCCATCTCCTGGGTCACTTCCTCGGGTGCTCGGCGCTACGCGGCCTGGTGCTCACGCAGGTAACGGACCAGGCCGGCGACATCCTCGGGCACGAGGCGTCCGATCGCCCCGCTGGAGTAGACGCTCACCACGACCTTGCCCTCCGGGTCGAGCACGAAGCCGGTCGACTGGAGGTACCTCGGGTCGTCGTTGACGAAGGCGCCGGTCGCCTCGGCGAACGCGGCGGCGTCGGCGCTGTGGCCCACCGGGAACTCCAGACCGTGCTCGGCGATCGTCTGCTTCGTGGTGGCCTCGTCGTCGACGGAGACCGCGACCACCTTGACGCCGAGTTCGGCGAGCTTCCCCAGCGACCGCTGGAATGCCCGCAGCTGCGCCTTGCAGTACGGACACCACGAGCCGCGGTAGAAGAGCACCACACTGAAGCCGCCGGCGAGGGCGTCGGGCACTCGCAGGGTCTCCCCGCCGGGCAGGGACAGCGTCAGCGCGGGAAACTGCTCACCAGGCTGTAGCACGTTCATCTTTGAATCTCCTTCATTTCGATTTGCGGGTCGTTTCTGACTGTGGTCGGTGTGTTTCCAGTGGAGTCCGGCCGCGTGTCGAGACGCCGTCTCGCCAGGCCGGCGGGCCGACGGTCGGGCGCACGCTCACCGACCGGTCAGGCGGGATCGAAGACGTCCCAGACCTGCGCGGTGCGGTGGTCCGCGCTCAGGCGGGCGAGCAGCGACCCTGCGGAGTGTTCCGGAGTGAGCAGCTTCCCGTCGGAGTGCGAGCGGACGAACCGCTGGTGCAGCACGGAGCCGATCGCGGCCGGATCCTGGTCGCGGATCCAGGTCTGGATTGCGGTGTCTACCGGCCCGGGCCGGTAGACGTTGGCGGTGACGCCGCTGCCGTCGAGTTCCAGCCCGAGGTTGATGGTGTGCGCCTCGAGCGCGGCCTTGCTCGCGAGGTACGCGTTGCCGCCGATCATGCTGGCCATGTTGGCGACGGCGCCGGTGGAGACGTTCACGATCCGCCCCCAGCCGCGCTCGGCCATGCCGGGCAGGAAGGCGAACGTGAGCGTCGCGGCGGCGACCACATTGATCTTCATGGCCGCGGCCCACTCGGCGGGGTCGACCCGGACGCTCGGCGCGAGCGGCCAGACTACCCCCGCGTTGTTGACCAGGATGTCGACATCGCCCAGCTCGTCGCGCACCCGCCTGATCGCGCCGGAGAGCTGCTCGTCGTCGCCGAGGTCCGCCGGTACGACGAGCGCCCGGGAACCCGACTCCTGGATGAGAGCCGCGGTTTCGGCGAGTTCGTCTTCGGAACGAGCCAGCACGGCGACGGTTGCGCCCGCCCGGCCGAGTCCTGCGGCGATCGCCCGGCCGATGCCCCGACCGGCGCCGGTCACCAACGCGGTCCTGCCCGCGAACGAATCAGTCATACAACTTGTGTGCCGCGATCCGGGCGAGTTCTTACCTTCGTGAGACCGGCGTCACGGCGTGGGCCCGCGAAGCGTTTCCGACCCGCCTCCCGGGCCGTATCGGATGTCCTCGGGCAGTGGCCGTGGTTAGAGTTCGGTACGTGATGCCGGCAGACCCGACGACGCTGGACGACGGCCTCGACACCGCAAGCCGACTCGACCCGGAGTCGGCCGAGTGGGTGCGCACGCTCAGCAGCAGCGGCGCGGAGCGGGAGGCGGCCGTCGTCCGGCTGCACGAGGTCCTGCTGCGGGTCGCGCGCGGCGAGGTACGGCGCCGCAGTGGGCTGCTGCGCGTCGACGGGCCGGAGCTCGACGACCTGGCGCATCAGGCGGCGGCCGACGCGCTGCTGGCGATCACCAGCAAGATCGGGCAGTTCCGGGGGGAAAGCCGCTTCAGCACCTGGGCCTACAAGTTTGTGATCTTCGAGGTGTCGAGCAAGATCGGCCGCCACTTCTGGCGCCGGCCCCAGGTAACGCTGGAGGCCGAGGACTGGGAGCGATTGCCGGACCGGTTCGGCCTCGACCCGGTGCGGGAATCCGAGTGGCGCGATCTGATCATGGCGCTGCGTCGGGCGGTGGAGACGGAGCTGACCGACCGCCAACGCCAGGTATTCGTCGAGATCGTGCTGAACGGCGTACCGTTGGATGCCGTGGTGGACCGGCTCGGCTCGAACCGGAACGCGGTCTACAAGATCATGTTCGACGCCCGGCGTAAGCTGCGGACCGCTCTCGCCGCTCATGGGTATCCGCATGTCATCACCTCGGAGCAGCGATGAACGGCATGTCCGCACTCGACCGATTTCTGCACACTGATCCCGAAGACGTCGGCTGTGGCCAGGCGATGGAGCTTCTGCACCTGTACGCCGAACTGGCAGCCACGAACGCCGAGGCGGCAGCCGAGCGCTACCGCGGAGTCGCAGCCCACCTGCGCGCCTGCGGCCCGTGCAAAGAAGACCTCGAAGGTCTGCTGGCCGCGATAACCGAGCCGGGTCCCTGACCCGACGGCAACTCGTGGGGCCAGATGTTACGAGGCCCTTAACCGCCGGCCCCGCCGGTAAGAACCCGCCCACGGCTGACCACCAACCGGTAGTCGAACAAGCCGCTCCACCAAGGAGAATCATGGGCACCACCGCTCGTCTCACCAGCGTCGCCGGCATGGCTCTGACTGCCGGGGCCCTTCTCGCGGGACCCGCTTCGGCTGCGCCCGCACACCACGACCGCAACGTCGGGTCGGTGTTCGTACAGACGGACAACACCGCCGGGAACGCGATCGTGGCCTACGACCGGTCCAGCGACGGCCGGCTGCGTCAGGCCGGCACCTACCCCACCGGTGGCCTCGGCGGGATCCTGGGGGGATCCGTCGCCGATCACCTCGCCTCGCAGGGCTCGCTCACCTACGACCGAACCCACAAGCTGCTCTACGCCGTCAACGCGGGCAGCGACACCATCACCGTCTTCCAGGTCCACGGCGATCGGCTCACCCGCCGGCAGGTCATCTCCTCCGGTGGCACCTTCCCGGTCAGCATCGCCACCCACGGCAACACCGTCTACGTCCTCAACGCCCGTGACGGCGGATCGGTACAGGGCTTCCGGCGCGTCGGCCACACCCTGGTCCGCGTCCCCGCCTGGAACCGCAAGCTCGGCCTCGACCCGACGCTGACGCCCGAGTTCACCCACTCCCCGGCCCAGGTCGCCTTCACCCCCGACGGCCGTAGGCTCCTGGTGACCACCATGGGCAACGGCAGCAACATCGACATCTTCGACGTCCACCCGGACGGCGGCATCTCCGCCCGGCCGGTGGTGAACCACCAGCCCGACAAGGTCCCCTTCGCCGTCACCTTCGACTCCCGCGGTCACCTGCTGGTCGCCGAGGCCGGTCCGAACGCCGTCGCCTCGTACACCATCAACCGCGACAACACCCTCGACCTGCTCGACGAGCAGGCCACCGGGCAGGCCGCGACCTGCTGGATCGTCATCACCGGCGACAAGGCCTACACCTCCAACGCGGGCAGCGGCAGCCTCTCCGGCTACCGGGTCGGCGCCAAGGGCTCGCTGACCACGCTCGGCGACACCACCACCAACCCGGGCACCGTCGACGCCGCGGTCTCCCCGGACGGACACTTCCTCTACGTCCAGACCGGTGTGAACGGCACCGTCGACGCCTTCCGGATCAACCCCAACGGTTCTCTGACGGCCACCGGCTCGACCACCGTCCCCGACGCGGTCGGTGGCGAAGGCATCGTCGTCTCCTGACCGGAACCGCAGGCACCGGGCCTGGCTGGATCTCTCCGGCCAGGCCCGGTGCCTGTTGCCGAGTGCCCCGGCGGGTCACCGCGGCCGGCCGCGACGCCGTCCGTGCAGGTCCGAAGCCGTCGCGGCGGCGCAGTGCGGGGCCCGACCCGTTCGGTCGCCGGGCCCCGCAGTTCGCTACGTTCGGTGTGTCCGGCTCAACAACCCTGCTGCCGGCTGTAGATCCAGTGGCGTTCGCCGGCCCATCCGATGTAGCCGGCGGCCTCGACGCAGTAGTTCGCCACGCCAGTGACAGCCACCGGCCCGGCGTAGTAGCTGAAGTCGCCGGAGTCAGTGGGCCGAGTGCCCGAGGGGGTGCAGTGCGCCCCCTCGTTCTTCGGCAACGCGCAGCGGTAGATCTGCACGAACGTGGGCGCGGATCGCCCGTACGCCGCGCCGCGGTGGTAGAAGCAGGCGCTGTTGGTGCCGCCGTCGCTGCTGTTGTAGTAGATGACCAGCTCACCAAGGCCTGACGACTGCACACCGCGGTAGGTGATCGTCCCGGAGCAGGAACCGGCGGCCTGCGCCGCAGGGGCGCTGACCGTCATGAGCGATACGCCGGTCACCAGCGACAGCAGCACCGCGAATGCTCTTCTCACGTTCGATCACGTCCAATTCGTGGTAGGCCCTCCTCGGCCACGCCGGCGTCGGGCGGATCGCACCGATCCGTCGTTCCTCCCAGGTCACCCGCCGCCGAGGGCGCGGCCGCGACGCATCGGGCGTCCGCGTCGCGCCGAAACCATATGCTCTCCGTCCAATTAGGACAAGATCCGGCGGCGGATCGACACCTCGCATCGGCCGACGATGCCAGGACGATCCTGCCGTCCGGAGGCGCGGACGCCGGTGTTCACGTCGGCGCCGTCGCGCGATCTCGGCCAGCGGTACGTGTCCGCGCTCCCTGTCCGGGTGGCGGGAACTCAGGGAGTCATGGTTCGGGCCAACGTCGCCAGCAGTTGCTCGAGCGCTCTGCGGTCGCGGTCGGCGAGGCCGCGCAGCATGGCTTCCTCGTTGGCCAGATGCTTCTCGATGAGCTGGTCGGTCAACGTGACTCCGGCCGGGGTCAACCCCACCACTCTGCCGCGGGCGTCGGCTGCCGAGACCGAGCGTGACACGAGACCTCGGGCGATCAACCGATCCACCCGCTTGGTCACCGCGCCGGTGGTGACAAGCATCCGCCGGCTCAGCTGACCCGCCGTGAGGGTGAACGGCTCGCCCTCTCGCCGCAGGGCCGCGAGCACGTCGAACTCGCCGTTGCCGAGATCCGCCGCGGCGAACGTCGGCCGCAGGGCCGCGTCGAGCGCCTCGGCCAGTTGCTGGATCCGACCGATGATCAGCAACGGACTGGCATCGAGGTCTGGTCGCTCACGGCGCCACTGAACAACGATCTCGGCGATGCGGTCCTCCTCACCCATGCTTACATTTTACATTCCGTGGAAGATAAATTTTCTTCCGTGGAAGATGACTTGGACGGTACGCCCGCCTCGGTGGCGACGACCTACGTGGACCCATCCTGTCCGTTCGCCTGGATCACCTCGCGCTGGCTCATGGAGGTGGCGCGGATGCGTCCGATCGAGCTGCGGTTCGAGGTGCTGAGCCTCGCGGTGATCAACGAGCACCGCGAGCTGGAGCCCTGGTACCGCGAATTCAACGACCGGGCCTGGGGGCCGGCGCGGGTGTGCACGGCGGCAGTCGTGAAACACGGCGGCGATGCCCTCGCCCGGCTGTACCCGGCACTCGGCCGCCGGATCCACGACCAGGGCGACAAGGACTTCGACGCCGTCATCCCGGGGGCCCTGGCCGAGGCGGGCCTGCCCGTCGAGCTGGCCGACGCGGCTCAGCGAAGCGACTTCGACCAGGAGATGCGGGCGAGCACCGCCCGGGCACAGCAACTCGTCGGCGAGGATCTCGGCACCCCGACGATCGCCGTCGACGACGTGGCCTTCTTCGGCCCGGTGCTGACCTCGATCCCGCGCGGGGAAGAGGCGCTGCGCGTCTTCGACGGCGTCCGCCTGCTCGCAGGCTGTCGGGCGTTCTCCGAACTGAAGCGCGCCCGGGCCGAGGGCCTCAGTTTCGCGTAGTCGCTCCCGGCGGTCGCCGAACAACAGGGCCGCCGATCGGCGGGCGGGCGGCCGCAATCCTCATGCGGGCGGTTGTTTCTGCCGACGGCGGTGGCCGCCACGGGTACGGGATGGCCGATCAGCGTCGTGTCGGGCCAGCAGGGTGCGGGGCCGCGATCGACAGCGCGGCGTCGCACCGTTGCGTTGCCCACGGCCCCGCTGCCGCCCGCCGCGCGGAGGTGGCCTCGGTGGGCGCACCTCTTCTCTCGGTGCCGGCTCGGTTGCGGCCGTGGCGAGCCGTGCGCCGTGACGGCGTGGCGAAGGGTCTGGCTGATCGTCACGGCGTCGCCTGGTCCGAGGATTCCGACGGAATTGTCCGGCGGTCGCTCAGGAGGCCCGTCAGCCGACATCCGAGACCCGAGGCGGTCTCGTCGATGCCGACGGACTTCGTGCACCAGCCAGCCTGAGAACGTTAACAATCGTTGGTTGCGAACTCCGGTGCGGGGACGTCAAGGGGTGCCCAAGGATGATCCTGGGGCGGCGAAGGGCCCTCGTTCATTACCAGCTGTGCGGTACGTGCCTCGTCATGTCGAGTCCCTCGTACTCCTGGAGAGCGCGGCCACGGGCCGGGCGGCCCCCACGCAGTTGAGCGCCGTGTCTGCCGCACGTGCGCCCGGCTCGGCGTGCTCGAACCGCGCCCCACCGAGCTCTTGTCCAAAGCAGACATTCGCTGACTTTGGAGGATGAGGCCTCCCGGCGTCCCCCGGGTGGACAGCGGTCGCCCCGCCGTTGACAGTGTTTTTCATCGATGTTTCAATGGAGCACCGTGAAATGTTACCGTTAACAGTGGAGACATCATGAGCATCCGAAGGATGTCCCGGTTAGGTGTCGGGGCATCAGTAGCCGTGGTGGTGTCGGCCCTGACGTTGGCCGCACCCGCGGTCGGGGTTGTCGCCGTCGTCCTGGTTCTCGCCGCCGCGCTGGGGAAGCGGCTGGGAGGCGGTGTGACCCGGCTGCCCAGGACCGTGCGTGGACTCTCGATCGCGACCATCGGTGCGCTCGTGTGCGCCGGTCTGGTGGCGCCGGCCGGCGCGGCATCCGCCGCCGAAGGATGGACGCCCCGGTCGTCGTACACGTCGACCGACAAGGGTGACGGCTCGTACTCGGTGCCGCTGCTCAACGCCGACGTGCCGGACATCAGCGTGGAGCGGGTCCCCGCCGCGGAGAACGACGAGGGCCGCGACATCTACTACATGATCAGCACGACGATGCACCTGAGCCCCGGCGCGCCGATCATGAAGTCCTACGACCTGGTGAACTGGGAGATCGTCAACTACGTGTTCGACCGCGCGAGCATCGGGGACGCGTTCTCGCTGCGCAACGGGCAGAACTCGTACGGTCAGGGCCAGTGGGCGTCGTCCCTGCGCTACCACGACGGCATCTTCTACGCCGTCTTCAACACCAACAACCTCGGTGGGGCGTACCTCTACCGCACCGACGACATCGACAACGGCGCGTGGCAGCGCACCCCGCTGGGTCGCGGCCTGCATGACCCGTCGCTCTTCTTCGACGTCGACGGTACGGGCTACATCTTCTACGGCTCGGGCGGGACGAGCGCGGTACGCCTCAACTCCGAGCTGACCGCCATCGAGCAGACCTATTCGAACATCTTCACGGCGAACGACTACGCCGGTAAGCCGTTCATCGGAGGCCTCTTCGAGGGCGCCCAGTTCTACTACATCGACGGCTACTACTACGCGGTCATCATCACCTGGCCCTCCGGTCAGGGGCGCCAAGTGGTCATGTTCCGCTCCCGAGAGCTGCTCGGACGCTACACGTCGGCGGGTGGTGTGAACACCTACGAGGCGCGTGGGGTGCTCAACTCGAACGGCTTCGCGCAGGGCAGCCTGGTACCGATCTCCCGCGAGGGCGGCGGGACCGACTGGTACGGCATGTTCTTCCGCGACACGTTCCCGATCGGGCGCATCCCGGCACTCATCCCCGCCACCTGGCAGGACGGTTGGCCGACCTTCGGCACCAACGGGGTGGTGCCGGTGGACGGTGTGTTCGAGAAGCCGATCGAGCTCAGCCCGGCCGAGGAGCTGTTCGAGCGGCAGAAGACCATCGTCGCCTCGGACGACTTCGCCAACGACGCGCCGCACAAGAAGTACGCGGACGAGCAGTGGGCGATCCCGGAGGCGCCCGAGTACGACGAGTCCCTCATCGGCGTCGAGCTTCTGCAGAATCCCGGGATCGAGTCCGGATCGGTGTCGCCGTGGGGTGCCCAGTACGGCGCGACGCTCAGCCTGGACTCGTCCGATCCGGCCGCGGGATCGGCGGCGTTGAAGGTGAGCAACCGTACCCTCAACGGCTCCGGACCGAACCAGTTCCTCAACGGCAAGATGCAGCACGGCTTGACCTACACCGTCTCCGCGAAGATCAAGTACACCTCCGGCCCGAGCGCGGTGCAGTTCAACCTGGCCGCGGACTGGGGTGCGGGCGTGCAGGTCATGGCGTCCAGGAGCGTGCCGGTCGGGCAGTGGACGACGGTGTCGGGCCAGTACACGGTGCCGGCGACGGCGAACCTGGAGAACTTCAAGTTCGCGGTGGAGACGCCGTGGGCCAACCCGCAGCCGCCGTCGTCGAGCGTCGAGTACCTGATCGATGACCTCTCGATCGTCGGGCAGCCGGCGACGGCCGAGTACCCCGCGGAGGAGGAGATCAGGCCCAACGGGTCGCGCCTGGACGTGGCGTGGCAGTGGAACCACGCGCCCGACAACCGGTACTGGTCGCTCAAGGATCGGGACGGATGGCTGCGGCTGACGACCGGCAAGGTGGTCACCGGCGAGTACGTCTACACGAAGCTCTCCAACCGCGCCGAGCTGGCCTGGTTCGAGGAGGCGCGGAACACGTTGTCGCAGCGTACGTTCGGGCCGCGGCAGTCGGTGGAGACCAAGCTGGACATCAGCGGGATGAAGAACGGCGATGTCGCCGGTCTGGCCGCCTACAACCGCGGATTCTCGTACGTGGCGGTCAAGCGCACCGGCGGCGCGAACACCCTGGGGATCGTCAACCGGGTCCAGCCGTTCGCTGTCGACCTCGACCAGGCGACGCTGGAGAACTTCCTGCCGGGTACGACCGTGTCGCTGGGCGATGCGACCGAGGTGTACGTGAAGGCCGACCTGGACTTCGCGTCGCCGGTCGGCCAGCTGTGGACGACCTTCTACTACAGCCTCGACGGGCTCAACTGGAGCCAGCTGGGCAGCCGGGTCGGTCCACAGACGCTGGACGGCAGTCTCGCCCACTTCATGGGGCACCGGGTCGGCCTGTTCAACTACGCGACCCAGGAGACCGGTGGACACGTCGACTTCGACTACTACCTGCTCAGCGACAAGCTGACCGCGCAGAACCTGCCGCTCGACACCACCGACCTCGACGCGGCCATCGCGCACGCCGGCACCCTCGACAACCACTACTACCCGAAGGACGCGTGGGCGGAGATGCAGACCGCGCTCGCCGAGGCGAAGGCGGCGCGGGCCGGTGAGTTCGGCAGCCAGAACCAGATCGACGCGCCGGAGCGGGCACTCAGTTACCAGCTCGCCCGGCTCGGCGTGCTCAGGACCGACACGCCGTCGCTGGACCTGTCGGTGGTGGCGGGAACCCGGTGCGCCGGCGGCAAGGCGATGGTGACGGTGCAGGTCACGAACAACGAAGCGGTCCAGGTCAGGGCTTCGGCGCGGTCGCCGTACGGACAGACGCCGTTCGGAGTGCTGCCGGCGGGGAAGCAGAAGTCCCGCGTCTTCCCGACCGGCGCGGCACGTGTGCCGGCCGGCGAGGTGACGGTGACCGGGGCAGCGCGGCTGAACGGCGTGCCGGCCGAGGTGACGGTGACAGCACCGTACGAGACGCGATCCTGCGACTGAGTGAGGGACGGGGCGGCCCGGCCGGATCGGGCCGCCCCGCTCTGCAACGCACCCCTGACCCCGGTCGAGCCGGCCAGCGCACCCCGACGAGGGCCGCTGGAGCGACCGGAGTCGCTCCGGGCCGTACCGCAACCGACACCGGGCACCCACGAACCGTTTCCCGGTTCACCTCTCAGATGAAGGAGGAAGTGTCGTGGAACATCGTCTGCTGAGATCGACCCGACGGCGGATCACCGCCGTCGCGGCGGTCGTCGCACTGGTGGTGGGATCCGGCGCCGTCGCGGCGGCGCCCGTCCAAGCGGCCGGCTCGAACCTCGTCGTGAACGGCGGGTTCGAGGAAGGCCTCGCCGGCTGGTTCGCCAACGACGGCAACGCCGCCGACACCGCCACGCTGTCGACCACCACGGACGCCCACTCCGGTACGAGCGCGGTGCTCGTCACCAACCGGAGCACGACCGGCTCCGGTCCGATGCAGGACGTCTCCGGCAAGGTGCAGGCCGGTAAGACCTACCTGGTCACAGCCGAGGTGAAGTACGAGAACCCGAGCAGCCCGTCGACCAAGCAGTTCTTCGTCACCATGCACTACGGCGGCGCCACGTACACCAACCTGGGCACGGTGACCGTGCCGCGTGGCCAGTGGGGACTCATCCAGGGCACCTTCACGATTCCCGCCGGGCAGAACGTCAGCACTGCGCGGATCTTCGTCGAGACGCCGTGGACGTCGAACCCGTCGAGCGCGCCGGACACCCACCTCATGGACTTCAAGGTCGACGACGTGATGGTCCAGGAGTACACGCCGTCGAAGACCATCGAGGTCGTCGGCAAGCTCCCCGGCGAGCACAACCCACTCATCGGGCACAAGTTCGGCGCCGACGGGTTCGGCTTCGTGCACGACGGCCGGGTCTACCTCTACATGACCAACGACACCCAGGGGTACGCCCCCAACCCGTCCACCGGTGTCTCCCCGGGCATCAACTACGGCGACATCAACCAGATCACCGTCATCTCCTCCACCGACCTGGTCAACTGGACAGACCACGGCGAGATCCAGGTGGCCGGCCCGAACGGTGTGGCCCCGTTCACCGGCAACTCGTGGGCGCCCGGCATGGCCAAGCAGGTGGTGAACGGGCAGGAGAAGTTCTTCCTCTACTACGCCAACGGTGGCGGGTCGAGCAACGTGATCACCGGCAGTTCACCGGTCGGACCGTGGACCAGCGAACGCACCAGCACCCTGATCAACGGTGGCACTCCCGGCGCGGGCGACGTCGCCTGGAAGTTCGACCCGGCACCGCTGGTGGACGACGACGGCCAGGCGTATCTCTACTTCGGTGGCGGCCCGGCGTCGACGAGCCTGCCGCCGGTCGAGCGGTTCAACAACCCGAAGAACCTGCGGGGGATCAAGCTGGGCGACGACATGGTCACCACCGAGGGATCCGCGGTCGTGGTCGACGCTCCGGTCGCCTTCGAAGCGGGTCATGTGTTCAAGCGTGAGGGCAAGTACTACTTCTCGTACTCCTCGCACTTCGGCGGCAACGACTTCGGCGGCAACCAGCCGCGCGTGCCCGGTTACCCCGGCGGCGGCCAGATCGGTTACATGATCTCCGACGACCCGATGTCGTGGCCGAAGGAGACCTACGCCGGTGTGCTGTTCCCCAACCAGTCGCAGTTCTTCGGCGCCGGCACGGGCGGCAACAACCACCAGTCGGTGTTCGAGTTCGAGGGCAAGTACTACTTCACGTACCACGCCCCGACGCTGAACAAGCGGATCAACGGCGACACCACCCAGGGTTACCGCAGCCCCCACCTGCAGGAGTTGACGTTCAACCCGGACGGCACGATCCAGCAGGTCGTCGGTGACTACGCCGGCGTCGACCAGGTGCGCGACTTCGACCCCTACCGGGTGTTCGAGGCGGAGACCCTGGGCTGGAGCAAGGGCATCGCGACCGCGAAGGTCGACGGCGCCTCCGCCGAGTTCGGCGCCGCGGCACCGAACCTGGTGGTGCGTGACATCGACGACGGGGACTGGACTGCGCTGTCGTCGGTCGACTTCGGCACCGACGGTGCGGCCAGCGTGACGGCGAAGGTGCGTGCGCTGGCCGCCGGCGGGCGCGTCGAGGTGCGGTTGGACGACGTGGCGGGCCCGGTGGTCGGCGCCATCCCGGTCGACACGCCGACCGGCGAGTGGGCCGAGGTGAGCGCCGACCTTCAGGGCGCGTCGGGCGTGCACGACGTCTACTTCACCTACCGTGGCCCGGCCGGCGAGGACCTCTTCGAGATCGACTCCTGGTCGTTCGAGGCCGTACCGCCGCTGGACCTGTCCGTGACCGCGGACACCCGGTGCGTCGGCGAGAAGGTGATGGTCACGGTACGGGCGACGAACAACGAGGCGGTCCACGTGTCGGCCTCGGCGGAGTCGGCGTACGGGACGCGGCCGTTCGGGGCGGTGCCGCCCGGCAAGGAGAAGCTGCGGTCGTTCCCCAGCGGGGCGGCCGGCGTGCCGGCGGGTGAGGTGACGGTGCAGGCCACGGCGACCCGCGACGGCGAGCCGGTGTCGGCGTCGTTCACGGCGGGCTACGCCGCCCGTTCCTGCGGCTGATCGTCGTGACGGTGGCGGCGGCTCGGCATCACCGGGCCGCCGCCGACCTGACCGTCCGCGGTCAGGCGTTCAGGTCCATCGACTCGGTTCGAACGTCTGCCGGCGTACGCTGACCAGCTGGTCGTCGGGCGTCGGAAAGACCACGATCCGTCGGGGGCGGAGGCGTGTAGCCGAGCTCATGCGAGATCCGGTTCGCGGTCTCCAGGAGGAGTGGAAGACTGCTCTTCAGTTCGTCGAGGTTCGAGATGACCTCGATCGCGGTGATCGAGGCGGCCGCCATGACCCGTCCGCGTGAATCCCTGACCGGCGCGGCGACGCACATCACGTACGCGTCGTGCTCGCCGTTGTCCGTGGCCCAGCCGTGCTCGCGGATGCGGGCGAGTTCGGCTTCGAGGGAGTCGCGGTCGGCGAAGGTGGTGTCGGTGAACCGCTCGAAGGAGACGTGGGAAAGCAGCCTGTCACGTTCCTCCGTGGGCAGGTAGGCCAGGATGGTCTTGCCGACGGCGCTCGCGTAGATCGACACCGCGCGCCCCACCCGGGACGGCAACTTGACGGCGTCGAACGCCGGGCTGTCCACCTTGTCGATGTAGATGATCTCGTCGCCGGTCAACTGCGCCAGGTGCACGGTGTGGCCGGTCTCGCGCTGCAGCACGCGCAGGTGTGTGGCGGCGAACTGGCGCAGGTCCATCGAACCGAGCGCGAGCTCCGACAGTTCGATGAGGCCGCTGCCGAGCACGTACGTTCCCGCGCCGGTCCGGCGGACGAAGCGCGCGGACTCCAACGTCTGCAGGATCCGCAGGGCTGTGGACTTGTGGACGCCCAGCACGTCCGCCGCCTCGGTGAGTGACAGCGGGTGCTCTGCGGAGCGACGGATCAGGTCGATCGCGCGGCGAATCGATTGCGACAAGGCGAAGTCTCCCCTCGCGCGGCGGCGCCCTGCCGCCGCTGATATTGCAACATGCGCAATGTTAGTTCGCTCCACATGCAACCGCCACTTGACAGCGTTGCACATGTCGCTACGATCGTTGCAAATTTAATCTCGACGACTCTGACCTGTTGCAGGGGAGTAACGATGAACAAGAGACCCCTCCGCCTCCGCGTCGCCGGGGCGGTATCTGCCCTCGGCCTGGTCACCGCTCTTCTGACTGGCTGTGGCTCCGACGGCGGTTCCAGTGACGGCGTCGCGAAGCTGACCTTCGCTGCCTCGACCTTCGGCGACCCGGGCCGAGGCCCGCAACTGACGGCGTGGCTCGACGAGTTCAACAAGAGCCAGGACAAGGTTCAGGTCTCCGCCGCCGCGGTGCCGTACCCGACCTTCGGTCAGACGGTGCTCACGCAGATGGGCAGCGGCAAGGGTCCCGACCTGGTCCGCTTCGACATGCCCGAATTCGAGGCCGCCGCGGACGCCGGCCTCATCGCGCCGCTGGACAAGCTGGTCGACGCGGGCAAGTACGACCTGCTCAAGCAGCCGGACCAGTTCATGGTCCACGACGGTGTCCGGCACGGCATCATCTTCGAGGCGTCGAACTACGCGATGTTCTACAACGCGGACCTGATCCCGACGCCCCCCACCACCTACGAGCAGTTCACCGCCACGGCGAAGTCGCTGACCAAGGGCGACGTGTTCGGCCTGGCGTTCCGCCAGACCGAGGCCGAGGAGGCCGGCGTCTGGCAGGACATCTTCAACTACGTCTACGGCTTCGGCGGCGCGTGGTCCGACGGCAAGAACCTGACGATCAACTCGCCCGAGAACCTCAAGGGCCTGCAGGCGTACAAGGACCTCTACGACGCGAATGTGATCCCGCGCGGCGCGGACGCGGCGACGTTCCGGCGGATGTTCGCCGAGGGCAAAGTCGGGATGGAGCTGAACAACGGTGGGTACGTGACCGCGACGCGCGGCCAGAACCCGCAGCTGAACTTCAACGTCGCGCCCATCCCCTTCCCGGTGCGCAAGCAGGGCGCGATCCTCGCGCCGATCGTGATCAACGAGGCGAGCCCGGCCAAGGACGCGGCGGCCACGTTCATCAAGTGGGTGCTGGAGCCGCAGAACCAGGTCAAGTTGCAGGAGATTCTCGGCGCGAGCAGCGTCGCCACCACCACGCAGCGCAGTGCGGCGACGCTCGAGAAGACCCCGTTCCTCACCGTCTTCGACGAGCTCACCGAGACCAGCCTGCCGCAGATCGTGCTCGGCTTCGAGGCGAAGACGCCGGACATCCGCAAGGTCGTTGTGCAGAACGTGATCGCGGCACTGCAGGGCAAGGCCGACCTGAAGTCCGCGCTCGATCGAGCCCAGCAGCAGGCGACCGAGTTGGTCGGCTGACAGCTCGACAGGACGACGCCGCCGGCGTGAGGGTCGGCCCCGCCGGCGGCGTCCTACCCCGAAGGATCACACCCGATGACTGTGCTCGATCAAACGAGAGCACCGGGAACGACGCGCGGCCCCGGGGCACGGCGCCGGCGCAGCCCGCTCGGCAGCAAGTGGACGCCGTACCTGTTCCTGGGACCCGCCGCCCTGTTCATCCTCGTCTTCCAGGCGGTACCGCTCCTCCAGGAGATCTACCTCAGCTTCACGCGAACGTCGCTGCTCAATCCCACCCGCAGCGAGTGGGTGGGACTCGACAACTTCAACCGCATCTTCGGTGACCCGGACTTCCGGCACACCCTGCTGATCACCTTCGTCTACGTGGTCGCCTGCGTCGTCGGCGCGGTCGGCGCCGGGCTCGTCGTCGCGCTCCTGCTCAACAGGGGATTCCGCGGCCGGGGCGTGGCTCGGGCGCTGGTGACCATTCCCTGGGCCGCCCCCGGTATCGCGGTCGCGCTCATCGCGACCTGGATGCTCAACGCGCAGTACGGCATCGTCAACCGGCTGCTCGACGCGGTGGGCCTCGGCGTACCCGGCGGCGCGATCCTGGACAGTCCCCGGTACGCGCTCCCGGCGGTGCTCGCGACGACCATCTGGCAGCTCTTTCCGTTCACCTCGGTGGTGCTGCTCTCCGCTCTGCAGGCCGTTCCGCAGGATCTGAACGAGGCCGCGACCATGGACGGCGCCGGGCGGTGGGCGAGCTTCCGCGCCGTCACCTGGCAGGTCATCAAGCCGACCGTCGGACTGCTGGCCCTGCTCATGACGATCTGGTCGCTGCGGCGGTTCGAGCTGATCTGGCTCATGACCAAGGGCGGACCGGTCGGTGCGACCGAGACCCTCGTCATCGACCTCTACTCGCAGGCTTTCGACTCGAAGGAACTCGGCTCGGCGGCGGCCATCGGCATGGTCGGCGTCATCATCTCGCTCATCGTCATCACCGGCAGCCGACTGGTCGCTCGCGCCGTGGAGAAGGAGAACGTCCGATGAGGCGCTTGCGCGTCGGCCTCACCGCGCGGATCGTCGCCGTGCTCGTCGTACTGGGCATCGCGGTGTTCCCGCTGTACTGGATGCTCGTCACTGCACTGTCCAGCAACAGCGACCTGTTCGCCGAACGGCCCCGGCTGATGCCGGACCTCGGCCGGTTCGGGATCTTCGTCGACGCGTTGGCCGAGGGCAAGGCGGCCGGGTGGCTGCTCAACAGCCTGGTGATCGCCGTCGGCACGATGGTCCTCTCCGTCGGCCTGGGGATCCCGCTCGGCTACGCGCTGTCCCGGTTCTCGTTCCGGGGCAAGGCCGTGCTGACCGTGGTGCTGCTGTTCACCCAGATGCTGCCCGAGGCGCTGATGGTGGTGCCGCTGTTCGCGCTGTTCCGCCGCTTCGACCTGCTCGACTCGCTGACCGGCCTGGTCCTGGTGAACTCGGCGTTCGTCCTGCCGATCGTCGCGCTGATCCTCAAGGGCGCGATCGACGGCATCCCGAAGGAACTGGAGGAGGCGGGACGCGCCGACGGCGCACGGCCGTTCACCATCCTGACCCGTATCAACGTGCCGCTGATCGCCCCGTCGATCGCGGCGACCGCGGTCATCGCCTTCTTCCACGCCTGGAACGAGTACGTGTTCGCGGTGACGTTCGTCTTCACCCCGGAGCTGCAGCCGGCCTCCGTCGGGATCGCGAACTTCATCGGCGAGCTGGGCACACCGATCCAGACGGTGATGGCCGTCGCCTTCCTGTTCACGCTGCCCGCCGTCGCCTTCTACCTGTTGGCGCAGAAGTACGTCGTGTCCGGCATGACCGCCGGCGCGGTGAAGGGTTGACCCGACAAATGAAGATCATCTCCGTCGACACGCTGGTCGTCGACTTCTACCGCACCAACCTCGTCATCGTTCGCGTCCACACCGACGAGGGCATCGTCGGGCTCGGTGAGGCCACCCTGGAAGGCAAGGAACGGGCCGTCCTGGGCGCGATCGCCGAAGTCGCGGAAGCAGTGGTGGGCCTGGACCCCACGAAGATCTCGAAGATCCTCTACGAGCTCGCGCGAGACTGGTACTGGCGTGGCGGGCCGGTCGTCATGACCGCGTTGAGCTCGCTGGAGATGGCGCTGTGGGACATCTCGGCCCGAGACCTCGGCGTCCCCGTCTCGCGGCTGCTCGGCGGTGCGACGAGGGATCGCGTGCGCGCGTACGCGAACGGCTGGTTCTCGGGTGCCGTCACACCGGAGGACTACGCGGCCGCCGCACGCAAGACGGTGGAGACCGGCTTCCGTGGCCTCAAATGGGATCCGTTCGAGAACTACGACCTGACCATCACGACCCAGCAGCTGGACCGGGTGCTCGCCCAGATCGACGCCGTCCGCGCTGCGGTGGGCCGCGAGGTCGAACTGTTCATCGAGGGACACGGCCGGTTCGACGTGCGTCACGCGATCAAGATCGCGAAGGAGATCGCGCAGTTCGACCCGGTGTGGTTCGAGGAGCCGTGCCCGCCGGACAACCTCGACGCACTGGTCGACATCCGCCGTGCCTCGCCCGTGCCCATCGCCGCGGGGGAGCGGTGGTACGGTCGGCAGGGCTTCGCGCCGGCGCTCGCCCGCCAGGCGGTCGACTTCGTCCAACCCGACGTGACGCACGCCGGCGGGATCGCCGAGCTCGCCTTCATCTCGACGCTCGCCTCGACCAGCTATGTGGGATTCGCGCCGCACAACCCGAGCGGTCCGCTCAGTACGGCCGCGACGCTCCAGCTCGGCGCGACGCTGCCCAACTTCCGGTACCTGGAGATCATGGCGACGGACGTACCCTGGCGCCCCGAGATCACCAACGAACGGCTGGTGCTGACCGACGACGGTGACCTGCTGATACCGACCGGGATCGGCCTGGGCATCGAGGTCGACCTCGACGCGATCGAGCGCCACCCGTTCACACCGCACCCGATGCGCATGTTCCGTGACGCCGTCTACGACATTCGTCCGCGCGACGAGCGGTCGTTCTTCAACCTGGAGAGCGGCTCATGACCGTGCCACGTCCCCGGGCCGCCGAGCCGCAATGGTGCGCGACCGCCACCGACGCGTTGCCGTACGACGGCGAACAGAGCGTGCTCGTCGGCCGGATCTGGGACCCGTCGGTCGATGGACCGTCACCGGTGGTCGTACGCGACGGCGAGGTCTTCGACGTCAGTCACCGGTTCCCGACGGTCCGCGACATCTGCGAGCTTCCCGATCCCGCCGCGGTGGTCGCCGGGCTCGACGGACGGCGGGTGGGCGGATTCGGGGAGATCCTGGCCAACACTGGCGCCGAGACCCGCGACCCCGGCCAGCCCTGGCTGCTCGCCCCGGTCGATCTTCAGGCGCTCAAGGCCGCCGGGGTGACCTTCCCGGTCTCGATGATCGAACGCGTCATCGAGGAGCGGGCCAGGGGAGACCTCGCGCTGGCGGCGGACATCCGTCACCGGATGCTCGCTGACATCGGTGTCGACCTGCACGGCCTGGTCTCCGGCTCGGCGGAGGCGGAGCGGCTGAAGAGTCTGCTGGTCGCCGAGGGCGTCTGGAGCCAGTACCTGGAGGTGGGAATCGGACCGGACGCGGAGATCTTCACCAAGGGTCAGATCCTCTCCGCCGTCGGCACCGCGGTCCCGGTCGGCGTGCTCGCCGCGTCGACCTGGAACAACCCGGAGCCCGAGGTCGCTCTCATCGTCGCGTCCAGCGGCCGGATCGTCGGCGCCACCCTCGGCAACGACGTGAACCTGCGGGATGTCGAGGGGCGCTCGGCGCTGCTGCTGCCCAAAGCGAAGGACAACAACGCCTCCTGTGCGCTCGGCCCCTTGATCCGGCTTTTCGACGAGCGGTTCGGCCTGGAACGGGTGCGCGAGCTCGAGGTGCGCCTGCAGGTCCAGGGCGCGGACGGCTTCCAGCTGGAGGCGGTCTCGGAGATGTCCCGGATGTCGCGCGAACCGGAAGCGCTGGTGCGGCAGTTGATCGGCCCGCACCACCAGTATCCCGACGGAGCCGTCCTGATGCTCGGGACCATGTTCGCGCCCGTCCAGGACCGGGACCGCCCCGGTGACGGGTTCACCCACAAACTCGACGACGTGGTCCGGATCAGCTGCCCGGCGCTCGGCACCCTGGTCAACCGGGTGCGGCACGCGGAGGAGTGCGCGCCCTGGCAGTTCGGCGTCCGGGACCTCATGGGAAACCTCGTCAGGAGGGGACTGCTGTGAACGTGGTGACCACAGTCGACCCGCGCGACGGCCGGAGCCGCTCGACCGACCTCACCGAGACCGGCGATGCCCGGCTGGAGACGATCGCCGGCCAGGCGTCCCGGGCGGCGCGGTGGCTGTCCGGTCTGGGGAGACTCGGCAGAGCCGCGATGCTGGACGCGATCGGCGAGTCACTGGAGTCCCGCCGCGCGGAACTGGTCGCGACCGCGGAGGCGGAGACGGGACTGAGCCGTGCACGCCTCGATCAGGAAGTCACCCGGGCGGCCGTCCAGTTCCGGTTGTTCGGGGACGTGCTGCGCGACGGCGGGTACCTCGAGGCAATGATCGACCACGCCGCCGACACCCCGCTCGGGCCCGGCCCGGATCTGCGGCGCATGCTCGTGCCCCTCGGGCCGGTGGCCGTCTTCGGCGCCAGCAACTTCCCGTTCGCCTTCTCGGTCGCCGGCGGCGACACCGCCTCCGCGCTCGCCGCCGGCTGTCCCGTCCTCGTGAAGGCCCACCCGTCCCACCCGCTGACGTCGCACGCCTCGGGCGAGGCGATCGAGTCGGCCGTCAGCGGTATGGGCGGCCCTGACGGTGTGATCGCGCTCGTGTACGGGGAGCAGGCCGGCCGTTCGCTGGTGCGCCACCCCCTGGTCCGCGCGGCGGCCCTGACCGGTTCCCTCGGCGCCGCCCGGGCCATCCAGGCGGCCATCGACGAACGAGCCGATCCGATTCCCCTGTACGCCGAGCTGAGCAGCGTGAATCCGATAGTGGTCCTGCCCGCGGCGGCCGCCGACCGGGGCGACCGGATCGCCGAGGGGCTGTTCGCCTCCTTCACCGGCTCGGGCGGCCAGTTGTGCACCAAGCCCGGGCTGGCCTTCATCCCGTCGGATCCGGGTGGCGACCAGCTCGTCGACACCCTGCGGTCAAGGGTGGCCTCCGCGGGCGGCGCGGTCCTGCTGAACGAGCGCGTCCGTGACGCGTTCGTGAACCGGGCCGCGGCGTTCGAGCGCGCCGGCGCGCGGGTGTCCGCACGGCCCCAGGTCCAACCGGGTGCGGGATTCATCGTTCCGCCGGCTCTCCTGGAGGTCGGTCTGCCGGACCTGACCGCCGAGATCGCCGACGAGTGCTTCGGCCCGCTCATGGTCGTGGTCCGGTACGGCGAGGTCGCCGAGCTGGACGTCGCGCTCGCGACGGTGCCGCCGTCGCTCACCGGCTCCATCCACAGCGTGGCCGGCGACGACGCCGCGGTGGTGCGCCGGCTGGTCGACGTGCTGGCCGCCCGTGTTGGTCGCATCGTCTTCGACGGTTATCCCACCGGGGTTCGCGTCTCGTGGGCCCAGCAACACGGTGGGCCCTGGCCGTCGACCAACGCGGTGCACACCTCGGTGGGCGCCACCTCGCTCCGTCGATTCCTTCGTCCGATGGCGTGGCAGGACGCTCCGGAATGGATCCTGCCCGAGGAACTGCGAGATGAATACCGGGTCATTCCCCGGCGGGTCGATGGGAGGTTGGAACCAGGAATGGAATAGCGCGCCGACAGGTAGCTCCCGTCAAGCGCTTCGTGGCGATAACCGACGGCTCTTGATTGCTCCAACGACCAAAACCTGGGGACGAATCTGCGCGCCAGCACTTCTGGCGCCGATTCTGCTTGTCCTAATTGCATTCCTTGCGATTCGACAAAGCGATTTCCTCGACAGGCATTGACCGGCAATCAAACTCATGGTTATATTTTTGGCAGGGAACGATGTTAACGCTCACATGGCGGCATCGCTCGTCACTGGTATCCGTTCACCTCACCATCGAATGGTCGGTCGGCCGCTCGATGCGGTCTGACCACAAGCCGAAGAGGGAGCAGGAACATGCCCGTTGCACCTCCCCGTCCCCTGACGCCGGCGCCGAGACGGCGGCTGATGCTCGCACTGCTCGCCACCGTCACCGTCGCGGCCGCATCGGTCGCCGCCCCTGCGGCGTCGGCCGCCCCACCCGCACCCGTGGGGCCGACCGTCATCCGGACCGACCAGCCGCCGACCGGGTACTCGGTCACCTTCAGGTACCGGGCGCCCGCGGATGTCCAGCAGGTCCACATCTACGGCGACTGGTTCTACTCGCGGCCGGAGAACATCCAATGCCAGGACTGCGGCGACGCCCGGCCACCCGCCGAGTGGCAGCCGGGCGACGTCGCGGCCACCCCGTGGCACATCCAGGCCATGCAGAAGGGCCCCGACGGGGTGTGGACGTTCACCACACCGCTGCCCGCGGGCTCCTTCCGCTACGCGTTCACCCACGACTGCAGCAACGAACTCGCCACCGGCTGCACCCTGCACGACGACCCCGCCAACCCGTGGCAGATCCAACCGCAGTACCCGGGCGCGCCCGGTGCCGTACGCAGCACCATCTACGTCCCGACCAGCAACAAGTTCCCGACGTACGACACCGGCTACCAGGCGCCGGTCGGCAAGCTCGGCACGCTGGAGACCCGGCGGTACACCTCGCCGCTGTCGACCAACCCGGCGGGGGTGCACGACATCGTCGTCTACCTGCCGCACGGCTACGACCCCAACCGGGCCAAGCCGTACCCGACCCTGTACCTGAGCCACGGCGGTGGTGACCACTCGACCGCCTGGACGATGCAGGGCGTGGCCCACCTCATCCTGGAGAACGCGATCAAGGATCGGGCCGTGGAGCCGATGGTGATCGTGTCCACCGACTTCAACGGCCTTCCCGGCGGCAACGAGGGCTACGTCAACGAGCTGCGCAACAACATCTTCCCGTTCGTCGAGCAGAACTACCACGTCTCCACCCGCCCGCAGGACCGGGCGTTCGGCGGCTTCTCCGCAGGTGGCAGCCGGGCATACACCCTCATGTACAACCACACCGACCTGTTCGGCTACCACGCGGCCTGGAGCGCCGGCGGACCGGCCGCCAACCAGGCGCAGCTCGACCGCATGAAGGCGGTGACCGGCGGCATCATGATCGGCACCGGGCTCCAGGACCGCCTGGGCAACATCGCCGAGAACTCGCAGCGGAACGCCGCCGCCCTGCGGGCCGCCGGCGTCGAACTCGACGAGTACAACGTGCCCGGCGTGCACACCTGGCACGTCTGGCGCCCGCTGCTGAACCACTACCTGCGCGACCTGGCGTTCCGCACCACCACGACCGGCCTCGACGTCGAGACCGCGCCCGCGGGCGCCTCGCACAACACCAAGGTCACCGCCACCGCGACGGTGGACGCGGTCAGCACCAGCATGGCCGCCACCTCCGGCAAGGTCGACTTCTACGCCGGCGACACGTACCTCGGCTCCGCTCCGGTGCACAAGGGAGTCGCCCGGCTGAAGAAGACGCTCAACGGCGAGCTCGACGCCCCGGTCGTCGCCCACTACCAGGGCGACAAGCTCTTCAACGGTTCGCAGAGCACACCGGTCGGCGCCCAGTGACACCGGGCACCGTGCCGACCTCCTAGCCCCGGCGAGGAAGCCCCGGCCGCTTACCCCCGGTCACACCGGGAGTGGGCGGCCGGGGCATGTCACCTCGGCGCCGTGCGAGGGACGGCGCGCCTCGTGGCAGTGCCGGCCACGCCCGGCACTGCTGCGCGCCGGGACCGGCTCGGCCGGCCGGGCCGACCGTGCCGCCCAGGCGGACGGCCGGTCAGGTGTTCATGGGCTCGCCGGGGCCGACCGTCAACCGCACCAGGTTCCAGGACGCGGGCGGGACGGTCAGCCGGATCTCGGAGCCGACCCGCCGTACCGTGTCGTTGGGGCGGGGGGCGGCGTGGTCCGGGCCGTCGGCGGTGTTCCTCGCGTCGAGGTCGGTGCCGCCGACGGTCACGCACTCGATGATCCCGCGCACCTCGGCGCCGCTGAGGTCGACGGTCACCTCGGCGGGTGCGGCCAGGGCACGGTTGACCAGGAACACGGCCATCTCGCCGGCGGTGTCGTCCCAGGTGGCGACCGCGTCCACCGCATCGATCTCGCCGTGCCGGTCGGTGGTCGTCGTGCTGCCGTCACGGAGTACGTCGAGGACGGCTCCGCGGGCGTGCCGGGCGGTGCGGGCGAAGGGGTGGAAGATGGTCTGGCGCCAGGCCGATCCGCCCGGTTCGGTCATGATCGGTGCGATGACGTTGACCAGCTGGGCCTGGCAGGCCGCAGTGACCCGGTCGCTGTGCCGGAGCAGGCTGATGAGCAGGCCGCCGACGACGACGGCGTCGGCCACGCTGTAGTGATCCTCCAGCAACGGCGGTGCGACCGGCCAGTCCTCGCCGCTGGGCGGCGTCGACGGCGCGGCGGACTGGTACCAGACGTTCCACTCGTCGAACGCGATCATGATCTTCTTGCTGGATCGGCGGATCGCCCCGACGGAGTCGGCGATGGCGGTGACGGCGTCGATGTACCTGTCCATCTCCACAGCGGAGGCGAGGAAGCTGGGCAGGTCGTCGTCGACCGGCTGGTAGTAGGCGTGCAGGGAGATCAGGTCGATGTCGTCGTACGCCTCGGTGAGAACGTCGCGTTCCCAGCTGCCGAAGGTGGGCATGCCCATGTGTGACGACCCGCAGGCGATGAGTTCGAGGGCGGGATCGAAACGGCGCATGGCCTTGGCGGTCTGCGCGGCGAGGCGCCCGTACTCGGGTGCGCTCCGCGCGCCCACCTGCCACGGGCCGTCCATCTCGTTGCCGAGGCACCACAGCCTGATCCCGTACGGGTCGGTCGCCCCGTTGTCGCGGCGCTGGTCGGCGAGGTGGCTGCCAGCGCGGTGATTGGCGTATTCGAGCAGGTCGACGGCTTCGGCGGTGCCGCGGGTGCCGAGGTTGACCGCCATGATCGGTTCGGTGCCGGCCTTGCGGACCCAGCGCATGAACTCGTCGAGCCCGAACGCGTTGGTCTCCAGGCTGTGCCAGGCGAGGTCGAGCCGAGCCGGCCGTCGGTCGATCGGGCCGACGCCGTCCTCCCAACGGTAGGAGGAGACGAAGTTGCCGCCCGGATAGCGGACCGTGGTGACGCCCAACTCCCGTACGAGCGCGAGGACGTCGCGCCGGAACCCGTCCGGGTCGGCAGTCGGGTGCTCCGGCTCGTAGATGCCGGTGTAGACGCAGCGGCCCAGATGCTCCACGAACGACCCGAAGAGCCGGCGCGGTACCGGTGCGACGCGCCGGCGTGGGTCCAGCATCAAGCGCGTGCTGTTCACGACGCCTCCCGGCGGACCATCGACCCGGGCTTGGCTCGCAGGTTCCGCCACGCGCGGGCCGGCAGCCCGTCGCGTCGGGGGCGTGGGATCTCGGCGCCGGCCAGGTGCTCCGGCGCATCGTCGAGTTGGGTGTTCAGGGGGGTGGCTCCCTTCGTGCATGATCCCGATGCCACGATCTGCGCCGCTGCTCGGGACCGAGGGGTGGTGGGGCCGGTGTGAGCTCTGGACAACTCGACCGTCATCAATTACGGTCACGATCAATGTAATCGTTATCGATTACGTTTACGTTAAGGGACGCGCTGCCCTCGATCAATGTCTGGCCCGGGCCGCGCCTGAGCGATCGGCTCCGCGGTCGTCGGGCGCGCGGCAACCCCGCAACGGTGCCGGCAGAGATCAGGGCGATCGTCCCGATCCTCCTTGCTCCGACTACGGCCGGCGGCCGCGCCGGACCCGGCCCGAAGTGGACCGATGGTCCTCGATGGCCGGGCATGGGGGCGGTGGCAGCCGTGACGGGGGACGCGGCCGGGGACATGCAGCGTCCCGACCGGTGAGGCCGAAGACAGGTTGTGGCGGCGATTGGGGTGACCGGATGACCACTGTGAAGCCGGAGGCTGGGGCGACCTACGCCGATGCGACAGCGTCTGTCGCGGAACGAGTGTCGGATCTGCTGACACGAATGACCCGCGAGGAGAAACTCGCGCAACTGGGCAGCACCTGGGCGTTCCGGGTGCTGGAGGGCGGACGGTTCTCCGCGGAGCGGGCCCGGCCGATCCTCGGCCACGGCCTGGGCCACGTGACCCGCGTCGCGGGCGCGACCAGCCTGAAGGCGGTACAGGTGGCGCGTGCCGCCAACGCGATCCAGCGGTTCCTGCTGACCGAGACCCGGCTGGGCATCCCGGCGATCGTGCACGAGGAGGTCTGCTCGGGAGTGATGGCGCGCGAGGCCACCATATTCCCGCAGGCGATCGGCGTCGCGAGCACCTGGGCGCCCGAGCTCAACGGACAACTGGCGGACGCCGTTCGCGCTCAGATGCGGGCCACGGGCAGCCACCAGGGGCTCTCACCGGTGCTGGACGTGGTCCGTGACCCGCGGTGGGGCCGGACGGAGGAGAGCTACGGCGAGGATCCGTATCTGGTGGCCCGGATGGGCGTGGCGTTCGTCCGGGGCCTCCAGGGCGCCGACCTGACCGACGGCGTCCTCGCGACGGCCAAGCACTTCGTCGGCTACGGCGCGTCCGAAGGCGGGTTGAACTGGGCGCCGGCCCAGCTGCCACCGCGTCTGCTGCGTGAGGTGTATCTGTATCCGTTCGAGGCGGCGGTCCGCGAGGGCGGGCTCCAGTCGGTGATGGCCGGCTACCACGAGCTCGACGGCATCCCCTGCCACGCCAACCGGGAACTCCTCGCCGACATCCTCCGCAGCCAGTGGGGCTTCGCGGGCAGCGTGGTGTCCGACTACTTCGCCGTCAACGACCTCCACTCCTACCACCACTTCGCGCAGGACAGGCAGCAAGCCGCGATGCTGGCCCTCGACGCGGGTGTCGACGTCGAGCTTCCGGCGACGGACGCGTACGCCGACGCGCTCAGGCACGCCCTGGACGCCGGCGAGGTCAGCGAGGCCCGGCTGGACGAAGCGGTCTCGCGGGTGCTGCGCCACAAGTTCGAACTCGGGCTGTTCGAGGACCCGTACGTCGACGAGGGCGCGGTCCTGACGACGGTGCACGCCCAGCGGCATCGGGACGTGGCGCTCGAGATCGCGCGCCGCAGCCTCGTCCTGCTCAAGAACGCCGGTGTCCTGCCGCTGCCCGCCGGGCCGGGAGGGGTCGCTCTCATCGGGCCGAATGCCGACGACGCCCGACACCTGCTCGGTGACTACTCGTTCGCGGCCCACATCGAGGCCCTGACCGAGGCACGCGAGCGGCGGGGCCTGCTCGGCGAGATGATGACGATCCCGGACGACCTGGAGATCGACGAGAGCACCGACGGTGTGCCCACGGTCCGGGACGAACTCACGGCCCGGCTGGGCGACCGGCTGCGCCACGTGCCGGGTTGCGATGTGGTCGATCCGTCCACGGAAGGGTTCGCCGCGGCCGTCGCGGCGGCCGCCGCCGCGGACGTCGCCGTGCTGGTGCTGGGGGACCGCTCGGGGCTGACGCCCAGGGCGACCACGGGCGAGTCGCGGGACAGGTCCAGCCTGGACCTTCCCGGCGTACAGGAGGACCTGGTCCGCGCGGTCGTAGCCACCGGTACCCCCGTCGTGGCGGTGCTCGTCGCCGGTCGACCGGTCGGCAGCGACTTCCTGCACGAGAAGTGCGCCGCGGTGCTGATGGCCTGGCTGCCCGGCGAGACCGGAGCCCAGGCGATCGCCGAGGTGCTGCTCGGTGAGGTGAACCCGAGCGGAAAGCTGCCCATCTCGTATCCGCGTACGGTGGGTCAGATCCCCGTCTTCTACGGCCACAAGGTGTCCGGCGGCCGGTCGCACTGGCACGGCGACTACGTGGATTCGCCGGTCAGCCCGCGCTACGCCTTCGGCCACGGCCTGGGATACGCGCCCTTCACGCTCGACCGGGCCACGGTGGAAGCCGCGGAGGTCCGGGCCGGAGACAGCGTCGGCGTCGAGGTCACGGTCACCAACACCGGAGACCGGGCCGGCGAGGAGGTCGTCCAGCTCTACGTCCGTGACCCGCAGGCAACGGTCACCCGACCGGTGCTGGAACTGAAGGGCTTCGCCCGGGTGTCGGCCGCCGCCGGTCAGCGGGTGGCGGTGCGATTCGAGCTGCCCACCGGACAGCTGGGCTTCTACGACCGCGACATGAACTACACCGTGGAACCTGGCGAGATCGAGGTCTACGTCGGCTCCTCGGCCCACGACCGCACCCTCGCCGGCAGCTTCGTCATCCGTGCGGACGCGAACCGGCCGGTGACACCGAAGGCGTACACGGGCACGACCGAAGTCCGCGACCTGTGCGGCGGGGCTGGCGCGCCGGCGCTCGGCGGAGACGGCGGGGGGACGGGTACGGGTCGGCGCTGACGTGACCGCGACGCGTGGTCGTGGTGCCGGATTGCGCTTTTGTGCCGGCCGTGCCGCACCGCGAAATCAATCCACACGAACGATCACACCTACGGGTTACCGGGCCGCGACCCACCGGAAACGGGTTGCCGCATTGGGGCCTCGAGGGTGACGACCGCTCGCCCGTGCACAGCAGCGGCCGGTCACTGATTGCGCCATTGTGCGTCTCCGGGTGAGCGGTCACAACCGGGGTTGCGAGAGATCGAAGAGGTCTTGTGTTTGTAATCGTTACCGGTTACGTTGACAACACCCTGGAAACGTAACCGATAACGATTGCAGGCCAGAGAGAGCGGGCATGACCGAAGTCAATGCGCCGGTAACGATGAGTGACGTCGCTCGGGCGGCCGGCGTTTCCACCGCCACCGTCTCGCGCGTGGTCAACGGACATTACGGCGTCAGTGCCCACACGAGCGCGCAGGTTCGTTCAGCCATCGAGCGACTCGGCTACGAGTCCAGCCTGGTGGCGACGAGCCTTCGGCGCAGCCGCACAAATGTCCTGGGGCTTGTCACGCACAGTTTCCAGTCGTACACGGCGGAGGTGCTCAAGGGGGTGATGCAGGCCCTGACTCGCTCCGGATTCGACCTCATCATCTACGCCAACAGTGATCTCTACGGGTCGTATTCGGAGGGCTGGGAGCAGCGGCATCTGACCCGCCTGTCGGGCACTCTCACCGACGGCTGCATCGTGGTCACGCCCTGGGGTGAGGTGCAGAGCCGGACGCCGGTCGTGGCCATCGACCCGGCGAGGCACTCGACAGCGCCCGCGGTGACCGCCGACAACCTCGCCGGTGCCACCGCCGCTGTCGAGCACCTGCTCGGCCTGGGCCACCGGCGCATCGGGTTCATCGCCGGCCGGTCCAACCTGGCGGCGGCCTGGTCGCGAGAGGAGGGTTACCGGAGCGCGCTGACCGGCGCGGGCGTCCCGGTCGACCTGACGTTGATCGGCAGAGGCGATTTCAACCCCGAGTCCGCATCTCCCCTGGCGCGTGCCCTGTTGCAACGGGCGGACCGGCCGACGGCGATCTTCGCGGCGAGCGACGGGATGGCGCTCAAGGTTCTCGAAGCGGCGAAGGAACTGGGACTCTCCGTGCCCGGGGACCTCTCGGTCGTCGGGTTCGACAACATCCCGGAGTCGGCGTTGACCGAGCCGGGGCTGACCACTGTGGACCAGTCGATGTACCAGCTCGGATACGAGGCCGCGCGGATGCTGAAGGCACTGGTGACCGGCGAGTGGGAGGGGCCGCGCCAGATGGTGCTGCCGACCAGTCTCGTGGTCCGCGGCTCGACCGCGCCGCCGAAGAGCATCACAAGATCCTGAAACGCCTCCGGTGTGGCCGCCTGGTCGCATCGGACACCGAAGCCGCACCGGGCGATCACGTCAGGTGCGTCCGCGACGAACCTGTGAAGGAGGCACGGACGCAGAGCGGCAGCGAAATCCACCGATGAGTTGAGCCGGCCAGTCGGGTCGCATCCGCGGTCGGCACAGAAAAGGAGTGGAACGTGACAACTGGACCCTACCATGGGCGCCTACGCCATGCTGGCGTGCGTCGGCTCTCGGCGGCACTCGCCACCGGAGCCATGGCAGTCGCGGCGGTTCTGTTCACGCCGCAACCCGCTGCGGCGGACACGCCGTGGCTGGGCGTCTCGGAAGACCGCTACGCGTCGTTCAGCGTCCCGGCCGCCTACGTACAGGACCACGTGGGCGCGGTGTCGCAGGTCGTCGTCGAGGGGAACTTCGGCCCCTCCGCCAGCTGGGCGGAATTCGGTCTGACCCGCCGCGGTGACGTGTGGTCGGGCGTGCTCGGTCCACTGGAGCCCGGCCAGTACCACTACCAGGTCACCGGCGACGACACCAAGAGCCTGAAGGACCCCACGAACGGCACCGGTGTGACGTCCGAGCCGCTCTGGAGCACCTTCCTCGTCCCCGGCGAATCGGCACGTTGGCTCGCCGACGCCCCCGAGGGGACCGGCGGCAAGGTCGAGCCACTGACGTACCGGACCAGGACGGGGCAACGGTCGGCCCTGGTCTGGACCCCGCCCGGTTACGTGGCCAAGGGCGGCAAGGGCTATCCGGTGCTGTACCTGCAGTCGGGCCATGGTGAGTCCACCACCGACTGGCTCGACCTCGGCCGAACGAAGCAGATCCTCGACAACCTCTCGGCTGCCGGCGCCATCAAGCCGATGGTGGTCGTGCTCAACGACGACGACAGCTCGAACGACAAGGAGCTGAAGGACCTCCGCAAGGCGGTCGCGGACAGCTACCACGTGCTCCGTGACCCGGCGAACCAGGCGATCGCGGGTGCGTCGGACGGCGGATCGGAGGCGTTGTCGACGGCGCTCACCAAGCCGCGGCAGTTCGCCTACGTCGGCTCCTTCTCCGGCCTGCAGGCCCCGGACGTGGACCGCAGGAACGCCAAGGAGATCAACCGCGAGCTCAAGCTGCTGCGCCTCTACACGGGCAACGTGACCGACCCCGCGTACAACGTCACCTACCGTCTGACGCAGGCGCTGGGCCGAGCCGGCGTCGAGTTCGAGTTCGACGGGGTCAACCCGGACGGTGGCGGCAACTGGGACACCTGGCAGGAGAACCTCGTCGACTTCCTGCCGCGGCTGTTCCGTGACGTCTCCGACCACGGTCCGAGCCCGGGTCACGGGCAGCTGGACGGCGAGTTCGCCCCGCCGCCGGCGGGCACCACCCCCACGCCGTTCGTCACCGAGGACGGCTTCGTCACCTTCGAGACGACCACGGGCTTCACCGACGCCCAGCACGTCACGGTCTGGGCGAACGTGGCCCCGGGTGGCAGCTGGCTACGGCTGCCGCTGTCCCGCGAGGGCGACCGGTGGCGTGCGACAGTAGGCCCGCTGGACCCGTGGTTCTACTACTACCGGCTCATCGTGGACCGGGTCGCGGTCAAGGACACGTCCAATCCGACGAGAGTGACCACCGAGCCGACGTGGAGCACCTTCCTCATTCCGGGGGCGGGCGCCCGCCTGCTGTCGGACATGCCGGCCGGTCAGGGCGGGCAGGTCGAGAGCATGACCTATCGAAGCACCGTGGCGGGTCAGGACCGCACCGCCCTGGTGTGGACGCCTCCCGGGTACGACCCGAGCCGGGCGCAGCCGTATCCCGTTCTCTACCTGCAGCACGGTGCCGGCCAGAACTACACGGACTGGGTCGAGATGGGACGCGCCAAGCAGATCCTCGACCACCAGTTCCTCGACGGCGACCTGGTCCCGATGGTGGTCGTGATGGGCAACGGCAACTCCTCCAACTTCAACCGGGAGCTGCTGGAGAACATCGTCCCGACAGCCCGCGCCCGGTACCACATCTCGAGCGAGTCGTCCCAGCAGGCCCTCGCCGGCCTGTCGATGGGCGGCGGGCAGGCGTTGGGGGTGCTCCGGACGTATCCCGGCCAGTTCGCCTACGTCGCGGCCTTCTCGGCGGGGTTCGGTAGCGGCACCGGCGTCGACGTGGAGGCGATCAACAACGGGACCAAGATGCTGCGCCTGTACGTCGGCGACCAGACCGACTTCGTGTACCCGAGCTTCATGGCGTCCCTGAGCACGCTGAACGACCTCGGTATCCGCTACGAGTTCGACGGGGTGACCCCCGGGCCGCACGGTTGGGACGTGTGGCAGAAGAACCTCATCGACCTGGCGCCGCGTCTGTTCAAGCGCTAGGAGCCCGTGCGGGCGACGCCACCGGGGGCGGGACGTGTTCCTGCCCCCGGTGGCACCCGCCAGGCACGGGTGTGTTCCGCGTAGAGGATCGGCGTGCAGGACAGGCCGGGAGCGTTCGCCCCCTGCCTGTCCCCGGTCGATCGCCAGCCCCTTACGACGGCGTGTGGACGTCGCGCATCCCCCCGACCCCCCGAAGGGAATCACGTCAATGAAGAGGAAACAGATTCTCGCCACGGTAGCCATGCTCGCGGCCGGCGCCGGCCTCGCCGCCTGCTCCGACGGGGGCGGGGGCGGAAGCGACGCGAGCAACTGCACGAACACGATCACCAAGAAGGACCTGCCAGCCGTGACGATGTGGGGCTGGTATCCCAACATGCAACTCGTCGTCGACAACTTCAACAAGCAGAACGACGAGGTGCAGGTCTGCTGGACCAACGTCGGGCAGGGCAGCGACGAGTACGACAAGTTCCAGACCGCCATCTCGGCGGGCACCGGCGCGCCTGACGTGATCATGGTCGAGGCGGACCGGATCCCGACCTTCCAGATCCAGGGCGCTCTCGTCGACATCAAGCAGTACGGCTTCGACGCGGTCAAGGCCAACTACAGCGAGGGTGCCTGGAAGGACGTCTCGGTCGGCGAGGCGGTCTACGGTGTCCCGGTCGACGGCGGCCCAGTGGCGATGATCTACCGCAAGGATGTCTTCGACAAGTACAAGATCACCCCGCCGAAGACCTGGGCCGAGTACGAGCAGGCTGCGCAGAAGGTCAAGGACGCCGGCGGTCCGCTCTTCGGGGACTTCGGCGCGAACGTCCCGGCGGTCCTGATGGCGCTCCAGATCCAGAAGGGCGCCACGCCCTTCACCTCTGATCCGGCGCAGCCGAACGCTATCGGTGTGAAGCTCAACGACCAGGCGTCCAAGGACGTGCTGGACTACTGGGGTGGCCTGGCCAAGAAGGGCCTGGTCGGCACGCAAAACCAGTTCACCCCGGAGTACATCTCGGGTGTGATCAACGGCAACTACGCGACGTACATCTCGGCGGCGTGGGCACCCGGCTACCTCACCGGCGCGGGCGTCGGCAAGGGCCAGGACACCGGCAAGTTCGCGGTGGCGCCGCTGCCGCAGTGGGACCCGGCCAACCCGGTGCAGGTGAACTGGGGCGGGTCGGCGTTCTCGGTGACCAAGCAGGCGAAGAAGCCGGAGCTGGCGGCGAAGGTCGCCTACGGGCTCTACGCCGACAAGGAGTCGCTCACCGACGGCTGGACCAACCAGATCATCTTCCCGCTGAACCTCACGGCGCTCAAGGATCCCGCCTTCGTCGACCTGAAGGTGGCGTTCTTCGGCGGCCAGCAGGCGAACAAGGAGGTCTACGTCCCCGCCGCCGACGCCTACCAGGGCGTCCAGTACGCCCCCTTCGGCCAGTACTACCTCGACGCCATGGAAAAGCAGGTCAGCGAGGTCATCAAGGGCTCCGTCACCGGTTCGCAGGCTGCCGACCGGCTCCAGGAGGACGTGGCGAAGTACGCCACGGAACAGGGCTTCACCGTTCAGTGACCGGCTGGGTGGGCCGCGCCGGCACTGGGCGGCCGGCCCACCCTCCCCCTCAGCGTCCACGTCCCGGAGACCAAGATGACATCCCTGACCGAGAAGCGCGCAGCGCGTACACAGCCTGAGACGCGCAAGATCCGTGGCAAGGTACACCTTCGCGAACACCTGATGGGATGGCTCTTCGTCGGGCCGTTCGGGGTCGTGTTCCTGGCGTTCCTCATCGCGCCGCTGGCGTACGCGCTGTACCTCAGCCTCTTCCAGAAGAAGCTGATCGGCGGCACCAGCTTCGTCCTCTTCGACAACTACGTGAAGGCGTTCACCGACCCGAGCTTCCTGTCCGGCGTCTGGTTCGTGCTCCGCTTCTCGCTCGTCGCCATCCCGCTGCAGATCGTCATCGCGCTCGCGATGGCCCTCATTCTGGACGCGGTGACCACCCGGTTCACCCGCTTCTCCCGCTTGCTGATCTTTCTTCCGTACGCGATCCCCACCGTCATCGGCGCCGTCATGTGGGGTTTCCTCTACAGCAAGGGGTTCGGCCCGCTCACCGACATCTTCGGGCTGTTCGGCGCCACCGCACCCGACTTCCTCAGCAGCAACCTGATCTTCTACGGTCTGCTCAACGTCGTGACCTGGCAGTGGGCCGGCTACTACATGATCATCTTGTATGCGGCGTTGCAGGGAGTCGACCCGTCGCTCTACGAGGCCGCCCGGATGGACGGCGCCGGACGATGGCAGATCGCGCTACGTATCAAGATTCCGTTGATCGCGCCCGCTCTGATCCTGATCCTGGTCTTCTCGCTCATCGGCACCCTGCAGTTCTTCAACGAACCGCAGATCCTGCGGTACCTCGCCGCCGGCACGATCGGGTCGGACTTCACGCCCAACATGTACGCGTACCAGCAGGCGTTCTCACTCGCCAACTTCAACTACGGCTCGACGATCTCGTTCGCCCTCGGCGGAGTCGTGTTCATCTGCGTGTACGCATTCCTGTTCTTCACCCGCAAGCGGAGGAGCTTCCTGTAGATGGCCGACCGCACCAGCGTCCGCGCCGGCACCCGCCGACCGCAACGCTATCTCCCGCTGCAGATCCTCCTCGGCTTCCTGGTGATCTATTTCCTCGTACCGTTCTGGTGGATCCTCGTCAACAGCTCCAAGGACGCGCCGGGCCTGTTCGGCGGCGGAAACACCATGTGGTTCACCGACCGCGTCGACTATCTCGGGAACCTCAAGCAGCTGTTCACCTACGACGGCGGCATCTATCTCCGGTGGATCCTCAACTCCACGCTCTACGCCATCGCCGGTGGGATCGGTGCCACCGTCCTGTCGGTCATGGCCGGGTACGGGTTCGCCAAGTACCGGTTCGCCGCCCGGCGCTTCAGCTTCGCCGTCGTGCTCGGCGCGTTGATGGTGCCCGCCACCGCCCTGGTCATCCCGACCTTCATCATGTTCTCCCGGCTCGGCATGACGAACACGGTCTGGGCGGTCATCCTCCCGTCGTTGCTCAATCCGTTCGGCGTCTACCTGATGCATGTGTACGCCCGCGACGCGGTCCCCGACGAACTCCTCGACGCGGCACGGGTCGACGGCGCGGGAGAGCTGCGCACCTTCCTCCGGATCGCCCTGCCGATGATGCGACCCGCTGTCGTCACCGTGCTGCTCCTGTCGGCGGTGGCCTCCTGGAACAACTACTTCCTGCCGCTGGCCATGCTCTCCGACAACCGTCTGTTCCCGGTCACCGTCGGCCTCGGCCTCTGGCAGGGCATCGCCTCGGCGAACAACGCGGGGAGCACCTCCCTCTGGAGCCTCATCATCCTGGGCTCGCTCGTCTCGGTGATCCCGCTGATCGTCGCGTTCTTCAGCCTGCAACGGCACTGGCGCGGCGGTCTGTCGGTCGGCGGCCTCAGATAGGCCGCACCGTGCCATCGGCCGAGCAAACACTTCGATCGCCGCGTACCCCCGCGGCCGTCCAGATCACGGAGGCGTGCTGATGACGACGACCGATCGACAGCTGCGCAGCGGGCAGTGGTTCGGCGCGGAAGGCCGAAACGGGTTCATCCATCGGTCCTGGATGCGCAACCAGGGGTTCGCGGACGACGTCTTCGACGGTCGCCCGGTGATCGGTATCGCCACCACCTGGTCGGAGCTGACCCCCTGCAACGCCCACCTGCGAGACCTGGCCGAATCGGTGAAGCGGGGCGTCTGGGAGAGCGGCGGCCTGCCGCTGGAGTTCCCGGCGATGAGCTTGGGCGAACCCCTCATGCGACCGACGACCATGCTCTACCGCAACCTGCTGGCGATGGAGTTGGAGGAGTCGGTCCGCGCCAACCCGCTCGACGGGGTGATTCTGCTCTCCGGCTGCGACAAGACGACCCCCGGCCTGCTGATGGGCGCGGCGAGCGTCGACCTGCCGACTCTGATGATCACCGGTGGTCCGATGCTCAACGGCAAGTTCCGCGGCCAGGACATCGGCTCCGGGACCGTCGTCTGGCGCTTCACCGAGGAGATGCGGGCCGGCCGGATGACCGCGGCCGACTGCGCCGAGGCGGAGGTCGGCATGTCCCGCAGCCGGGGTCACTGCATGACCATGGGCACCGCCTCCACGATGGCCTGCGTGACCGAGGCGCTGGGCGTGCAACTGCCGGGGGCCGCCGCCGTGCCGGCGGTCGACTCGCGCAGGTACGCGCTGGCGCACGCCGCCGGCCGCCGGATCGTCGCCATGGTCGAGCAGGACCAACGTCTGTCCACCGTGCTCACCAGGCAGGCGTTCGAGAACGCGATCCGGGTCAACGCCGCGATCGGTGGTTCCACCAACGCCGTCGTACACCTGCTCGCGATCGCCGGACGCCTCGGCGTACCCCTGTCGCTGGACGACTTCGACACCCTCACCGCGGACGTGCCCATGCTCGTCAACCTGATGCCGTCCGGGACGTACCTGATGGAGGACTTCGCCTACGCGGGCGGTGTTCCGGCGGTGATGAAGGAGATCGCTTCACTGCTCCACCTGGAGCAGGTCACGGTCAGTGGAGAAAGCGTGGCCCAGAACATCAGCGGCGCCCAGTGCTGGAACCGCGAGGTCATCGCCACCTTCGCGGAGCCGGTCCAACCCGCCGGCTCCGGCACCGTGGTGCTGCGCGGGTCACTCGCACCGTCCGGAGCCGTGCTGAAGGTCTCCGCCGCCTCCGCCCACCTGCTCAAGCACACCGGACCGGCACTCGTCTTCGACCGGATCGAGGACTACGTCGTCGCCGCCGACGATCCGGACCTCGATGTCACCCCCGACACGGTGATCGTCGTACGAAACGCCGGACCACGCGGCTACCCCGGATTCCCCGAGGTGGGTAACGTGCCCATGCCCCGGCGGCTGCTCGCCGACGGTGTCACCGACATGGTGCGGATCTCCGACGCCCGGATGAGCGGCACCGGGTACGGAACCTGCATCCTGCACGTGGCCCCGGAGGCGTCGGTGGGCGGCCCGCTCGCGCTGGTGCGCAGCGGCGACCAGGTCCGGGTCGACGTTCCGGCCCGGCGCCTGGACCTGCTGGTCGACGACGCGGAACTCGCCCGACGCCGCGCCGCCTGGCAGCCACCACCCCCGGTCGCCGACCGGGGATGGGTACGGCTGTACAGCGAGCACGTCCTGCAAGCCGACCGAGGCGCAGACCTCGACTTCCTCGTCGGCGGCAGCGGCAGCGCCGTGCCCCGTCACTCACACTGACCCCCGCGGAACTCACGAGGCGCACGAGGAACTGATCCCATGGGAGAACGAACGGCCCGCCAGGGCGAGCTTCGTACGGCGGCGGCTTCGGCGGCCGCCGCCCGGCCACCGGTCATGGCCGACGTCGCTCGCCTCGCGGGCGTGTCGCACCAGACGGTGTCCCGGGTCATCAACGGCGCGCCCAGTATCCGGCAGGAGACCCGGCAGCGGGTCCTCGAGGCCATCGAGCGGCTCGGCTACCGCCCCAACATCGCCGCCCGGGCCCTGGTCCGCGGACGCTCCGGAATGATCGGCATCATCGGTACGGCCAGGACGCTGTTCGGTCCGACGAGCATCCACCGCAGCGTCGAGGACGCCGCCCGCGCCGCCGGATACTTCGCCACCTCCGTGAGCCTCTCGGCGGTGACGCTGCACGCCCTCATCGACGCCACCGAACACCTGATGCGCGTCGGGGTGGAGGGCGTCGTGATGATCGCCAGCAACGACGAGGCTCTCGACGTGGTGCGGATGACCCGCACCAGCGTGCCCTTCGTCGTCGTGGAGGGCGACCTGTCCAGGGCCAACGTGACCGTCGGCGTCGACCAGGTGCTCGGCGCTCGCCTGGCCACCGAACACCTCCTGCGGCTCGGGCACCGCGAGATCGTGCACGTGAGCGGCCCGCTCAACTGGGCGGAGGCCCGCGCCCGCGTCGAAGGCTGGCGCCGAACGATGATCGAAGCGGGCCTCCGCCCGCCCGAGCCGGTCCAGGGTGACTGGAGCGCCCACAGCGGTTATGTCGCCGGGTCGCGGATCTGCGAGATGCGGGGGACCACCGCGGTGTTCGCCGCCAACGACCAGATGGCCATCGGCGTGCTCCGGGCATTGCACGAGCGCGGCCGACGGGTGCCGCAGGACATCTCGCTCGCCGGATTCGACGACGTACCGGAAGCGGCATACCTCGTCCCGCCGTTGACCACCATCCAACAGGACTTCGACGCCGTGGGCCGCCGCGCGATCACGGCCGTGACCCAGGCGATCAACGGAACCGAGCCGCAGGCCCTGCCGCTGGTCGTCCCGAAGCTGGTCGTACGGCAGAGCACCGCCGGCCGGCCCGGGAGCGAAACGTGATCTGGCGAGAGGTGTGTCCGCTTCGAACAGCCGTGCCGGTGTGAGCCGCGAGGTACTGCCGGTCAGGTGGTCTCGGAGCGGTCCACCGCGCCGGCAAGGGGGGTGCCGTCCGGGAAGGCGCGGTCGAGCAGCGCCACCCCGTCCTGCGGGTGCGCCCGGTCCACCAGTCCGGAGCGCGAGGAGCGCTTCTCCGTACGGTCGACTCCCATGGCCTCGTTGCGGTGCTGTTCCAGGGCCGGATCGCACTGCCCGTCACGGTTGAACGACCACATCAGCATCGGGTCACCGAACGGCAGCGGGTCGCCCGGACCGGTGTCGAGGCGGCCGGTGTGCCAGGTGTGCCAGGTCTTTCCATAGCTGTTCATCAGCACCGCCATGAACGCCCGCTCGGCCGGCTCCGGCAGGCCCGGCGCGATCAGGGAACCGCCGAGCACCTCGTAGTTGTGCGGGTGCCAGTAGTGGCGTTCGCCCTCGGGCAGCGTCCCGTACAGCCGCTCGGAGACGATGTACTCGATGCCGATGAGGTTTGCCTCGGCGGTGTTGCCGTCGAACAGCACGCACTGTAGGAAGTCGTCGTTCACCTGACGGCAGTAGTGGTGCGCCTCCATCTGCATCGACGGGTCGTCCTTCGCCGGATGGAAACCGACGACGTACGCGTCGAAGCCCTTCAGCGGCGTCGTCTCCTGCATGACCTTGGCGCCGAGGTTCAGCCCCTGGCGCCAGAGGCCGGTCGACTCCCCAGGCGGCCGCACGGGGCTGTCGCGGCGGTGTCTCTCCACGATCCGCTCCCGTCCTCGCGGCTCGGCAGGTCCTTCCTGACGCTAGGTCGTCCGCCGGCTCCGCCGGTGGTGTTCGTCGGCCGGATCCCACGAAGGGAATCGTGGTCGAGCAGCCGCACGAAGAGCCGAGGCGCCGATCCCGGAGGCGGGCGGCGGGCACTATCGTTCTGGCGTGCACATCCGCTTTGACGTCCCGGCCGATCCCACCTATCCAGGCCGGGTGGCCGCCGCGCTCAGCAGCGTCCGGCTGCGCAAGTACGGATATATCGGCGCGGTGCTGGCGGCGGTCGGGGCGATCGGTTTCGCCGTCTCGCGGGGGTCAGCGTGGGGCGACCGGTTGACACCGCTGTGCACCGCGTTGGTCGTGGGTGGTCTGCTGTCGATGCTGTACGCGCCGTGGGTGCGGTTGCGCGCCCGCCGTAGATCCAGTCGCTACGCCGTCGAGGGCGGCTACGACATCACCGACGACAACATCATGATGCGCAGCGGCTCGGAGTCCGGCGGTATCGCCTGGGACGGGGTCGCCCAGGTGAGGGACACCCCTGAGTTCTGGATCGTGTACGTCGGCCGGATGCCGGCCACCGTGATCCCACGCGGCTTGATGTCCGCGGAGGACGCCGAGACGTTGCGCGCCTACATGGCCGAGCGCGGGCTGCTGCAACGCCGGTGAACCCGGTTACTCGCGATCACCTCACGGCGGGCTGATCAGGGGCTTCCGATTCGCGGTCGATGGTGGCCTCGGCGATCTCCTTGACGGTGCGTACGAAGGCCGCCACGGCAGGTGAGCGCGACTCGGCCGGCCAGGCCACCGCCAGCGTCGTCGGTTCGAGTCCGTCCACCGGTCGATAGGCGATGTTGGGGCGGGGGAAGCGCCGGGCCACCCAGTCGGGCAGGAACCAGACGATGTTGCCGACTTCGACCAGGTTGAAGATCTGCGACAGGTCCAGTCTGCTCCGCCAGTTCGCGGGTGGCTGCGGCGTGCGGCCCGTCTCGGCCGGCGTACCGTCCGGCAGCCGCCGCCCGACCAGGTCGGACAGCCGTACGGTCGTCCGGGCGGCCAGCGGGTCGGTGGCCGCCAGTGCCACCAGGCGCGGGCCGGTCACCAGCGGCTCCGCGTCCAGCCCACGCTCGTCGAACGGCGTCGGCAGCAGCGCCACGTCGGCACGCCCGTCACGCAGCGCCGGAACCTGCTCGCCGTGCCCGCCGAGAAGCAGCTCCACCGGCAGGGTCCGGTACGCGTCCATGATCTTCGGTAGCAGTCCGGCGTCGTGGTCCGCCTTCAGCGCCAGCCGCAGCGTCCGCACCGGCCGCCCGGCATGGCGGGCCCGGTGTTCCGCCGCGGCGACCGCGTCCAGCGCCACCCGGGCGTCGGCCAACAGCGTCTCCCCGGCCGAGGTGAGCGTGACCTGGCGCGTCGTGCGGATCAGCAGCTGCACGCCGAGCTGCCGCTCCAGGTCGCGGATCGCACGGGACAGCGGCGGCTGTGCCATGCCCAGCCGCTCGGCGGCCCGCCCGAAGTGCCGCTCCTCGGCGACCGCCACGAAATAGCGCAGCTGCCGCGTCTCCAGATCACTCATACCGTCAGGGTATCAATCGGGACGGAAGCGATCCTTCCGCCGAGCATCCGACCCGCGTTCACTGGACCGCGTCAGCTTCGACACCGAATTGAGGAAAGACATGATCGTGGTTACCGCTCCGACCGGCAACATCGGCCGCCGGCTGGTGCAGGATCTGCTCGACGACGACGCATTGGTCCGCGTCGTGGTCCGGGACCCGGCGCGGCTCGCACCGGGCGTGGCCGAGCGGGTCGAGATCGTGCGCGGCTCCCACGGCGACCCCGCCGTGGTGGCCGAAGCGTTCGCCGGCGCCGACGCCGTCTTCTGGCTCGTCGCGGCCGATCCGCGCGCGGAGACTGTCGACGCCGCGTTCTCGGGCTTCACACGCCCAGTGCTCGATGCGTTCACGGCGCAGGGCGTCGGGCGGGTGGTCGGTATCTCGGCGTTGGGTCGGGGCACGCCGGTCGCCGGGCGCGCCGGTCACGTCACCGCGACGCTGGCCATGGATGACCTGATCGCCGACACCGGTGTGCCGTACCGGGCTCTGACCATGCCGTCCTTCATGGACAACACGCTGTGGCAGGCCGGCCCGATCGCAGCCGAGGGCGTCCTCTACGGCCCGAATCTGCCCGACCTGCCCGCACCGATGGCCGCCACCCGGGACATCGCCGCGGTCGCCGCCCGGCTGCTACGCGACGACACCTGGACCGGGTTCGACGAGGTTCCGGTGCTCGGCCCGAAGGACCTCACCTACGACGAGGTGGCCGCGGTCATCTCCGACGTGCTCAGTCGACCGGTGCGCTACCAGCAGATCCCGGGCGAGGTGTACAAGGTGAACATGATGCGGTCCGGCTATTCCGAGCCGATGGCCCAGGCCCTGCTCGACATGGCTCTCGCCAAGAACAACGGCCTGGACAACGGCGTCGCCCGTACGGCGCGGACCAGCACCCCGACCACGTTCCGCCAGTGGTGCACCGATGTGCTGAAGCCGGCCATCGACTCGCTGTAGACAACCACCGCTGTCGCCGGTTGCCTCTCGTTCGACGAGGTGCGGATTCACGACCTCTGCGGAGGCTGCGGCACCAGGAGGAGGTCGGCCAGGCCGGCGGCGGTGAACGCGGCACGGACGTCGGCGAGGCCCTCGGTGAAGTGGGCCCAACTGTCGATGTGGGCGGGGACCACTGTCGACGCGCCGAGGATTTTGGTTGCCTCCACCATCTCGTTCGCGTCGAGGGTCAGGTTCGCGTCTCCGACCAGTGGGGTCCGGGCGGCGCCGCCGAACAGGATCGCGACGTCGATGTCCGGGAATCGGTCGGCGATCTCCCTGACCACCCGCAGCGAGGCGTTGTCGCCGCTGACGTACACCGTGGGCACCCCGTCGCCGCGCAGCACGAACCCGGTGACCGGGCCGGTCAGGTGGTCGGTCCCGTCGGGTCCGTGCTGGGCGGGGACGGCGGTGACCTGCAGATTGCCGGCGCCGTCCCGCCGCGGCAGGTCGATGTGCGTGCTGGTGGGCAGCGCGCGGGCGGGCGGGCCCAGCCGCTCGGCCGCGGTGGTGGTGCACAGCACCAGCGGCACGGTGGCGCAGAAGTCGCGACCCGAGGCGTCGAGGTTGTCCGGGTGCTGGTCGTGGGAGAGCAGGACGACGTCGACCGGGCCGGCGTCGGCGGGTGTGCCGGCCGCGGCGGCGGTCTTGGTCAGGGTACGGTCACCGATCGGATACTCACCGGGGGCGTCGAACGTCGGGTCGGTGATGAAGGTGAGGCCCCCGAGGTCGAATGTCACGGTGGGGCCGCCGAAGAGGCGGATCGCAAGGCTCATGCTGGCAAGTATGCGGCCCGTCGATCCTGCACGGGAGCGGCCGGAAAGTAGTCCTCAGACACATTCGAACCGTTACGCCACTGCTCCCGGACCGGTTCGGCGACGCCGGCGTCGGCATCGCGGTCTCAGTGCTGAATCAGACCGCCGACCGGGACGCGAGCGACGTGGCCGGTGGCCGGTAGGGTCTGCGCCAGTGCGAGACCGACGTCGACCAGCGAGGATCGGCGCAGGCGAGCCACGTCGGGTATCGGAGTCCAGACCGACTCGGCGACATCGCCGTTCACCTCGGGACGGAGGGTGCCACCGGTGACACGGACTCGATAGAAGATGCCCACGTTCTGGTGCTCGATCCCCAGCAACGCCGCGGCCGCGGGAACCACCCTCGAGTCCACGCCCAGCAGGCGTTCCACCAACGCGTCGTAGCCGGTCTCTTCGGCGACCTCCCGGATCACCGCATCGAACGGATCCTCCGTGTGCTCGACCTTGCCGCCAGGAAGAGTCCAGTGAGCGTCGCCCGCCGGTGGCACGCAATGGGCGAGCAGTACCCGCTCGTCCTCGATGCACACGGCGTATGCCGCCAGCCGGAAACTCATTCGGGGCACCCCCGACGGACCCTACCCGAGCGGGCTCTCGATGTCGCGGGCCGGCCATCACGGGCGCGAGCCGGAACCCGACAGCCATCGAGTTGGGGCGGCAGGTCCGCCGCTGATAGTGCTGGCCGGCGATCTGGAGCCGGTCGCTGCCAATCCGTACGATCTCGGCCGTGCACACGACCCCGCAGGCTCCTTTCGACATGGATGCCGTCTTCCCGCAGCTGCGTGCGCTCGCGCGGACCACCACCCGGCTGCATCCACGAAAGGGCTCGCCGTCGGAGGAGCAGAGCTCCGTCGGCGGCCCGCTGTTGTGGCCGGCGAACGAGCCTTGGCCGACCTGTGACGGCATTGGCCTGGACGACCACCCGGCCGAGGCTGGGGTGCCGCTCGTGCCGGTCTTGCAGCTGGTCGCCGACGACGTGCCCGACCTGACGTTCCCCGAGGGCTCGGACGTGCTGCAGGTGTTGTGGTGCCCGTTCGACCATGATCCCTGGAGCGCTCCGCTTCCACGCCTGCGGTGGCGGCGACGATCAGCGATCGGCCCACGACTGCCGACGATGCCGGCCCCGTCCGAGGACGCCGAGGCGTGGTATGTGCCCGACCCATGCGTCGTCGATCCCGAGCGGGTGGTCGAGTATCCGTCGTACGACCTGCCACGCGAGGTGTGGTCACAGATCCAGGAAGCGGCACGGCGGGTCGAGGCAGACCACGGCTGGGAGTACGACAGCGACCTGGCGGTCGCCCCCGGGATCAAGGTCGGCGGCTACCCCGGCTGGACGCAGTCGCCTGACTGGCCGGTTTGCCTGTGCGGCAGCCGGATGGAGCATCTGCTCACCATCGCCACGTGGGAGTTCAGCCGGGGCGACGAGCGACGTTGGGTCCCGCTGGAGGATCGGCCCGCAATGGTCGGCTGGGGCTTCGACAGCCCCGATGACCATCCGTGGCGGTCGCTTCAGAACCCGGCGGGATTGATGCTCGGCGACGCCGGAGGCATCTACATTTTCGTCTGCACGACATGCCCGGAGCGTCCCTACGACCACCGATTCGACTGCTCCTGACCGGACGGGATCACCGACGACATTGACCTGTGGCGTCTTGGTCGGGCACTCAGGTATCGCTGCCCTGACAAGATCGCTGGGAAAGTAGAGCCATTGCAATACATGTGGTCCGTCGGTCAGGTGGCGGGGGCGCATGTTCGGGGTCCGAGCCGACGGTGACGACGACGTACCGTTCCTCGGAATGGCTGCTCCCGCGAGTTCAGCTACGCGTCGTCTTTTCGCGCTCCGGGTTGGCTTGGGATGTTGGCGGCTATGTGGGCTGAGTGACGTTTGCGGACGGTCGCTGGTCACCATCGCCACGGGTTGCCCTGAACGGCTGTGCACCGCGCCCAACGGCACCGAACGGAACTCAACCCAGTCCCGCCCACGCAGGTCAAAGGGCAACCGTCAGGGGCGGGGAGCTGCGATGGCTGCCGGTGTCCAGATCAGCTGAGGGGCGATATGCGCGGTGCGACGCTTCGGATCGCGCTGACCACGTAGAGCGGCACCACGGGTAGGAACGCCATCCCGATGCCGAGCGCCAGCAACAGCCCCCAGCCGCAGATGACGGCCGCCGCGATGAGGTCGGCGATCCCGGCGGAGCGAGCGGAACGCTTGGCCAGCAGTGGAACCGTCGCCGCGAGGACCGGCACACCGAGTAGATAGCCTGCCGCCGCTCCGGAATCCTGCACGGTCCACGGGGTCAGAACGGCGGCGACCAGCACGGTGATCACCAGGCCGGCCAGGCGGACGAGCCGTTGGGCGGCTGCGGGCCGGCGGATCAGCAGCAGGAGACCGACCGCCGCAACGGCCGCGAGAGCACCCAGCGTCACGAAACTGGTCATTGCCCCTCCCAGATCGCGTAGCGCTGGTCTAGGCAGTCCTGGTGGCCGTGCTGGTCACGATAGCGGGCCTTCTGAAGCGGTGGCACCACCCACATCGCCACTGCTGACGTGAACCTTCCAGGCAAGACGTGCCGCCGGGTCGGCAGGACCCGCTAGTAGCGGGCGCCCACGACCCGACCGGCCAGATCGTCGAGGATTCCGATGTCTTCCGCTGTGAGCTGCACTTGCAGAGCGGCCGCGTTCTGTTCGATCCATGACGCCCGCTTGGTGCCGGGGATCGGCACCACCGAGATGCCCAGTTTCTCGCTCCGGGCGGCGACCCACGCGGTAGCCACCTGGGCCGCTGCGACGCCCCTGCGTTCCGCGATCCGCCTGACCTCGTCGGCGATGGCCTGGTTTGCTGCCGCTGCTTTGTCGGTGAAGCGGGCCAGGCGGCGGCGCCCGTCGCTCGGAGCGAGGTGAGCAGGGTCGACGGTACGCCGCGTGTTCCACGCGCAGCGTGGAGGGAATCTCCGTCCTTTAGGGCGGAGAGGATGTCAACTGACAGTGCTCGCCGCGAACCAACTGGCCCAAACCTTGTCGCCAAACATGCGTACCGGCGTCAACCGGCTGGCCGCCGCGTTCCTCGACCCGCGCGACCGGGAACTGCACGACGACTGGGAGCAGGCCACCGCCGCCGCCGTGGGCCAGCTGCGCGCCGTCATGGGCACCGAAACGACGGATCCTCGCATGGTGACACTCGTCGGCGAGCTCTCCCTCAAGAGCGAACGCTTCAGACGGCTTTGGGAGCGGCAGGACATCGTCCGGCGCACCAGCAGCCAGGCTCGCCTGCACCATCCTGAAGTCGGTGATCTCGAGTTGTACCGGGAGAAGCTGATCGTCGCCGGTACCGACAATCAGGTCCTCGTGATCTATCACGCCGAACCTGGCACACCCTCAGCGCAGGCGCTCGCTCTGCTGGGCAGCATTGCCGTCAGTGCGGAACGCACAGCGAACCCCGCCCAGCCCGACGAACCAGGCCTACCGAGGTGAACCATCAACGCCGCGAGGACGGCCGGACTACGAGGTGCTCCGGGGGAGAGGTGTCGTGAGCGCCGATGGATGGTGACGCGGTGAGCCGTCGTGTCACCCCGCCTGGCCTCACTTGCCTTTCGTCTATACCGTGCGAGCGTGGATCGCCGACCTGCGGCGCCGTGGGCGCCAGGCGCCGTCGCGCTGCTGACGGTGGCATGGCTCATCGGCGCGCTGGTGCTGCTCGGGTGGATCTTCAGCATCGGCATCGAGGGCTGGGCGGACCAGCACAGTGACCAGGGCGCCGGTGCCGACGTACTGGCTCGTAAGGCGAACGTGGCACTGCTGCTCTTGGCCGCCGAGGTGGTGGCTGGCCCGGCGGTGATCGCCGTCGTGGCCCGCGGTGGGCTGTTGCGCCGGACCGCCGCTGTCTACCTGGTCATCGCGCTCGGTCTGGGGGTACTCGCCGTTCCGGTCGCCGTCGGAGCGTACCGAGAGCTCGTCCCGGCCCCGCCTTCCCCTCCACCGCCCACGATCTGCCAGGAGCACAGCGGCGGCGATACCCGCTGCCCCGGCGGGTAGCCGTATTCCGAAGGCTGAGCGCCACCTCGAACGCCCTGCCAGGGAGCCGGTCCCCGCGGCGTCCAGACCTGCCGCAACTCGCGCGTCGATCAGCGTCGATATCGACTCGTCCGAGCATTCGGGGCAGGGCAGCAGTGGGCGGAAGGAGGGGGATTCGTCGCGGCCGTCCGCCAGTTGATCCGGGGCGTCGCGCGGCGACGCCGCCCGCGGCCGATTCCCTTCCGTAGAGCGCGTCTACTCGGAGGTCAGCTGCTGCACCATCCGGTCCATGCCGCTTTTGATCAGCTGCGCGTACTCGTCATCGCCGAGCGCGCCGATTCCCGCCTGCGCACGCTGGAGGTACTCGCGGGCGCGGTCGAGATCGCCGAGCTTGCGGTAGCACTCCGCCAGGTTGAGGTGCAACGACGGATACAGGCCGGCCACCGGCAGCGTCACCCCGGCCTGCGCCACCCGGGTGTCGGTCAGTTGGTCGGCCGCCGCCAGTGCTCGCTGGTCCCAGACCAGCTCCTGGTGTACGTCGTCCTGCACATCGGCCATGGCGTGTGCCAGGACGCAAATGTGCAAGGGGTCGCCTTGTTGCCCGCCGATCTCATCCCAGATCTGCGCGAACAGGTCGCGGGCGGCCTCACGTTGGCCCTGGTGGTGGTGCAACTGCACCCCTTGGTTGATGCGGGTGAGCGTCGCGTCGCTGATCATCGGCTGCTCCTGGGCAACTCGTCTCGCGGCGATGGCCCGAATCGTGTGCGCCGCGAGTCCTGGCGGAAGAGTCTGATGCCTCGACCGGTCGACCTCGGCATCTCAGCTCACCGCCATGATGATGCCTCAGTCTCCCCGGGCAGGCGATATCCGCGGCGTGGCGTCGCGGGAGCGAACTTCGAGAACCGTCTCGAGGTAGTCGGCGATCGCGTCTCTGTTGCGGGTCAGGCACTCGATGCGCTCGGACAGCCGAGCCTGTTCGCGTCGCAGGGTGTCGATCATTTCGGGTGTCACGTCGGGGACGTAGATGGCCTGCGGCTTGTCCAGGCACGGCAGGAGTTCCCGAATGATCCGGGTCGGCAGTCCGGCGTCGAGCAGCCCCTTGATCTGCCGCACGACGTACACGTGTGGCTCCTGGTACTCGCGGTAACCGTTGGGGCCGCGGCTGGGCGTGAGCAGCCCCTGCTCCTCGTAGTAGCGCAGCAGCCGACGGGACGTGCCCGTACGCTCCGCGAGCTCGCCGATTTTCATGTGCCCAAACCTACATTGACCTTCACATCAGTGTGAGGGTTCAGACTTGGCGGGCGGACCGAGAATGGCGGAAATATGCGCTATGTCGGATAGTCGGGACGTTCCTGCGGCACGGCTCACTTTCCGCGGCGGCCACAACGACGGACTACCCGGAGGTTCCAGATGAAGCTCGGACTTCGGCTGCCCCAGCGATTGGGCGTCGACCTGCAGAACGACCTGGTCGAAGCGGCCAGAACGGCCGAAGCGGCCGGCTACGCCAGTTTGTGGACGTACGAGCGGTTGCTGTTCCCCGAGGCGCCAGCCGACCCGTACGCCGGGGTGCCCGGGGTGCCGTGGCCGGAGAGCCAGCGGCAGGCGGCCGACCCGTTGGCAGTCCTCACGGCGGCGGCGGTGGCGACCGAAAGGGTGCGCCTCGGTACCTCTGTGCTGATCGCTGCACTCCACGCACCGGTCCAGCTGGCGAAGACGCTGGCCACGATCGATCAGATCAGCGGCGGCCGCCTGGTCGCGGGTCTGGGCGCAGGCTGGTCCACAGACGAGTTCCGGGCCACCGGCGCGACCGGCGCGGACCGCGGCCGCTACCTCGACGAGACGCTCGACGTCTTCGATGCCGTGTGGGGGTCGGACCCGGTGACCGTCCGGGGCCCTCGCGCGGCCATCGACCGCGCCTCGGTCCTGCCCAAGCCAGTGTCGAAGATCCCCGTGCTGTTGGGCGGCGGCGGCAGCAAGATCGGCCGCAACACCAAGTTCAAGGCGGTGGAGCGGATAGCCCGACGCGCGGACGGCTGGCTGCCGTTCCTCAGCACCCCGGGGCCCGCCGGAGCCGCAGAACTGCGTGCGAGCTGGGACCGTATCCGGGAGATGGCCGCCGGCTACGGCCGGGACACGAGCCGGATGGAGATGATCGTGGTCGGAAACGTGACCTTCACCGACCGTCCGGCAGGACCCGGCCGATCCCCGTTCGTCGGCACCCTCGACCAGATCATGGACGATGTCCGAACGGCCGCCGAGGCGGGCGCGGACGAGCTGATCGTGGATCTGAACCTGCAGGAGTGGTTCACCAGCACCCGGCAGATGCTCGAGACGGCGGTGGAGATCCGCGAACGGGCCGTGGCCTCGTGACCGTCGTCCGAGGAAGTACCCGGGGGAACGGGAGATCCTCGGCTCCCGCGCCGCTGACCGCGCCGTAGGGCCGCCGCCGACGGCGCACCGAGTTGCGGCGAACTGAGTGGATTGAAGCCGAGTCAAATCTTGAGCAGTTCCAGAAGATTGGGCTATGTTCAGCACATGACGTCCGGTTTCGAGGCCCAGCTTCGGGCGGCCTCGTTGCGCGTGACCGGGCCCCGGTTGGCGGTGCTCGCGGCGCTGCGTGACCATCCGCACGTCGACACCGACACGGTGATCTCACTGGTACGGGCGGACCATCCCACGGTCTCCCACCAGACCGTGTACGACGTGCTGCGTGCACTCACCGACGCCGGTCTGGCGCGGCGCATCCAACCCGCCCGTGCGACCGCGAGGTACGAGTTGCGGGTCGGCGACAACCACCACCACGTCGTGTGCCGCTCCTGCGGTGCCATCGCCGACGTCGACTGCGCCGTGGGCCACGCTCCCTGTCTCACCGCCTCCGGAGATCACGCGTTCGTGGTCGACGAGGCGGAGGTCGTCTACTGGGGCACCTGCCCCGACTGCGCGACCGAACGCACCTCCCAGCGATCCGTCAGTTCGGAAGGAAGTTCATGAGCGACACCCAGGACCAGCCCTCGAGCGCGCAGGGCGTGGACAAGAAGGCGGCAGCAGGCTGCCCGGTCGCGCACGACTCGGTGACCGCGCACGGCAGCGAGAGCGAGAACCCGGCCATCGACTCGCCGACTCCCAAGACCGGCGGTCGTCCGCGTACCAACCGCGACTGGTGGCCCAACCAGCTCGACCTGTCGGTGCTGCACGCCCAGTCGCCGAAGGGGAACCCGCTGGGGGCGGGCTTCAGCTATGCCAAGGAGTTCGCCAAGCTCGACGTCGAGGCCCTCAAGCAGGACATCATCCAGGTCCTCACCACCTCGCAGGACTGGTGGCCGGCCGACTTCGGCCACTACGGCGGCCTGATGATCCGGATGAGCTGGCACGCCGCTGGCACGTACCGCATCCACGACGGTCGCGGTGGCGCCGGCGACGGCGCGCAGCGGTTCGCCCCGCTCAACAGTTGGCCGGACAACGCGAACCTGGACAAGGCCCGCCGGCTGCTGTGGCCGGTCAAGCAGAAGTACGGTCAGAAGATCTCCTGGGCCGACCTGCTCGTGCTCGCCGGCAACGTCGCGATGGAGTCGATGGGCTTCAAGACCTTCGGCTTCGGATTCGGTCGAGAGGACGTCTGGGAGCCCGAGGAGATCTTCTGGGGACCGGAGGACACCTGGCTCGGCGACGAGCGCTACGCCTCCGAGAAGGAGATGGCGGCCGACGTCGGTTCGACCGAGATGGGTCTCATCTACGTCAACCCGGAGGGTCCGCGTGGCAACGCCGACCCGGCCGCGGCGGCGCACTTCATCCGTGAGACCTTCGCCCGCATGGCGATGAACGACGAGGAGACCGTCGCCCTCATCGCCGGTGGGCACACCTTCGGCAAGACCCACGGCGCGGCCGTCGCCGACGACCACGTGGGGCCGGAGCCCGAGGGTGCCCCGCTGGAGGCGCAGGGCCTGGGCTGGCTCAGCACCCACGGCAGCGGCAACGGCCCGGACACGATCACCAGCGGTCTCGAGGTGACGTGGACCGACCGGCCGACGCAGTGGAGCAACCGCTTCTTCGAGATCCTCTTCGGATTCGAGTGGGAGCTCGCCACCAGCCCGGGTGGCGCGAAGCAGTGGGTCGCCAAGGACGCCCCGGAGATCATCCCGGACCCGTTCGACGCGTCGAAGAAGTACAAGCCGACGATGCTCACGACCGACCTGGCGCTGCGCGTCGACCCGACGTACGAGAAGATCTCCCGTCGCTTCCTCGAGAACCCCGACGAGTTCGCGCTGGCCTTCGCGAAGGCCTGGTACAAGCTGCTGCACCGCGACATGGGCCCGGTCAGCCGCTTCCTCGGCCCGTGGGTCCCGGAGACCCAGCTGTGGCAGGACCCCGTGCCGGCGGTCGACCACGAGCTGGTGGGTGACAACGACATCGCCGCGCTCAAGGCGAAGGTCCTGGCGTCCGGGCTCACCACCGCGCAGCTGGTCTCCACCGCCTGGGCCTCCGCCGCGAGCTACCGGTCCACCGACAAGCGCGGCGGCGCCAACGGCGCGCGGATCCGCCTTGAGCCGCAGCGCGGCTGGGAGGTCAACCAGCCCGAGCAGCTCGCGTCGGTCCTGGAGACCCTCGAGGGAATCCAGCGGGAGTTCAACTCCGCCGGTGGCGCGAAGATCTCGCTCGCGGACCTGATCGTGCTGGCCGGCTCGGCCGCGGTCGAGAAGGCGGCACGCGACGCCGGCGTCGAGGTGACCGTGCCGTTCCATCCGGGCCGTACCGACGCCGGCCAGGAGCAGACCGACGTCGAGTCCTTCCGGGTCCTCGAGCCGCGCGCGGACGGATTCCGCAACTACCTGCGTCCCGGCGAGAAGACCCAGCCGGAGGTGCTGCTCGTCGACCGTGCCTACATGCTCAACCTGACCGCCCCGGAGATGACCGTCCTCGTGGGTGGCCTGCGCTCCCTCGGGAACAACGTCGGCGGCACGACGCACGGCGTCCTCACCGACCGGCCCGGCGTGCTCACCAACGACTTCTTCGTCAACCTGCTCTCCCCGGGCACCCGGTGGAAGGCGTCGGAGGCCGAGGAGCACGTGTACGAGATCCGGGACCTGGCCACCGATGAGGTGAAGTGGACCGCCACCGCGGTCGACCTCATCTTCGGCTCCAACTCGCAGCTCCGCGCCCTCGCGGAGGTGTACGCCAGCCAGGACGCCCGCGAGAAGTTCGTGGCCGACTTCGTGGCGGCCTGGACCAAGGTCATGGAACTCGACCGGTTCGACCTCGCCTGACCCAGCTCCGGCAGACGAGCCCCGGACGATCCATCATTGATCGACCGGGGCTCGTCCACGGCGCAGAGCCTCAACGAAACGATGTCAGGGGCGCCACGGGCCGCTGCTGGCGCCGGTACGGCCGCAGCCGCGTACCGATCACGGTGGGGTGGCCCCGAGGATCGAGAAGAACGCGCCCTGCGGATCGGTGAGCACCGCGAACCGGCCCCGCGTCAGATCGGTCGGCGGCACGGACACCAGCCCCTCCAACCGTTGCGCCTCGTCGGCGACGGCGTCGGTGTCCGATACCGCGAAGTAGACCATCCAGTGCGACTGGAGCTCACCCCAATCGTCGCCGATCATCGGCATCATCCCGGCGACCGGCCGGTCGTCGAGATGCCAGGTGGTGTAGTTGATCGGCCCCATCGGTTGGTCGTCCGCCGTCCAGCCGAACACCGACCCGTAGAACTCCTTCGCCCCGTCCCACTCCCGCGTGGCCAGCTCGGGCCAGGTCAGCGAGCCGGGCACGTCGAACACCTCGGCTCCCGGCATGCCGAGGGACTGCCACACCCCGAACGATGCCCCGGCCGGGTCGGCCAAGAGCGCCGTCCGCCGGGAGCCGGGGACGTCGATGGGCTCGCTCAGGATCCAGCCGCCGGCGGCCGTCACCCGCTGGCAGGTCGCCTCGGCGTCGTCGGTCGCCAGGTAGGGCATCCAGGCAGGCGGTTGTTGCGGATCGGCCCGCAGCCCGGCACCGGCCACCGGTTTACCCTGCTGGTGGAAGACGAGGTGACCGTCAGTGGCGGGTTGCCGGTCCGCCTCCGCGACGGCCCAGCCGAACAGGGGCGCGTAGAAGCGCGCCGCGCCGGGCAGGTCGGTGGTGACCAGGTCGACCCAGGCGGGTGCGCCCGGTGGAATGTCTGTCATCGCTTCGGCTTCGCTTCCTCTGCTCGGGCAACTCTCGGCGCTACGACCCGTACGAGCGCCCGCCTCCGGTCAACTCCTGCGGCACACCGAGCGCGATCAGCTCGTTCGTGCGGCGGCGGGGCCTGGCGGCGGGGTCAGCCGTTCAGGCGGCGGCCGGTGGAGCGAATGGACTTCCCACCGCCGTCCTGAGCCGGGCCGGTGTCCGACACCGGCTTGCCCAGCTGGTTCACCCAGTCGACGAACTCCGCGTCCTGCCTCGGCAGCGGTCCGCCATCCTCTCGGGTGGCCGCGCCGTCCGCGTCGGCCCGGGACCTGTTGCGCCGGAACAGGCCCAGCCGGCCGTTGACCCGTCCCGCCTCGACGGCGGATGCCGGTGCGGCCGCGGCCGCGGCTGCGGCGGCGTCGGTCGCGGACGGGGGGCCGGCGCGCCGGGCGGTCGCGAGAGCGTCCCAGGTCGCGGCCCGGTCCAGGCTGGGCAGGGGCGGCCGGTGCCGAGGCGGAAGGGCGGGTTCCGGCCCCTCCGGCGGGCCGGCCTGCTGGGTAGCCGTGGTGTCCGCGGCGGGTTCCGTCGAGGACGGCACCCGTCGCGCCGGAACGACCTGCCGGGTCGCCTGGACTCGCACCGGATCGCTCTTCGGCGGCTGGTACATCCGGCGGGTCCCCGGGGCGGCAAGCGTTCCGTCGGCCGGTGTCTCGTCGGGCTCGGTGTTGCCGGCCTCCGCCCCGGCCGACCCAAAGCCGTCCCCGCCGGGAACCACGGGAAGATGGGCCACCGTCGCGGGCTCCGGTTCCGACCCCTCCCGGATGTGGTCCACCTCGGCGGCTGCGGTGAGGTCGCCCGGGGCGCAGAGTTCGGCGAGTGGGGCCGGCGTGGCGATGGTGGCCGGTACGGCGGTCCGCGTCGCGGAGCCGGCCGCTACGACGCCGGTGTCCCGGTCGCCAACCGGCGCAGCGTAGCCCAGCGGTTCGGCTGCGATCGGGAACCTCGCCGCGATCGCGCCGACCGGTCGCGCGCCGGCCAGGGGCTCCGGCTCGTCGGCCGTACCAGCAGCGGCCGGCGCCATGGGATGCGGCACGGCGGGGTCGGCGGACAGCGGACCGTGGACGTCGGTCGGCTCGTCGGCGGGCGCTTCGGTGGTGCGTCGTGCGAACGGCCAGCGCACCGACGCGGCGACGCCCGAACCGAGCGCACCGGCAGCGACGGCGAGCAGCGCCCCGTAGTACGGGGTGATCTGGTACCGGTCGACGGCGTCGCCGGGACCGGCGGTCAGGTAGGCGAACGCGACCAGCATCATACCGGCCGCACCGGTCACGCCGTTGACCAGCGGCGAATGCCCGCGCCAGCGGGCCAGCCCGCCGGTGACCACGCCGATGAGCAGGGCCACCGCCGGCAGAATCAGGACCGCCTGCCGGCCGACCGCGCCGGTGTCGAGCACGGTCGACTCGAGCACACCGAGCCGTACGGCGGGCAACGGCCCCTCGGTCGAGAGCGACGGAACGGCCGAGACGAGTGCCGCCAGCCAGACCGCGGTGCCGACCGCCGCCAGGTTCCAGCCCAGCGGCGGTCTCACCAGTACGGCGATCGCGGCACCCCCGCCGACCAGCGCGCCGAGGATCGCGCAGATGCCGACGGCCCAGATCGGGTCCACAGAGAAGCGCTCGGCGGCCTGAGCCGGCCGGACGCAGAGCGGTGCCACAACGGTGGCGCCCAGTGCGGCGGCAGCGGCGATGGCCACCAACCTGCCCGTGCTCTCCAGCAGCCCGTGCCGGCGGGCCAGGCGTGCGGTGACGACGGTGCCGGCTACGGCGGCGTGCGCCGCGAACCAGCCCACCCAGACCAGCTGGGCAGGCCACTGGTTGACGGTGGCGCCGGCGGAGGCGCCGGTGAGCTGGACGATGCCGAGGGCGAACGCGATGCCGAGCTGACCGGCACCAGCGAGCACGCCCATCCCGAGTGCTGTGAGCAAAAGGTTACGCCAGGTACGAGAGACCATGTCCGGCAGGTTACGCACCTGACACGCCGGTTTTCACTGAAATGCGGCAATTTGCGGCATTCCGATGCATCAGCGGATGCCTCAGCTCTACCCGGCGCGCCGTGTGCCGCCCACATTGGTGGACATGTGGACGGTTGTCCGGAACGGGTGGGCGTACGGTGCTCATGGCGGTGCAGCATTCCGCCACTCACCGGCTCAAGTCACCCGTACGGCCCCGACGACTCCGGACTGGCGAGCGGTCGTCAGCCGCGTCGGCGTCCGCGGGTGTCTCGGGGCTCGCGTAGCCGTCATCCGGCTGGGTGTTCGAGCTGTGCGCGGATCTACCGGAGAAGCTCCGGCGGGCTCTCGGTCTGAGGGAAGCCGATGAGAGTCGCCATGCCGATGGTGTGCTCGTCGGCCCAGGCGCAGACATCCGCGCGTACCGAGGCGTCTTGGCTGATACCGCACCTGGCGGTGCCGCCGAGCGGGCCTGGTTCTATCGGCTTGACGTCGATACGGACGGAAGCCCGCGAAATACGGTGTTCAGCGTCGTGTCCGGGTCGGCGATCGTGCCGGAAACCCCGCTGAGCAGGATGACCCGCTGGTCGCCGGAGCGGTACATCCCGCGATGCCGGGAGTACTTCTCCTCGACGGGCCCGTAGGCGGTGCCGACCGCGCTGGTCGGCTCCCCGATGACCAGCGTCTTGAAGGTGCCCATGCTCTTCTGGCCGGTGGTGCGCAGCCGTCGGTCGACCGACTCGTGCCAGTTGCCGAGCAGCTTCTCCGGTCGGTCGAGGCGCATCGACGTGGCGGAGACCGCCTGTTCATCAGGGACGGTGGTCCCGGCGTCTTCGGCGAGCCGCGAACAGCCGGCCGCTGCCAGCAGGCCCACCAGGGCCAGCGTCCCAGCAGTCACGGCGAGCCGTGCATCGACGAATCGACCGTCCGCTGACATCCGTCACCTCCTCACATCGAAGCTCGCGCACGATATCCCAATGGGAGGAGCGCGACTTCGCCGCGTGGGTGGCGGCCACCATGCTCGGGCGGCCGTAGGTGGCGAGCGTTGGCCGCCAGTGGGCATCCGGGCACCGTCAGGGTTGCCCGGCCCGGTCCGGGTGGGCGGAAAGCCGCCACCCGGACCGGACCGAAGCGATCGGTCTTACGCGCCGCCGAGGGCGGACGCGAGGGCGGACGCGCCGCCGACGATCGGGAGGTCGACGCTGGTCTGGCTGTGGTGCGTGTACAGGCTCAGCTCCGTACCCGGCGGCGGCCGGAGGGTGAAGACCCGGTCGCTGGAGTACACGACGAGACCGATCTGGCTGCCTTCGCTGAACACGTAGTCGTGCGGTTGCAGGTCGAATTCGTGAATGAACGGGGCTCCCGGCTTGATGCCGAAGCTGCGGTCCAATCCGTTCCGCTTCAACGGGTCCGACCACCCACGCGCGATGATCTTCGGGTCGCCCGACTTCGGGTACTCGACCAGCATCGCGCTGACGAGCCCGGCCCGGGCGTTGATCGACATCCGAGTCGAGACATGCACCGTCCCGCTGAGGTGGACCGGCTCGGTGAGCCGCGCCGTGCGGTAGGCGAGGCGGTTCGGTGACTGTTCGGCGCGGGCGAAGGACGTCGCGTCGATCGTCATGTCGTCGACGAAGGTCTCGGTGACCGGCCCGTCCGCGGCGTTACGGGTCAGCGTGAGCTTGCCGGTGGTGTTGTTGCCGCTAGCGCCGAGGAAGAGAGGGGTGGCGGTGGCGCCGGGCACCGGCCAGCTGTCGTACGGCGTCCAGGTGCCGTCCTCGCGTTCGACCACTGCTGCGGGCTCGTCCAGCACATCGTTCTCCACCCCGTGCAGCCAGTAGGTCCACCAGCGGTTGAGCAGATCCAGCCAGGCCGCGCGGTTGTTCGAGAGCGCCCGGTCGCCGTGCCCGCCCTGGTGCAGCCACACCTGGTGGGGGATGCCGTTCTTCTCGAGGGCGTCGACGAGCTGAGCGGCGTTGCGGAGCTTCACGTTCTGGTCGTTCAGGCCGTGCTGCACGAGGACGCCGCCGGCGATGTTGCCGATGTTCGGCAGGTAGTTGCGCTCGTGCCACCAGTCGTTGTACTCGCCGGTGAGCCGGTCCTGACCTCGCCGGACCTCTTCCTTGGTGTAGTCACACACCTCGGGGTACTTCCGGGAGATGTTGGAGTTGTGGTTGGAGTTCTGGTCGCCGCCGAGGTTGGTGTTGGTCGAGATCGGCGTGCCGTTCATCCGGCGGTAGTCGTAGTAGCTGGAGATCGCCGAGATGGGCACGGTCGCCCGCAGTTCCTTCACACCGGTCGTGGCCACCCCGATCGGCAGCGTGCCGTCGTACGAGGTGCCGATCATCCCGACCAGGCCGGTGGTCCAGTTGGCCTCGACCGGCTTGCCGTCGATGTCGTAGGCGTCGGCTCGGCCGTTGAACCAGTCGATGACCGCCTTGAGCGACTCGTGCTCCTCGGGGCCGCCCGCGGTGGTGCACCCGGTCGAGCTGCCCGTGCCGAGCATCTGTGCGTGGGCGAAGATGAAGCCGCGGGACAGGAACTCGTTCTGGTACGTCCCGCCGTTGATGGTCTGGTGCGGCGGCTCGGTTCCGTCGTACGGCTTGTCGGGCAGCGGGAAGTACGGGAACGGGCCGGGGTCCGGCGGCGGCGCGTAGCCCGGCCGGTCCGGGGCGTAGAGCGGGACGTGGACGTCGTTGTTCAGGAACTCCCCGCCTTCGCCCCAGTAGGGGCTGGCCTGCATGATGATCGGCAGCTGGATGCCCTTGTCGGTCGACGCCGGCCGCCGGATCTGCACCCGGATGCGGTCGTTGGCACCGTCCCGGTCGGTGTCCATGCCCTCGACCTCGACCCAGACGTTCTGGGTGATGATCTCTTCACCGGCGTACACCGGCTGTGCTCTGCCGTTCTCGAACACCGGACGCTGCCCGCTCGGCTGCTCCTGGGCGGCAGCTGCCGGGGCGGCGAATCCGAGCGAGGCCACCAGCGTCAACGCTGCGGCGCCGGGCAGCCAGCTTCGTGGTCGTGATCGTCGCTGTCGATGGAGAAGATGCATGGTCACGAACTCCTTCGCGGTGCGTGGGGCAGGGCATGACGTGTCGGGGCCACCGGCTGGTTGGTGAGGCCGGCGGTGTTGAGGCGGGGCGGGCCGTCGCCGATGAACTCGAAGCCGGTGATGGCCGAGGTGCCCGCCACGAAGACGTCCGGGTTGAGTGGTGGATCGCCGATCGAGCCGTCGGCGGCCCTGTCGTACGGCCGCCTGGTTCTCGCCACAGTGGGCGCCGCCTCCGCTGTCGGCACCGGTGAGCAGGCCGCGACGGTGCGGGCATGGCGACCGTCACCACCGGCGCCCGTGGTGGACGGAGCCCGCGTGGGCTCGTTTCGCGGGGAAGGGGGTCCGATGGCAGCTCCTCGAGACGGTGACCTTGGGAGCGTATGTTGTATACGAAGATGGGTGCAAGACCTTCGATGCCCGGTGAGCGGCCACCCGCACTTGCCGAGAATCTCGTCTGCGCAGGTCAGACGGCATGCTTGTGGGCGTGGAAACACCGCCGAAGCGGTCGTGCCGTCGTCGATGAAGCGGGCGATTCGCTCGGGTCGGCGACCTACGCGGACAACGGCCGTGACCAGCGTCGCGTTGGCGATGCCCTCATGCGGCCGGTGGGAGTTGAAGTCGCACGAGCGCGGGGCGTCCAGCCCGAACCATGAGAGCGGCCGTGACCATGAAGTCGATGTCCGGCGGCTGCCCACCGGCAGTCGTCCAGGAACTCGCCGGGATCGGCGCGGAACTTACCCTGCGCAACGAGCTGGTAGCCCACCTTCCGCACCGACAGCTACCCCGGACGACGTAGCGTCACGGAGAGTTAAGTTTTGCTTATCGAGTGATCGATCAACGAGGCAAGCTCGGTACCTTGCCCGAATGCGACACATCAAGACCGTAATCGCCGCGCTCATCGTGGGTCCGCTGGCCTGGGTTTTGCTCGCCGCTGGACAAGGCCGGTCCCTGCGGGTGTTCGCGGATGCGCAGGACAACGGGGCAGCGCCCGCGGCCACCGCTCTGCTGAAGCCGCTGCTCGTGCTGTCGGCTGCCGGTCTCCTCCTCGGGCTCATTTCCACCGTCCGGGTCTCCCCGCTCGGCTCGGTGCTGACCGGACTTGCGTACGCGGCCAGCTACGCGGGCCTGTTGGTCAGCCCGGCATGGCTGCTGGACCTGCTCAGTCACAAGCTGAGCGTGGTGGGCTACCAGATCGACCTGCTCACCCCCGTACGGACCGGAACGACGCTGCTGCTGGGCTTGCTGCTCATGGTCGGGGCCGTCAGTGCCCAGCGGTGGCGGCGCTGGCCGCAGTCGGACACCGATGAGCAGACGGTCGACGGCCCGGACAAGATGATTCCACCGGTATCGGAGCAGGATCGCCCGCTCGGGGCGGACGGGCTCGGTGCGACGAAGCAGGGTGAGGATCCGACGGAGCCGGGTAAGGCCGACGGACCCGAGCCGGCAATGGTCAGTGGTCCGCAGTGGATCGACTCGTTGCGCCGCGATTCCCCGAACGAGTCCCGGCAGTCGGACGTGACCCGCTGGCAGTCCCCGCCGCAGGGGACGGGCTACCCGAGCTGACCGGGGCGCCGGTGGCGCCCCGGTGGTCCGGTCCGCCAAGGGCATGGCCGGGGCCCGCGACCGTCCCGGTCGCAGGCCCCGGCCGTCCGTCACCAGGCCGCGGGCCGGCCCTTCTGGTAGAGCCAGACATCGAAGAATGCGGTGAGGTCCTGCCCGGATTCCCGCTCGGAGAGGGCGACGAAGTCGGCCGTTGCGGCATGGCCGTACCGGTGGCCGGCCGCCCACTCACGCAGGATGCGGAAGAACGCGTCCTCGCCGACCTTGCCGCGCAGCGCGTGCAAGGTCATCGCGCCCCGGTTGTACGGGATGTTGCTGAACATCTCCTCGGGACCCGGGTCGGCCAGGACGATCTGCCAGAACGGCGACGACGCGGCCCGACCGTAGTTGCTGCTGTTGCTGAAAGTCTGGCTGACCGACACGCCGCCGTTGTACTCGGTGTACATCCACTGGGCGTAGGTGGCGAAGCCCTCGTTGAGCCAGATGTCCGACCAGCGTTCCGGGGAGACGCTGTCGCCGTACCACTGGTGGGCCAGTTCGTGGGCCATGGTGCCGACGCTCGCCGCGCTGGAGAAGATCGGCTTGGTCTGCGTCTCCAGGGCGTAGCCCACGTCGGGGGCCCGGTCGATGATCGCCCCGGTCGAGGCGAAGGGGTACGGACCGAACATCGTGGCGAAGAAGTCGACCATCTTCGGGAGCTGTGCCACCGCAGCGGTGGACCCGGAGACCTGCCGCGGGTCGATCGCGACGTAGACCGGGATCCCGGTGGGCGTGGTCGACTCGGTCACCAGGAAGTCGCCGATGGTGATCGTCGCCAGGTAGGTGGCCATCGGCTCGGTCGAGTCCCAGGTGAAGGTGGTCCAGCCGTCCCGGGTCTCCCGGGACAGGAGTTGGCCGTTGCCGACCGCGGTGAGCCCCGCCGGCACCTTCGCGGTGAACCGGAAGGTGGCCTTGTCGGTCGGGTGGTCGTTGGTGGGCAGCCACGCGGGTGTCCCCTGGGGCTCCCCGACGACGAAGGCGCCGTCGTCGGTGGGCACCCAGCCTTCGATCGATCCGTCCGGGTCGGTGATCGGGCCCGGTACGCCGGCGTACTTCACCACCACGGTGAACGTGTGCCCGGCCTTGAGCTTCGGACGCGGGGTGACGATCAGTTCCTGCCCGTCCCGGACGAAGGCGTGCGCATGCCCGTTGACCGTCACGGCCGAGACCGCCGGGCCGCGGAAGTCCAGGTTGAACCGGTCGAGGTCCTGCGTGGCGGTCGCGGTGATGGTGGCAGTGGCATCCAGGAACCGAGTCGCCGGGTCGTAGGAGAAGTTGAGGTCGTAGTGCTGGACGTCGTATCCGCCGTTGCCCTGATCGGGGAAGTACGGATCACCGACGCTCGCCGCACCGGCCGAGTACCGGGGGGCTCCAGGCTTGCCAGGTGCCGCACCGGCTGAGGCCGGCGCCACCGTCGAACCGACAGCCACGAGGACGACCGTGGCCAGCGCGGCAGCGCGCAGGCGTGGGACTGTCATCTGAATCCTCTCATTTGGACCGTCGCGGCGGCGTCGGCCACCCGATGTGTACGCCTATCCATCCGCACCGGATGCGGATGCGTCAAGGTCTGCCGGTCACCGAGCCTTCACCGTGCGTTCGAATGTCGGCAAACCGGAACCGCGGATCCCGTCGGGTCGTGTGTGGACCGGCCCGCCGGACGCCGAGCGCAATGCTGTTGTCGACGTGGCCACGTGCCGAGCACGCACGGGTGCAGTTGCCCGGCTTCCGAGGGTGATGACGCGCAGCGGAAGGTTCGGTGAATTGAGCCTTCTCTCTGTTGCCGGGTCTGGAGCGAGCCCTGCAAAGTGCTTTCCTGTGCGTCTACTGGCGATTTCGTTGCCCTTGTTGCCCTGCTCGGCGTCGCCGCTCCCGCGCAGGCGCACGTGCACGTGACCGAGGTCGCCGTCGACCTGCGCAGCCGGGACGACGGCATCGTGGCTGCCGCCGACGTGGAGTACGACGTCCTCGCCCGGCTGCTGAACCTCGACGGTGTCCTCGGCCCGGACGCGCTCGGCGTGGACGGCGCGGCCGTCGAGGTGCCGACCGAGGTGCGGCGCAGTTCGCTGCACGCCCACGCGAGCGAGGTGGCGGCGTACGTCGGCGAGCGGCTGCGGCCGTCGGCCACCGCCTTCGACGTCTACGCCGCGGGCAACTGGGTGATGAGCCGGTTCAACGTCGACGTGCCGGCGGGTGGCTCGTACACCCTCACCCGCAAGCTCGTCGCCACCCCCGGCACCGAGGCGGTAGGCGTCCTCGACGGTGTCGCCGCGCCGTAACCCACACCCACCCACAGCACGGGGCCGGCCCGGACGCCAACCGGGCCGGCCCTGTGCGGCCGGCGGCGGGTCGCTTCCGGTGGACGGCACACCAGGAAGTCGAATCTCGACGAGGAGTTCAACCGGGTCTGGCCGCCCCCCTGCTGGCAGCAGCAGGAGGGCGGCACCCGCCATGCCTGGACTAGGGGACGGTCAGCGGAAGGTTGCGGCGTTGCGTTTGGCCCAGTCGGCGAAGGTGCCGGGGGAGCGGCCCAGGATTCGTTCGACATCGGGGCTGATGGCGAACGCCCTGCGCGAGCCACGGGTCATGGACCGCGAAGGCGCCCGGCTGCTCGCCCGGCTCGACTCGCTCGAAGTCGCCTGAGAACGGCACCGACCCCGTCAAGGTCAATACGGTCGTGCGGCCCGGCGTATCGCGTCGAGGGCTATTCGCCGGCCGGGAACGCGTAGCTCGACGGCGGGTTTGCCTGCTGGGCGGGCGTGCCGTAGACGAGGGCGATCTCGTCGTGCGCGTGCAGCACGATTCCCGCCGGGTTACCCGAGTGCGGCTTGCCGTTGACGTATGCGCGCAGAACCTTGCCGTCGCCGGCGGTGAGGCCGCCGACCTGATTCTCCGAGAGCGCCACCTGCCACTCGGTGAAGAACTGGCCGAGGCTGAAGTCCGCCTTCACCGGCGACTCGACGTGCAGTACACCTGTGGTGTCGTGGGTGTGCAGCGGGCTGATCTGGCCGCTGGCCTCGTCGATGCCGATCTGCGCCGGTACGGTGACCGGTTTACCGTCGACGATCACGTCGACGTGGGCGTGGATGTGCTCGATGGTCCCTTCCGTGCCGAGCATCGGCAGTCCGGCCGCCTGTACCCGGTTCGTGGCGTCGGCCGGCGTCGGCCACGGCGGCTGGTCGGTACGGCCCTCGGCGGTCGCGGCCGGGGTGGCCGGAATCTTCGCGGCGCTCGGATACCCGTGCGCCGGGTGGTTCAGCGCGATGGCCAGGCCGACCGCGACCAGGAGGACGGCTACCAGTCCGCCTCCGATGCCCCAGAACAGCCGATGCTGTCGGCGTTCGCGTCGCCGGGCGCGTTCGACCGCTTCCCGGGCGGCTGCCGCGGAAGCGCTTCGGCTCTTGCTCTGACTCGGCATGGTCATGATCTCCCAAGCAGACTTGCTCATCCCTGAGACGCAGGTGCGGTATCCACCCCCTGCGGACCGATGCCGCCAGGGCGGGACGGTCCTACGATGCGCCGCCTGGTTAAGAAGTCGCCGGGAGTTGGCTGAGCGTTAGGTGACAGCCCCCTGCGCGGTGACGCCCGTCTCAGCTCTCTCCGGTGAGTGGTCGCCGGCTCCGAGGATTTCGCACCGGCCACAGCTCTGAGCCGGTGCCGGCGGGCCAGGAAGCGCGCCGGCCGGCTGGCACGATGACCGGGTGGAGATCACCCGGCTCATCACCCTGCAAGACGCTCCGGCCCTGGCCGAGCTGTTCCGCGTCAACCGTGAGTTCCTCGCGCCCTGGGAACCGATCCGCAGCGAGGACTACTTCACGGCAGACGGCCAACACGCCGTCATCCGGGCCGACCTGCAGCAGCACGAGCAGGGATCGAAGCTGCCCCACGTCATCCTCGACGACTCCGGCAGTGTGATCGGCCGCATCACCCTCAACGGCATCGTGCGTGGCCCGTTCCAGTCGTGCGCCATGGGCTACTGGGTCAGCGCAAGCCACAACGGCCGGGGAGTCGCGACCAAGGCGGTACGCGAGACCGTGCGGGTGGCCTTCGAGGAGTTGGGACTGCACCGGGTGCAGGCCGAGACCCTGCCGCACAACGTCCGATCGCAGCGGGTGCTGGAACGCAACGGGTTCGTGCGGTACGGGATGGCGCCGGAGTACCTCAACATCGCCGGCCGGTGGCAGGACCACCTCATGTATCAGTTGGTGAACACCTCGTCAGCGGGCGGCTGAACGTCGTCCCGCCGGCGGTCACCCGGCCCAGGGAGCGGGGGCCGAGGCCGGCGCTCACCTGTTCGAGTATCTTTCGAAACCGAATCTCCCGCCGTGCACAACAGGATAATTTCGCCATATGGGCATCACCGGGGGGATCGCGTGCGTTTTTCTGACTGTCGTCATCGTGGGGCTCATAGGGTATTTGCTGGTGCGGTACGGGTTCGTCTCGAGGCGGAAGTCACCGCCACCGGAGGACGACATGACGCCATAGCTCCGCGCGACCATCGCCGGCGTGGTGGCCGGCGGATCCCGGCGCACCAGGTCGGTGGAGCGCGCGGGTCGGTCCCTGCCCCGCACCGTCACCGGGCCCGTTCGTGCTCCCAGTCGGCACCGGCGAGCAGGTGATCGATGGCGCCCCCGCCGACGTGACAGCGGCCTGAGCGACGGTTCCGAATCCGTGGTGCGAGGGGCCGGGGGCGGCGTGGTGACCGGCCCCCGGACCCTCCGCGGTGCCGTGGCGGCTCCGCTGGAGACCACTTACGCGCAGGTCACCCGCGCGTCACCCCAGTCGGCGTGGTCGAAGTTCTTACCGTCCCCACCATCGGTGACCCTCAGGGTCACCGTGTGTACCCCGCTGACGTCGACACCGAGCGTGCGCGCGCCGTCGGCGCTCCGGATGATCCCGGTGTCGGCGAGTGGCCGACCGTCACCGACGACCTGGAACGCGACCGAGCCGGACTGAGTGACCTCGTCGTCGATGCCGACCTCGGCCTGCAATCGGGTGCAGGCGCCACCCAGCCACACGGTGATCTCGCTGGGCGCGTGGGTGCCGATGCCCTTGGCGTACGTCCTGCCGCCGATGGAGATGGCGCCTCCGTCGCCGGCGTTCATCTCGCCGTTGGAGCCGTCCCGCTCGACCGGACCCCACCCGTTGCTCTCGCTCAGGAACGGCAGGTCACTGACGTACGCCGTTCCGGTCGGGTTCGGCGGCGGAACGAACACGCGCACCGCCTCCTCGACATGCACCGGGCGCCGCTGCGGATCGTCGGCGAAGCGGTAGGTGGCGACGACCGGTACGTCGATGTACCCGGGAGCGGCGTCCGCGGCGGCGGTGACCGTCCACGCGCCGCTGATCGACTCACCGGCCCGCAGGTGCTTGTCGGACACCGTCGAGCCGCTGACACTCCAGCCCGCGGGCGGGTTCACCCGCAGTTGGACGTCGTTGATCGGGCCGCCGGTGGGCAGGGTGAAGGTGCCGCGTACGTCGACGGTGCCGCCAGGTCGCGTCTGGGCCTGGCCGGGTGTCACCACGAGATCCGTCCGCGGCACCCGCCGTACCGGCTGGTCACAGGTCGACCTTCCCTTGGTGTATTCGCAGATCACCGAGACGAATCCGCCGTTGGTGGCCACCGGCACCGTCAACGAGTCGTGTGCGTCGGCGATGCGGGCCTCCCGGACCAGGCCGTCCGGGCCGTCACGGAGAGTTTCCACGAGCCATCGGCCCTTGCCGAGGAACGTCAGCGGCGTCTCGAACGTCTTCGCCGGTACGGCCGAGATCCCACCGAGGTACCACCGCTGACCCGATCGTCGGGCGAGGTAGACCTCCTGCCCCGGGCGTCCGCCGAGCAGTCGCGTCTCGTCCCACGTCGTGGGGAGCTGGTTCATCGTCCGCAGCGCCTCGGGACGCGAGTCGTAGTTCTCGGGCTTGTCCGCGGCGTGCTGCCAGCCCGACTCGTAGACCAGGAACGTCGCCACCTCGTGCGCGTCCGTGGTGTCGCGGTCGGAGACGACGAACGCGACAGGGGTGTAGTCCATGCCGCCGACGACGTTGCGGGTGAACGGGAACATCGTGTTCGTCGCGGCCCGGGTACGGAACTGCTCCGCGCCACGGATCGCCTCAAGCGTCATGACATGTGGCCAGGTCCGTTGGATGCCCCGGGGGATGGTGGCGCCGTGGAAGTTGACCATGAGCCGCAGCTCGGCCGTCTTGCGGAGGATGTCGTCGTACCACTTGAAGCGTGCCTGGGAATCCGAGTCCATGAAGTCGACCTTCACCCCGGCGACGCCCCACGACTTCACCAGCGACAGCGTGTCGTCCCGCTCCTGCGCGGTGTCCAGAGCCGTCCAGTGGAACCAGAGCAGCACCTCGACACCGCGGGCGCGCGCGTAGCGCACCACGTCCGGCACCCAACTGCGATCCCAGCCTTCGTCGATCAGGATGTAGGACCATCCGTTGCGGGCGGCGAAGTCGACGTACTGCTTCTGGCGCACCGGGTCCCGGGGGCTGTCGTGCTCGGACAGCCACGACCAGGCGACCGTGCCCGGGCGGATCCACGAGGTGTCGGCCAGCTTCGACGCCGGTGCCAGGTCGTCAACGAGCGTCGAGGTGGTCACCGTGGCCAGGTCGCCCACGATCGCGGTACGCCACGGAGTGGCCAACGGGCCGGGCGAGGTGACCTCCGCGTCGGCGAGCTTGATCGCGTATGAATCGGATCCCGCCTGGTGGGTGAGGCGGCCACCCGAGTACCGGCCGTCCACGTCCGACTCGGTGAGCAGGACGTAGGTGTCGTCCACCTCGAACAGAGCCGGGAAGCCGAAGTCGCCCGTCGCGGCGGCACCGGCGGTGGTCTCGACCCGGGTCGCCTCGTAGTTGGGCGTGTACGGCAGCAACCACGCGGGTGCGCCGGTCGGCAGGGCGTACGAGGACGCCTCCCGCTCGACGGTGACGCCTGCGGCCTCGGGCAGGACGTACCGGAAGGCCACACCGTCGTCCGAGACGCGGACCACGAGATCCATCCGCGCGCCGCTCTCGCCGGCGAACGACAGCGTCGACTCCGCCGACCGGGCGTGCCGGACGCGCTGCTTGCCAGTGGTCATGACGTAGTTCTCCACCACGACCCGGTCTGCACGGCGGATGAAGGTCAGACCCTTGGTCAGGTCGGCGGCCGTGGTCTCGATGCCGACCGCCGAGGGGGCCAGCACACTCCTGCCCCGGTGAGAGACGGCGAGCGACAACGCGCCGTCGGAGTCGAGCGTCACCGAAGCCGATACCGGCGCCGCGGGCGACGGCCCACGGACCGTCCAGGCGCCGGAATCGGAGGCCGCGGCGGGGGTGGCCGCCACCGCCGCGGCGGCGACGGCGACTATCGGTACGACGCAGCGCGCGAGGAACCGGTGCCGCGAGCTGTGCACACGCATCGATCGTCCCTTCTGCATGTGGGTTTGATCAGCGGATGCCGAACCAGCAGGCACGTGCCAGGGCGACGCGGCGGTTGATCGACGGCAGGGGAGTGCCTGCGTCGTCAGTTGCGGGTTTCATCCTGACCGCGGTCGCGTTGCCTACGCCGGCAGGAGCCGGCCGTGAGGGCCGGCGTGGGGGGAGCCGACCTCCCTCCTGCCCGTAGTCGAATCCAACAGAACCGAACAGGGGTGACGATCGCGAAAGCCCACGTCTGGCTCTCGCGACCCGGAGCCTAAGGGACGAACTCAGCCTGGAGCAACCGTTACGTCGCCGCTCAGTAGCGCCGAGTTGACGCACTATGGAGGAGTGTTGCCGGGAAAATGACCACACTGTCTGTCAAAGTGGACGGCCGCGCGCAAGGCGTTCGAAGATGTCATCCAATGTGCGGCTGAGAGCGTTTGGGCGCTTGGCCCTCCCGCCCGGAGTGCTTAGCGAACGAAGCTTGTGGACGGTCGCCGCGCCACCTGTGCGGGTGTGGGTGCAGGTCGGGGGACTTCGCCTCATCAACCGTTGACGGTCGATGAAACCAAGTGTTAACTGTTAACAGTTTTCGGGAGGTCGAGTGCTGAACGTCAGCCCCATCAGAGTGGAGTCCCTCGGGGAGAGGCTCGCCAGCGAGCTGCGCCGCCGCATCATCATGGGCGAACTCGCCGCGGGCACACGCCTCGTCGAGGAGGAGCTGGCTGAGTCGTTCCGGGTCAGCCGGGGTCCGGTCAGGGACGCCATCAAAATCCTGCGCGCGGAGGGACTCGTCGCCGGCACCGGCCGGAACGTCGTCACCCGCTCGCTCACCGCAGCTGACATCGACGAGCTGATGGCGCTCCGGGAGTCCTTCGAACTGCTGGCGGTCGAGCGTGCCATCGCCGCCAGGCGAGATGATCTCTCCCGCGAACTGGAAGCAGCACTCGCCGACATGGATGCGGCAGTCACCGACCGCAGCTCGACGGACTTCACCGCAGCCGACATCCGTTTCCACAGTGCCTTTTTCCACGCCGCCGCTCTGACCCGACTCGGTGTTCTGTGGAACCAGTTTCGTCCCACCATCGAGGGCCTGCTGTACGCCTCCGGCAAACGCATGGACGACCTCGCGACGTCGGCGCGGGAGCACCGCGACCTCGCCGGTCTGATCGCCGCGGGCAAGGTCGCCGAAGTCAAGGTCGAACTGCACCGTCACCTGCAGACGACCTGTTCGCGGTTGCAGTCCGCGGCACCCCCACCACCCCCGCAGAAAGAGAACGACTTATGAGATCAAGAACGGTCGCGATAGCCGCACTGGCCGTCGCCACAAGTCTCGCAGTGACCGCGTGCGCCAACCGTGGCGGCGGGGGAGAGGTATCCTCCGCGAACTACCCGTCGAAGGATTTGACCCTGGTCGTCCACGCCGGAGCGGGAGGAGGGTCGGACCTGACCGCCCGGACGCTCGCGAAGGAGATGGAGTCCGACCTCGGAAAGTCGATCGTGGTGGAGAACCGTACGGGCGGCGGGGGCCGTGTCGGCCTCACCTACCTCAAGGACCGGCCGGCGGACGGCTACAGCATCGGATTCATCCCGGTCGAGGTGGCGATGCTCGGACACCAGGGCGCCGACATCAAGCCCGACCAGTACACCATCCTCGGTCAGGTCATGAACGCCCCCGCGACCCTTTCGGTCCCGGCCGAGAGCCCCTACAAGACGCTCGCGGAGTTCATCGCCGCGGCCAAGGCCGCCCCCGGAACCATCACCGTCTCGAACTCGGGCGCCGGCGCGATCTGGGAGGCGGCGACCCTCGCCCTCGGGGAGTCGGCCGGGGTCACCTTCAAGCCCGTCCCGTACGACGGTGGCGCACCGGCCGTGGCGGCCGGCGTGTCCGGCGAGGTCAAGGCTGTCATGGCAGGTGTGAGCGAGTCCGGCGCGGCAGCCAAGGACGGCCGGCTGCGGGTGCTCGCCGTGATGGCCCCTGAGCGGGTTTCCTCGCTGCCTGACGTCCCGACCGCGAAGGAACTCGGCGTCGACGTCGTCATCGGTGGTTGGGGTCTGATGGGCGCCCCCGCGAACCTGCCGCCCGAGGTCAAGCAGCGACTCGCCGACGCCGTGCACAAGGCGGCGTCCTCGGCGACCTTCACCGACGTCATGACCAAGGCGGGCAACACGCCGATGGCCACCTCATCGGAGGATGCCACCGCCTTCGCCCAGTCGGAGTTCCAGCGCTTCGGCGAGATCTACCAGAAATGACCGCGTCTCACCCGTCCCCCGAGGGTGAGCGCAGTGCTGCCTCGCCGTGGCGCGAGGCAGCACTGGGAGGTGTCTTCCTGACGCTGGGCGTCGCGATCCTCCTGCTCGCCCGCGCGATCGAGCTGCCTGCCCGTGCCCTCGCCGTCAGTCCCCGCATCTGGCCAGAGGCGTTGGGCGCCGGGATCGTCGTGTTGTCGGTCCTGCACATCGTCATCGCGTTCCTCGCCACGCCCGAGCGCGACGACGCGGAGCCGGCCACCCGGGTCGGCGTGTTGCGGGTGGCCGGCTTCGTCCTGGCCACCCTCGCCTTCGGCCTGCTCTGGTACTACATCCACTTCCTGGTGTCCGGGATGGTCTTCGTGGCCGCCCTCACGTGGATCGCGGGCGGCCGCGGCATCAAGGACCTGATCCTCTTCCCCGCCGGCATCACGGTGGTGCTCTACGCCCTGTTCGCGCTCCTCCTGAGGGTTCCGGTATGAACGCTCTCCTCGACGGCTTCGGCGCTCTGTTCACCGTTCAGATCGCACTGTGCATCCTCATCGGCGCCGCCATCGGCATGCTTGTCGGCGCCTTTCCGGGCATCAGCGCCACCATGGCCGTCGCCCTGGCCAGCGCCTTCACCCTGACCATGGATCCGCTGCCCGGACTGGCGGTTCTCCTGACCATCCTCGTCGCGGCCCAGTTCGGCGATCGCATCCCGGCGATCCTCATCAACACCCCGGGCACACCCGCCTCCATCGCGACCACTTTCGACGGCTACGCGCTCGCCCGTCAGGGAAAAGCCGGCATCGCGCTCACCGCGTCGGCGTACGCCTCGGCGATCGGCGGCCTGGTGGGCATCGCGGTCCTGATGGTCGCGGCCGTCCCGCTCAGCAACCTGGCGCTCGAGTTCGGTTCGCCGGAGATGTTCGCCCTCGTGGTGTTCGGGCTGACCATGATGATCGAGGTGTCGGGCGGCAAGATCGTCATGGGCCTCATCGCGGGTCTGTTCGGCCTCGCCCTCGGCACCATCGGCCGCGACCCCCTCGACGGCTCCGACCGCTTCACCTTCGGCATTCCGCAACTCGTCGAGGGCATCCCGTTCATCGCGGTCATCATCGGGCTGTTCGGCATCACCGAGGTGTTCACCCAAATGGTCGAACGTGGGCACGCCCAGCAGGAGGCGGTGCGCAGCTTCGGCCGTTGGTGGCCGAACAAGGCCGAGAACCGAGCCATGATCAAGCCTGTCGCCGTAGGGTCGGCCGTCGGCACCGTCGTCGGCATCCTGCCGGCGGCGGGCGGCGACATCGGTGGCATCGTCGCCTGGGACCAGGCTCGGCGGATCTCCAAGGAGCCCGAACTCTTCGGCAAGGGTTCACTGGAAGGGTTGACCGCGGCGGACTCGTCGTCGAACGCCGGCGTGGGAGGGTCCGTTCTGACCACGCTCGCCCTCGGCGTGCCGGGGGACTCCGTCATGGCCGTCATGCTCGGCTCGATGATCATCTGGGGTATCCAGCCCGGACCCAGCCTCTTCTCGCAGCACCCGGACCTGGTGTACTCGATCTCAGGCATCCTGCTCTTCGCGACCCTGCTGACCCTCGGCCTCAGCCTCCTTCGGATGCGGGGAGTCGCCAAGCTGCTCGAGCTACCCACCCGGTTCCTGTGGGTCGTCATCGTGACCTTCTGCATCGTCGGCACGTACGCGGTCAACAACAGCGTCTTCGACGTCGGCCTCATGCTCCTCTTCGGCGTCATCGGCCTGCTGCTGCGCAGATTCGGTGTTCCCGCCGGACCGATCGTGCTCGGCCTCATCCTCGGACCCCTGGCCGAGCGCAACTTCCGTCGCTCCATGGAACTCGGCGGCCTCGAGACGATCTACACCAGCCCGATCGCCGTCGTCCTCCTCGTCGCCGCGGTCCTGGCCATCGCCGTGCCCCGCATCCGCTCCCGGATGAAGGCACGGAAACGCCCATCCCCACCGGGCACGCCGCAACCGCGACGGCCGGCCGGGGTCGGCAGTTGATCGAAAAGCACTTCGTCGTGCGCGACGTGCCCGGCCAGTGCCACGGCAGCACGCTCTGTGAGACGGCAGACTCCTTCGTGGTCGCTTGGTTCCAGGGCGACCACGAAGGGGCGGCCAACTCACAGATCTGGCTCGCCACCCGAGCCGGCGCAGACTGGGCTCCACCCCGGATGGTCAGCGGCGACCTCGTGCCGTGCTGGAACCCGGTCCTCCACCGACAGGAATCCGGCGCGCTGCGCCTGTTCTTCAAGGTGGGCAGGACCATTTCGGCCTGGCGGACGTTCCACACCACCTCGGTGGACGGCGGCCAGACGTGGTCGGTACCGCACCCACTCCCACCCGACACGCCGGGCGGACGAGGACCGGTACGCACGCCACCCCTTCGTCTGCCGTCCGGCCGGCTACTCGCCGGCGCCTCCACCGAGACGTGGGGAGCGACACCCCGATGGGACTCGTTCGTCGAGATCAGCGACGACGACGGCTGGTCGTGGCGGCGCACCGACAGCATCGTCATCGACCACAGCACCTTCCCCGGCGCGGGGCTCATCCAACCCGCACTGTGGCAGGCCGGCATGGGGCAGGTCCGCCTCCTCGCTCGCAGCACTGCCGGCCGGCTCGTCTTCTCCTGCAGCGACGACGACGGTGAGACCTGGTCCGCCGGAGTGCTGAGCAACGTTCCCAACAACAACTCCGGCATCAGCATCTGCACCCTCGGCGACACGGTGTATCTGGCCCACAATCCCACCGGTGGCGACTGGGCATCGCGCGCGCCGCTGCTGATCTCGGCCTCGACCGACGACGGTGCCACCTGGCAGCCCTGGGCAACGATCGAGGAATCGCGAGACCGCGCCGGTGACGAGACCTACCAACCGGCCGACTCGGGCGTCACCACCACCGGCGCCAACGAGTTCTCCTATCCCTGCCTCGTCCGGACCCGCGACGGACTCGCCGTCACCTACACCTGGCAGCGCCGCGGAATCGCGTTCGCCATTCTCGCCCCTTCAGACCGGAGCAATTCATGACCAGTTACCCCGACGCCAACCTGATCAGCGCCGTGCCGACCCTTTTCGACCAGGAGGGCGCGCTCGACATCGGCGCGACCAGGGCGGCCTACGCACAACTGGCCGAGGCGCCCCTGGACGGCATCTTCGTCGCCGGAACGACGGGCGAGTTCACCACTCTCACCGATGACGAACGTTTGGCCGTCTGCACCGCCGCCAGCGACGCCTTCGGTCCCGACCGGACGTACTGGCACGTCGGCGCAGCGTCCCGGTACCAGGCGGCCGCCCTCACGCAGGCCGCCGTGGACCGCGGTGCCCGCCGCCTCGCGGCGCTCACACCGCACTACTACGCCGCCACCGAGTCAGCCCTGCTGTCGTATTACGAGACCCTGGTCGGGCGGGCCGCCGGCGTACCCGTCTACGGGTACCTCTTCGAAGCGCGGACCACCACGTCGGTGACGCCTGCCCTGCTCGCCCGGCTCGTCGACACGGGCCTCGCCGGAGTGAAGATCAGCGGTGCGGGCAGTGCCGCCGTCGGTCGTTACCTCGCCGCGCTCGACCGGACGATCCCGGTCTACTCCGGTGCGGACGCGGAGTTCGCCGAGGTGGTCGACCTGGGAGCGGCGGGCGTGGTGTCCGGCGTCAGCTCCGCGCTGCCGGCACCCTTCCTCGAGGTACGCGATGCCCTGCGCGCCGGGGACTCGGCGGCGCTGGCGGTCGCGCGGGAGCGAGCGCGCCGCGCCGTCGCAGTTACCGGTCAGGGCAACCTCGCCCACCTGAAGGCGGTCCTCGAACTGCGCGGCATCCCCGCCAGCGGGCTGCGCGCCCCGCTCGACCCGATCTCCCCGCAGGACCGCCGCACGCTCGAATCCGACGTCGCCGACCTCCTCTGACCGGCCCGCCCCCGGCTAAGGAGTCGCGCGGAGGGAAACGGCGCGGCCTCGACGCGCTGACGCCTCAGCGGCCCTTCACGCGCAGTGCCGCACTGGGTGGGTTGTGACCAGCCAATCGCAGGCCACGAGGCCAAGTGAGCCGTTGACATCGAGGCGAGTCGCTGGCAACCTACTGTTAACAGTAGACGGTTAACGAATTTGGATATCTGCATGCCGCCGTGGAGCGAGCGTCCGCACGGGTCGGCGGGCAGCGAGCCGGTGGCCTGCCCACACCGTTGGTGACCCGCCACTGGTGTCCGAGGCGCAAGACCGGTCCCTGGCCGGTGGCCGGTCTCAACGGCAGGGCGACCGACGCGGAACCCAATCGCGCGAATGGGGGCGCTTTGCACCCGAGCAGGCACAGGGAGCGGACACGAGCACGGGCACCACCTGGACGGCCATGCATCGCCCACCGCCCGTGCCACCCAACCGAACCGAAGGAGACATCGTGTTCGCACACCTGACCCCGCTGCGCCGAGTGCTGGTTCCCAGCCTCGCCGCCGTGCTGGCGCTCCCAGTCGCCGGAGTGGCCCGCGCCGCGGAACCACCCGGACACAGCGATGCCTTTCGTGCCTACGCCTGTCGTCAGGACATCCACCCGCAAGACCCGGACTACCCCGGCGTCCACGTCGCGTCCATCGAGAAGGCGCCCAACGGTGACCTTCTCTACGCCTTCTACGCAGGCACCCAGGAGAAGGCCGACGACGTGGCCACCTACATGAGTCGACTCCCGGTCGGATCCAAGACCTGGACCGAACCGAGGGTGATCTTCGACGAGCCCGACAAGCCGGACGGCAATGCCGTGCTGTGGGCCGATGACGACACCACCTACCTGTTCTTCTCCACGATCCGTGGGGACGGCTGGACGGAGGCCGACCTCCGCCTCATCCGCTCGACGGACAACGGCCACACGTGGAGCGCGCCGGAGCAGATCCGCGAGGAATGGGGCTGGCTCTTCGGCACCCAACCGTTCCGCATGTCCAACGGGGAAGTCCTCGTCCCCATCTACAGCGAGACGCGATGGTCGTCCGGCTGGTACATCCCGAGCGAAAACTACGCCACCTGGGTGCCGCACCCGTCCGACAACGACGCGAACTGGCCTACCTCGCCGAACGGGGCGATCCAGCCAGCCACCGTCGAACTCGAACCAGGCCACCTGCTGGCCTACCTCCGCACCCGAGACCAGGCCATCTACAAGACCGAGTCGTTCGACTACGGCCGCACCTGGACCAAAGCGGAGTCGACGGGCCTGCCGAACAACAACGCCCGGCTGGCCCTGATCAAGCTTGCCGACGGCAACCTCGTGCTGGCACACAACCCGATCACCTCGGGTAGGAACATCCTGCGGCTCTCCCTCTCCACCGACCAGGGCAAGACCTGGACGAGTCACGTCGACGTCGAGTCCGAGCCCGGTGCCGAGTTCTCGTACCCCTATCTGTTGCAGACCGGCGACGGCATGATCCACCTCGCCTACACGCACCGACGTGAGTCCATGCGACACGTCGTCTTCAACGAGGAGTTCGTGCGAGCCGGCAGCGACCTGCCGTCCGACCCGCAGCCCGTCCCCGTCGAGCTGCGGCACGGGAAATTGACGCAGCCCTCCGCCTGCCACTACGTGAACACCCCACGCTGACCCCCGCGAGTACGGACGCCACGACGACACGACCGTGGCGTCCGTACCGCCGCTTCCGGGACCAGCCCGAATTGACGCGAGACCATTCGCGGCCGGCTCACGGAGACGTACGGATCGTCGGTCGTGGTCCCGCGCGATCCACCCGGGGTCGTCGGCCCGGCCGAGCGCGGTCCCCGAATTTGACCAGCGCCCGCTATTGAAATTCCGCGCCGGAGAGCACAGGATGGCAGGTGCCGGCGACGGCCCTCGCCGAGGACGAGGCACGCGCCGTGGAACCTGCACACCGACCCCGGGAGCCGCGGACGTGACCATCGCACCCGCCCCACGCCGCGTGCACCAGCAACCGGCACGCGACCTCGTCGCCGCCGAGCAGGCCGCCGCCCAGTTCCTCGCCGCGCTCGGCATCGACCTGGACTCCGAGAGCCTGCGCGCGACACCACGGCGGATGGCCTCGGCGTACGCCGAACTGCTCACCGCGCGCCCGTTCGAGCCGACCACCTTCCCCAACGACGAGGGATACGACGAACTCGTGCTGGCCAGATCCATCCCGATCCGGTCGGTGTGCGAGCACCACCTGCTCCCCTTCGTCGGTGTCGCCCACGTCGGCTACCTGCCGGGCGACCGGATCCTCGGGCTGTCGAAGCTCGCCCGCGTCGTGGAGCTGTTCGCCCATCGCCCGCAGGTGCAGGAACGGCTGACCAAGCAGGTAGCGGAATGGTTGGCCCTCGAACTCGCTCCCAAAGGCGTCGGCGTCGTCATCGAGGCGGAGCACATGTGCATGACGTTGCGTGGCGTACGTGCGGCAGGTGCCACCACGGTGACCTCCACCCTGCTCGGTACTCTGCGTGACGACGCCCGCTCCAGGGCCGAGTTCTTCTCCCTCACCGGAACCCAGTGATCCCCGAATCGGAGAACGGCATGGTCAACAGCCCCACCTTCGTCATCGTCGGGGCCGGCCTCGCCGGCGCCAAAGCCGCCCAAACGCTGCGCGAAGAGGGCTTCGACGGCCGTGTGATCCTCCTCGGTGCGGAGCCCGAACGCCCCTACGAGCGGCCGCCACTGTCCAAGGGTCTACTCCTGGGGACCACACCACGCGGCGACGTGTACGTGCACGACGCCGGCTGGTACGACGCGAACAACGTCGACCTGCGTACCGCGACCCGGGTCACCGCCATCGATCGCGCCGCCCGAGACGTCGTCCTCGACGACGGCGAGCGGCTCGGGTACGACAAGCTGCTGCTGACCACCGGCTCGACGCCCCGCCGCCTGGACGTTCCCGGCGCCGACCTGGACGGCGTGTTGTACCTCCGCACGCTGGCGCAGTCCGACCGGATCGCCGAAGCCCTCACCGACAAGTCCCAGCTCGTGGTGATCGGTGCGGGCTGGATCGGTCTGGAGATCGCCGCTGCCGCCCGCGAGCACGGCGCCACCGTGACCGTGGTCGACGTCGCCGACCTGCCGTTGCAGCGAGTCCTCGGCGACGAGGTCGCCCGGGTCTTCGCCGACCTGCACCACAGCCACGGCGTCACCTTCCGGTTCGGCGCCGGGGTCCGACGGCTGCACGGTTCCGGAGGGGTGTCGTCCGTCCTGCTCACCGACGGCACCGAACTGCCCGCCGACACCGTCGTCGTCGGTGTGGGTATCCAGCCCGACATGCAGCTGGCCGAGGCGGCGGGCCTGAAGGCGGACAACGGCATCGTCACCGACGCCCAGCTGCTCACCTCCGATCCGCACATCTACGCCGCGGGCGACGTGGCCAACGCCTACCACCCACTGCTGGGCCGGCACATCCGAGTGGAGCACTGGGCGAACGCGCTCAACGGCGGCCCGGCCGCCGCCCGCTCGATGCTGGGCCAGCAGGCCGAGTACACCCGCTTGCCGTACTTCTTCTCCGACCAGTACGACCTGGGGATGGAGTACTCGGGCTGGGCGGCCCCGGGCGGTTACGACCAGGTGGTGTTCCGCGGCGACCCGGCCGTGGCGGACGGCAAGGCACCGGAGTTCATGGCGTTCTGGGTCTCCGACGGCCGGGTGCTGGCCGGAATGAACGCCAACGTGTGGGACGTGACCGACCACATCCAGGCGCTGGTGCGCGCCGGACACGGCGGCACCGCCGTCGACCTGGCCAGGCTCGCCGACCCGCAGGTGCCACTCGGCGATCTCCTGGCCTGAGTTAAGGCATCGTCAGCGGGACGAGTGCCCGGCGGGTCAAGCCGGACGGATCTGCACGCAGCAGGCTCCGGGAGTGGGGACCAGCCGCGCGCGGAGTTCCGTCCGGCCGAGCCCGTCCAGCAGGCCGGCGATGAACGCCTGGTTCAGGCCGCACACCAGCTCGGTCTGTTGAACAGCGAGTTGATGGAACGGGCAGTTCCGTAGCCGGATGAGCTCGTCGTCGTCGACCGGTTCAAAGCCGAGTTCGTCCAGGAGCGAGGCCACGGTGCCGGGCCTGGTGGCCTCACGACCGATGGTGGCGCCCCGCCGCTCCGCGACGCGTAGGGCCGCCGATCTGGCGTCGGTCGGATCTTCGGCGACCGCCTGAGCGAGGATCTCGCCGATCAGGTCGTAGCGACGCTCCGGGATGGTCAATGAAATGCAGCCCGGCGCGGCCTCGTACACCTTCGGCGTCCTGCCTCGCCCGCGTGGCTGGTCAGCCGGCGCCTCGTACCGGGCCTGCAGGAGCCTGGCCGCGACCAGCTTGTCGAGGTGAAACGCCGCCAGGTTGCGTGAGATGCCCTGTGCCTCGGCGGCCTCGTCCCGCGTCACCGGGTGGTCCTGGCCGCGGACGTAGTCGTACAGCGCCCGTCGGACCTGGTCGACCAGCGCCGTCACCGCCTGCCAGGAGGCCGCTGCCACGCCACAGAGTTTATCACCAGCGGATCTTGTAGAAATTGCCCGATGCGGGCGTGGCGCTCTGCGGCGCGGCGCCGCCGTGTCTCTGGCTCCCGGCGACCGTCGCACATACGCGCCGGGGCGAGGGGCGAGCGCGTGTTCCTTGGCGCGCAAAGGCGGCGACAGCAGGTGCGACCTGATCCACGAGCCGGATTTGACGATCAACCCCCGGTCACGTAACTTTCTCTCTGCCAGCGCGGAACGGGGCAAACGGGACGAAAGCCCCGGGGGCCCGGCACCGGGATGGCACCGGGATCGGAGCGGTCGCAGACCACTTCGAGATCGGTTCGGGCGGTGCCCCGGGTTCGCTGCGAGGCGGATTTGGTGAGGCGGAACCGGCCGGGTAGGGTGAACGGTCGGCAGGGTGCCGGGCGAGTTCGCGGGTAACCGTGGCGGCCGGTCTGCTGAATCTCTTGATGAAGGCGGCGGGAGCCGGTTGATTTGAGGGTGCCCGCGTTATGGGTGGAAGCATGTGAAACCGGGTTACAGCGGGTTGACAGGGCGGAAATCGGCGGGTAATGTAGTAAAAGTGCCCGGCGCGGGAGCGGCGGGACACCGGACGAAATGCCCCGGATGATGGGCCCTTTTTTGGGGGTTGGTCGGATGGTGTGTGGT
>NZ_JBEXFP010000019.1:0-117385 GCF_040606825.1 Micromonospora sp. NPDC005367 | reverse complement strand
GCCGGGGCGGGGCCCCGGGGGGGCGGGGGGGGGGGGGGGGGGCGGGCGGGGGGCGCCGACGGCACCGGCCGGGCGCGGGGCCGGGAAGACGGGCCGCACCGCGCGGGCCAGGGTCGACGCGGGGCGTACGACACGGGCGGCCGTCCAGGCGACCCGGCGCATCGGACGCCGCACCGCGGGTCCGGCCAGCGCCCCGGCCACCCGACCCCGCATCACCCGGCCCCGGAGACCGTCCAGGACCGCACCGGCGGCGAGGGTGCCGACGGCCGCGAGGGAGCCGGCCAGCACCAGGGTCTGCCGGGGGCCGGCGTGCTCGGAGAGCCAGCCGAGCAGCGGTGCGCCGACGGCCGAGGAGACCGAGCCGGTGACCGCCAGCGCGGCCAGCACCCGCCCGCGCATCAGGTAGTCGGTGTCGAGTTGGGCCCGGGTGCCGACGGTGGTGTCGATGATCACCGCGGCGGCGGCGATCGGCAGGATCACCGCGGCGAAGCTCATGGTGCCCGGCGCGAGCCCGGCGACGATCTGCAACCCGCTCGTGAGCAGTCCCGCGCCGACCAGGACTCCGTAGCCCAGGCTGCGGCTTCGCGCGGCGACGAGCGCGCCGAGCACGGTGCCCACGGCGAAGACGGTGGAGAGGAAGCCGTAACCGCCGGCGCCGCCGCCCAGCGGTCCGTCGCTCATCGCGGCCATGGTCACCTGGTAGTTGCGGCCGAGGCTGCCGAGCACGAACGACAGGGCGAGCGCGACGAGCACCACCGGCTGGCCGAGCAGGTAGCGGAACCCGGCCCGGATGCCGCCGTCCGTACGCCCCGGCTCGGGTGCCGGTTCGGCGACGTGCCGCTCGCGCTCGCGTACCAGGAACAGGGCCGCCACCACCGCGACGAAGCTCACGGCGTTGATCACGAACAGCAGCGCGGGGCCGATGGCGGCGACCACGACGGCGCCGCCGCTCATGCCGAGGATGCGGCCGGCAGAGTTGGTGAGCGAGCCGAGCGCGAGGGCGTTTCCGAGGCTCTCCCGGTCCACCAGCGTGGAGGACCACCGGCCCATCGCCGGACCCTCGATCGCCGAGACCGCGCCGGCGGCGAGCGAGATCGCGTAGATCGCCGGCAGCCCGCCGGTGCCGGTCAGGGCGACGAAGGCCAGGCTCGCCGCCAGCGCCGCGTGCGCCCCCTGCGCTCCGATCAGCAGCGGTTTCGCCGGCAGCCGGTCGGCCAGAGCGCCGCCCCAGACGCTGAGCAGCAGCGTGGGGATGGCCTGGAGGAGGATGGCGAGGCCCATGGAGGTCGCCGAGCCGGTACGCGCCAGCACGTACCAGTTGACTCCGAGCACCTGCATCCAGGTGCCGATCACCGACACGAACCCGGCGATGGCCCAGATCCGGTAGTTCCGGTGACGCAACGCGGCGAACGTGGCACCAAACGCCACGGCACAACCTCCCGACCAGACAGGGGCATGACAGGCCGGGACACACGCGATCGGCCGTCGCCAAGTGTGACGACGGTTAGCCCGATTTGCCCGTCTTCGTGAGCGGGTTCACGCGGCCCGCCCCGGTCCACGAGGAACCGGGGCGGTGCCGGGGCCGATGTGGCGGCTGAGGTGGGCGAACCCCTGCCTCAGCGGGCCGCGAGCGGTTGGGCGGCCGGGTCGACCGGAGCCGGCAGCGTCCCGCCGCCACCGAGGTACGCGTGCACGGCCCCGGCCGCCGCCCGCCCCTCGGCGATCGCCCAGACGATCAGCGAGGCGCCCCGGTGCATGTCACCTGCGACGAAGACCCCGTCGGCGTCGGTCTGCCAGTCCGGCCGCGCGTCCACGGCGCCCCGCGCGTTGCGGCGCACCCCGAACTGGGCCAGCAGCGGCTGCTCCTCGGTGCCCTCGAAGCCGATCGCCAGCAGCACCAGGTCGGCGGGCAACTCCCGCTCGGTGCCGGGCACCGGGCTGACGATGCGCCGGCCGTCCCGCTTCTCCACGGTGACCTCGGCGACCCGGACGGCCCGTACCTGCCCGGTGCCGTCGTCGACGAACTCCCGAACCGCGACCGCGAAGACCCGCTCGCCGCCCTCCTCGTGCGCCGGATAGCTGCGCAGGATCCACGGCCAGGTCGGCCACGGATCACGATCCTCGTCGCGGGCCAGCGGCGGCTGCGGGTACAGGTCGAGCTGGTGCACACCGGCCGCACCCTGCCGGTGGGCCACCCCGAGGCAGTCCGCGGCCGTGTCGCCACCACCGATGATCACGATGTGCTTGCCGGCGGCGTCGATCGGCGTACCGTCGGGCAGCACCGCCTTCGCCGGCAGGCCGTCGCCGGCCGCCGCGACCACCCGGTTCGACGCGACCAGATGCTCCATGGCCTGGTGTACGCCGCGAAGCTCCCGCCCCGGAGTCTCCGGGACGTCCCGGCCGGCCAGCGCGCCGCAGGCCAGGAGCACCGCGTCGTGCCGCTCCCGCAGCTGTTCGGCGGTCACGTCCACCCCGACGTCGACGCCGGTACGGAACTCCACGCCCTCCGCGGTGAGCTGCGCCAGCCGTCGGTCGATGTGCCGCTTCTCCAGCTTGAAGTCCGGGATGCCGTACCGGAGCAGACCGCCGAGCGCGTCGTCACGCTCGTACACCGTGACGGCGTGCCCGGCGCGCGCGAGCTGCTGCGCGGCGGCGAGCCCGGCAGGGCCGGAGCCGACCACGGCCACCGAACGGCCGGTCGCCTGCGCCGCCGGTCGCGGCCGCAGCCCGTCCCGGGCCACCGCCGCGTCGGCGATCTCCACCTCGACCTGCTTGATCGTCACCGGGTCACCCCCGCCGATACCGAGCACGCAGGCGGCCTCGCACGGTGCCGGGCAGAGCCGGCCGGTGAACTCGGGGAAGTTGTTGGTGGCGTGCAGCGACGCCACCGCGGCGTCCCAGTTGCCGGTACGGACCAGGTCGTTCCAGTCCGGGATACGGTTGCCCAGCGGGCAGCCGTCGTGGCAGAAGGGGATGCCGCAGTCCATGCAGCGGGTGGCCTGCTCGCGGATCAGCTCCTCACCGGCCGGCGGGTACACCTCGCGCCAGTCGGAGATCCGCACCGGCACCGGCCGGCGGGCCGGCATCCGCCGCGGATAGCGCAGGAAACCGTTCGGGTCAGGCACGAGCCACCTCCTGGGCGGCCGCCCGCGGCGCGGGCGGCACCGGCATGGACGAGGGCGCGGGATGCGCCGCCGCAGCGGTCGACGCCGCCAGCGCGCTCATCACCGCGTCGTCGACGTCACGGCCGGCGGCTTCGGCGGCCTGCATGATCTCCAGCACCCGGCGGTAGTCCCGGGGCACCACGGCGACGAACTCCGCCACCGCATCCGGCCAGCGCTTGAGCAGCTCGGCGGCGACCGCCGAGTCGGTCTCGGCGAAGTGCCGCTGCACCAGCTCGTGCAGCACGGCCTGCTCCTCCTCGCGCAACGGCGTGAGGTCGACCATCTCGGTGTTGACCTGGGCTCGGTCGAGCCGGTGGACGAACGCGGTGCCACCGGACATGCCAGCGGCGAAGTTGCGTCCGGTCGGGCCGAGCACGACCACCGTCCCGCCGGTCATGTACTCGCAGCCGTGGTCGCCGACACCCTCGACGACGGCCACCGCACCGGAGTTGCGCACCGCGAAACGCTCCCCCACCCGGCCACGCAGGAACAGCTCACCGCCGGTGGCGCCGTACAGGATGGTGTTGCCCGCGACGATCTGGTCCTCGGCCCGCTGCCCGGCCGCGGCGTCCGGGTCCACGAACGGAGCGGCCGGATCGGGACGGACGATGATCCGGCCGCCGGAGAGCCCCTTGCCGACGTAGTCGTTGGCGTCGCCGTTCAAACGCAGGGTCACCCCACGCGGCAGGAACGCGCCGAAGGACTGCCCGGCGGTGCCGCGCAGCGCGACCTCCACGGTGTCGTCGGGCAGCCCGGCGCCACCACGACGACGCACCACCTCCCCACCCAGCATCGCGCCCACGCTGCGGTGGTCGTTGCGGATGGCGAGTTCGACGCGGACCGGTGTGCCGTCCCGCAACGCCGGCTCGGCGAGCCTGATCAGCTCGTTGTCCAGCGCCCGGTCCAGGCCGTGATCCTGCGCGCGTACGCCGCGGCGGGCCGCGTCCGCCGGCAGCTCGGGCAGGTGCAGCACCGGCGCGAGGTCGAGCCCCTGCGCCTTCCAGTGCTCGATCGCCGGAACCACGTCGAGCAGCTCGCTGTGCCCGATCGCCTCGTCGATCGAACGGAAGCCCAGCTCGGCGAGGTAGCCGCGGACCTCCTCGGCGAGGAAGAGGAAGAAGTTCTCCACGAACTCGGGTGTGCCGGTGAACCGCTCCCGCAGCACCGGGTTCTGGGTGGCGATGCCCACCGGGCAGGTGTCCAGGTGGCAGACCCGCATCATCACGCAACCCGCGACGATCAGCGGGGCGGTGGCGAAACCGAACTCCTCGGCGCCGAGCAGCGCCGCGATCAGCACGTCCCGGCCGGTCTTGAGCTGCCCGTCGACCTGGACGGTGACCCGGTCGCGGAGGTTGTTCAGCAGCAGCGTCTGCTGCGCCTCGGCGAGCCCCAGCTCCCACGGCGTACCGGCGTGCTTCAGCGAGTTCAGCGGTGACGCGCCGGTGCCGCCGTCGTGGCCGGAGATCAGGATGACGTCCGCCTTGAGCTTCGCCACCCCCGCCGCCACGGTGCCGACGCCCACCTCACTGACCAGCTTGACGTGCACCCGGGCCGCCGGGTTGACGGACTTCAGGTCGTGCACCAGCTGGGCGAGGTCCTCGATGGAGTAGATGTCGTGGTGCGGCGGCGGGGAGATCAGGCCGACGCCGGGGGTGGCGTGCCGGGTGCGGGCGATCCACGGCCAGACCTTGTTGCCCGGCAGCTGCCCACCCTCGCCGGGCTTCGCCCCCTGGGCCATCTTGATCTGGAGGTCGTCGGCGTTCACCAGGTACTCGGTGGTCACCCCGAACCGGCCGCTGGCGATCTGCTTCACCGCCGAACGGCGGGCCGGGTCGTGCAGCCGTTCGGCGTCCTCGCCGCCCTCGCCGGTGTTGGACCTGCCGCCGAGCCGGTTCATGGCGACGGCCAGCGTCTCGTGCGCCTCCGCCGAGATCGAGCCGTACGACATCGCGCCCGTGGCGAAACGCTTCACGATCTCGGTGGCCGGTTCCACCTCGTCCAGGGACACCGGCGGGCGCACGTCGGCGCGCAGCGCGAACAGGCCACGCAGTGAGCCCGACTCGGCCGCCAGCGCGTCCACCTTCGCGGTGTACCGCTTGAAGATGTCGTACTGGCGGCTGCGGGTGGCGTGCTGCAGCAGGAAGACCGTCTCGGGGTTGAACAGGTGCAGCTCGCCCTCGCGGCGCCACTGGTACTCGCCGCCGACCTCCAGCCGCTCGGAGGCGGGGGCGCCGGCCGCCGGCCAGGCGAGGGCGTGGCGGGCGGCGACCTCGGCGTGGATACCGGCCAGCCCGATGCCGCCGATCTTGCTGGGCGTACCCCGGAAGTAGCGCTCGACCAGGCGGGTGTCCAGCCCGAGCGCCTCGAAGACCTGCGCGCCGCAGTACGACGAGACCGTCGAGATGCCCATCTTCGACATGATCTTGAGGACGCCCTTGCCGAGCGCCTTGACGTAGTTGCGGACCGCGGTGGCCGGATCCACCCCGACCAGCGCCCGCGTGGAGATCATGTCCTCCACCGACTCGAACGCCAGGTACGGGTTGACCGCCGCCGCGCCGTAGCCGATGAGCACCGCCGCGTGGTGCACCTCGCGGCAGTCGCCGGACTCCACGACCAGCGCCACCTGGGTACGGGTCTGCTCCCGGACGAGGTGCTGGTGCACCGCCGCGGTCAGCAGCAGCGACGGGATCGGGGCCAGGTCGGCGTTGGAGTCGCGGTCGGACAGGACGAGGATCCGTACGCCGTCCTCGATCGCCTCGGAGACGTGCCGGCAGATCTCGGTCAGCCGTGCCTTGATCCCGGCCGCGCCCTCCCGGATGCGATAGAGCCCGGAGACCCGGACGGCTTTGAAGCCGGGCAGGTCGCCGTCCTCGTCGATGGAGAGGATCTTGGCCAGCTCGTCGTTGTCGATCACCGGGTACGGCAGCACGATCTGCCGGCAGCTGGCCGGACCCGGGTCGAGCAGGTTCCCCTCCGGCCCGATCCGGGAGCTGAGGCTGGTGACCAGTTCCTCCCGGATGGCGTCCAGCGGCGGGTTGGTGACCTGCGCGAAGAGCTGGTGGAAGTAGTCGTAGAGCAGCCGCGGCCGGGTGGACAGCGGCGCGATCGGAGTGTCCGTGCCCATCGAGCCGATCGGCTCCGCCCCGGTACGCGCCATCGGGGCGAGCAGGATCTTCAGCTCCTCCTCGGTGTAGCCGAAGGTCTGCTGGCGGCGGCGTACCGAGTCGTGGGTGTAGACGATGTGCTCGCGGGCCGGCAGGTCGGTCAGCTCGATGAGCCCGGCGTGCAGCCACTCGCCGTACGGCCGCGCGGCGGCCAACTCGGCCTTGATCTCGTCGTCGTGCACGATCCGCCCGGCGGCGGTGTCGACGAGGAACATCTTCCCGGGCTGGAGCCGTCCCTTCGCGACCACCCGGGCCGGATCGAGGTCGAGCACGCCCGCCTCGCTGCCGAGCACCACGAGCCCGTCGTCGGTACGCCACCAGCGCCCCGGACGCAGCCCGTTGCGGTCCAGCACCGCGCCGACGATCTCGCCGTCGGTGAAGGCGACCGAGGCGGGCCCGTCCCACGGTTCCATCAGGCTGGCGTGGAAGCGGTAGAACTCGCGCTTGTCCGAGCGCATGCCCGGGTCGTTCTCCCACGCCTCGGGGATCATCATGAGCACCGCGTGCGGCAGGCTCCGGCCCGCGAGGTGCAGCAGCTCGAGGACCTCGTCGAAGTTCGCCGAGTCGGAGGCGCCCGGAGTGCAGACCGGGAAGATCCGCCGAATGTTTCCGGGCAGGTCCGGGCTGCGCAGCAGAGCCTCACGCGCCTGCATCCAGTTCCGGTTGCCGCGGATGGTGTTGATCTCGCCGTTGTGGGCGATGAACCTGTACGGGTGCGCCAGCGGCCAGGACGGGAACGTGTTGGTGGAGAACCGGGAGTGCACGAGCGCGATCGCGCTCGCCAGCCGCTCGTCGGTCAGCTCGGGATAGAACGCCGGCAGCTGGTCGGGAGTGAGCATGCCCTTCCAGACCATCGTGCGCGCCGACAGCGACGGGAAGTACGCCGGCACGCCCCGCTCGGCGGTCTCCCGCTCGGCCTGCTTGCGCAGACAGAACGCCACCCGGTCCAGCTCGACGCCGTGCAGGCGCGAGCCGGCCGGCCCGGCCGGTGTGTCGGTGAGCCGGCGGGCGGCCAGGAAGAGCTGCCGGATCCGGGGCATCGCGGCGAGGGCCGTCTCGCCGAGCCCGGTCGGGTCCACCGGCACATCCCGCCAGCCGAGCACCTCGGCCCCTTCGACCAGGGCGTACTTCTCGACGACACGACGGGCGAGGGCTTCGGCCGCGTCGTTGTCGGGCAGGAAGACCAGGCCCGTGGCGTAGTCGCCGGTCGGTGGCAGCGGGAAGTCCACCACGGCACGCAGGAACGCGTCCGGCACCTGGATCATGATGCCCGCGCCGTCGCCGGTGTTCGGCTCGGCGCCGCGCGCGCCCCGGTGATCGAGCCGGCACAACGCGGCGAGACCGTTCGCGACGACCGTGTGCGAGCGCCGGCCGTGCAGGTCGGCCACGAAGGCCACGCCGCAGGCGTCGTGCTCGAACGCGGGGTCGTACAGCCCGGCCGTGGGCCCCCCGGGGCCTCGCGTCGGGACCGGCTGCTGCGGGTACGGAAGGGCCACCGGGCCTCCTGTCGTCACTCAGGGTGGATCATGGTGGGGACGACGTCGGCCCGCGTGGGTCTATTGAGTCTACGTTAGGGCGCGAGGCGCAAGGCCAGTCCAGATTGATCACACCTTCCAGAGTCTGGGACAGGTAGTCTCGCGCGGTGGATCCTGCGCACAAGGGCCTCTTCGACCGGCTCGAACACTTCTACGACTCGGTGCCCCGTGACGCGGCTCGTGTCGAGGAGCACGGCGCTCTGGTGCTCTTCGTCCGCGACGGGGTCGGATTCCCGTTCTACGCCCGCCCCCGGCTCGGCGCGTCCGCCCCGCCGTCACTGGCCGACGTCAATACGGTCCGGGAACGGCAGCGGGAACTGGGCCTGCCCGAGGCGTTCGAGTGGGTGCACGAGACCACGCCGGAGTTCCTGCCGGTGGCCCGCTCGGCAGGGTTGTCCGTGCTGGAGGCGCCCCTGATGGTGCTCGACCCGCAGGCGCTGCCCGACCCGGCGACGCTCGGCGACGTACCGGTGCGGGTGCTCGAACCGGACGCGCCCGATTTCGCCGCCGCCGTGGCCGCCCGGCGGGCCGTCGCCGCGGTGGCGTTCGCGTACGGCGGCACGGCCCGGGGAGAGGCCGGACCGGCGCAGCGGGACGCGGCCGTCAGCCAACTGGAGAACGCCGCGCTCGACGAGGAGCGCGCCCGCATCGCGGACGGCCGGCGGCTCACCGTGCTGGCCGGCGCCTCTGCCGAGGGGACGGTGGCCAGCGGGATGGCCATGCGGGTGGACGACGTCGCCGAGATCGCCGGGGTGGGTGTCCTGCCCGCCGCCCGCCGTCGCGGGCTGGGCGCGGCGGTCACCGCGGCGCTCGCTCGCGAACTGCTCGCGGCCGGCACCGACGTGGTGTTCCTCTCCGCGGGCAGCGAGGAGATCGCCCGGGTCTACCTACGTGTCGGTTTCCGCCGCGTCGGCACCGCCTGCATAGCCGAACCCGCCGCGCTGATCTCCTGACCCGGACGACGCCGGTCGGACCCGGTGGGCCGGGACGGGTCGGTCAGGCCGGGGGACGCCACTGCGCCGCGGTGGCGGCAGCAGTGTTGATCAGCCGTGGCGTCAGCGTGCCCAGTGCCGCGTCCCGGGCGCGCAGCGCCAGCCGCCCCCGGGCCTGGAGCACCGCCGACATCCGACGGGTCTGCCGGACCATAGCGGCCGCACGGGGCCGGCGCACCCGGTCGTACGCGGCGACGGCGTCCGGCAACGTCGACTCCCGCAGCAACCCGGCGAGGGTGGCCGCGTCCTCGAACGCGAGGCAGGCGCCCCGGCCGAGGTGCGGCGGCATGGCGTGCGCGGCGTCACCGAGGAGCACCACGCCCCCCGGGCCGGCCGGGAAGCCGTACGCGCGCGGCAGCGGGCGCAGCTCGCGGATCTCGTGCTGGACGAGGTCGGCCGGGTCGGTGGCCTCGAGCAGTTCCCCGATCGGGGAGGGCCAGCCGGCGTACCAGCGGCGCAGCAGCGCGAGCTGGGTCTCCGGCGGCTCGGGGCGGGCCGCGCCGGCCGCGGTGGCCACCCAGTAGATGCCGCCCCGGGTGGAGCCGCCCGACGACCCCCGGTCGCCGAGCGAGGCGGAGACGAAGCGGTAGCCCGCGCCGAGCACCTCGCCGCCGACGCGCTGGCCGGTGGGTAGTTGGGGCGCCCGGTACCAGGGGATGACCGCGCGCCACGCCGCCGAGCCGGAGCTGACCACCTTCGCGGCGGGTGCGAGCCGCTGGCGGATCGGGCTGTCGGCGCCGTCGGCGGCGACCACCAGGTCGGCCTCGAAGCTCTGCCGGCCGTCCCCCACCGCCGGCCGCTCCCCCGATTCGGCGCGTACGGTCCGCACCGTCACGCCGGTACGCAGCTCGACCCGGTCGCCGAGCCCGGCGATCAAGGCGTCGTGCAGGTCCTCCCGGTGCACCACGACCGGCATCCGATCGGCCGGCAGAGCCTGCGGCTGCACCAGCCAGTGCCCGTCGGGGCGACGGATACCGCCGTCGGGCAGCGGGGTGGCGATCGCGTCGAGCCCCGCGCCGAGGCCGAGCGCCAGCAGCGCGCGCACCCCGTTGGGCCAGAGCACCACCGCGGTCGGCTCGGGGCGTACCCGGTCGGACCGCTCCAGCAGGGTGACCTGCCAGCCGGATCGGGCCAGCGCGCCGGCGACCGACAGGCCGCCGATGCCGGCGCCGACCACCACCGCGCTACGCATGGGTCGCTCTCCTCCGTCAGCTCTCGCGGTCGGCCGGGCCGGGGCCGTTCGCGCCGGCCCGGTCGTCCTCGCGGGGCGGCTCGGCGTCGTCGCGGCGCGGTTCTTCGTCGACGGTGGCCCGGTCCGCGTCGGCCTGGTCGCCGACCGCCGGTTCGGCGGGGACCGCACCGGTCTCCTGGTAGGCCCGGAACTGTTCCTCGGTGACCACGCGGTAGCCGTCGGGCGCAGCGGGCCGTGGCGCGGCCTCGCGGGCCGAGAGGTCGACCTGGGAGACGTCGGACCCGGTCGGCGCGGCGGGGACGGCGGTGGCGGTCAGCGGGATCATGTACTCGCGGGGACCCCGGACCCGCACGAAGTAGATCAGCGCCCCGAGGAAGACCAGCCCCGCGGTCCAGACGTTGAGCCGGACGCCGAAGATGGTGTTCGCCTCGTCGGTGCGCATCATCTCGATCCAGAACCGGCCGGCGGTGTAGCCCATCACGTAGAGCGCGAACGCCCGGCCCCGGCCGAGGCGGAGCTTACGGTCGAGCAGGAACACCAGCGCCGCCACCCCGATGTTCCAGAGCGCCTCGTAGGCGAACGTCGGGTGGTAGAGGCCCGGTTCGAGAATCGGCTGGCCGGTGTCGTCACGCAGCGCGTGCCCGGGATTGTCCGGGTCCATCCGGTGGACCTCCAAGCCCCAGGGCAGGGTGGTGCGGCCGCCGAACAGTTCGTTGTTGAACCAGTTGCCGAATCGGCCGATCGCCTGCGCGAGGGGCAGACCCGGGGCGAGGGCGTCGGCCACCACCGTCAGCGGGATGCCCAACTGCCGAGCGGCGATCCACGCGCCGATCGCGCCACCGGCCACGGCGCCCCAGATGCCCAGGCCGCCCTCCCAGATGGCGAACGCCTTCATCGGGTCGCCACCGGCGCCGAAGTATTTCTCAGGCGAGGTGATCACGTGGTAGACCCGGGCGCCGATGATGCCGGCCGGGACGGCCCAGACCGCGATGTCCAGCACCGCACCCGGCGCCACCCCACGCCGGCGCAACCGGTACTCGGTCACCAGGCAGGCCACCAGGATGCCGACGATGATGCAGAGCGCGTACGCCCGCACCGGCAACGGCCCGAGCTGCCAGACGGCGGTCGTCGGGCTGGGCAGGGCAGCCTGGGGGGACAACGAGGCGAGGGTCACGGTTGCACACGGTACCGCTGTGAGGCCCTCAAGTGGCACCCCGGGCGGAGCGTCGGGCCGTCGCGATGACTTCTGGTTTGCGTCGCCGTAGGCTCTTTGTCCATGAGCGGGCTCACCTGGGCGGTGGCCGCGGTCGTCACCGACGACACCGGCCGGGTGCTGCTCTGCCGGCAGGGTCGGGGCGAGCGCCCGCACGCGCTGCCCGGGGGACGACTGCACCGGGCGGAGAGCCCGCTGCCCGCGACTCTGCGGGACGTCCGCGTCGAGACCGGCTGGGAGATCGAAGTGGTCGATCTGGTCGGCCTCTACCAGCTGAGCGACCCGGCGGCGCCCGGGCGAGCCGGGCCGCCGCCGGACGTCCTGGTGCACGTGTTCCGGGCCCGGGCTCAGGGTTCCGGGCCGTCGGCCCAGCCGGCGGGAGGTTGCCTGATCTCCTGGCACGAGCCGGCGGCGTTGCCGGAGACACTCACACCGACCACCCGCGCGGCGCTCACCGACGCGCTCGCCGGCCGCTCCGGGGTGCTGCGCGCCACCACTGTCCCGCTCCGCGCTCCCAACCAACGCGCCCAGCGACCGCCGACAGAACCCGCCCCGCACCCCTGACCGCCCGTCACCGCTCCGCCCGGACGTCCGACCTCCGTGGAGTCGGCGCATCCACGCGCCCAGGACAACCCGGCATCAGGGAACCCGCGTCGATCAAAGACCCGACACGGCCGCTGGCCCGGCCAGGTGCGGGGCGACGGGGTCAGGGGAGCGGCGAGCGTAGCCAGTCGCCGATCCGGGCCAGCGTGTCGACGTCGTGGACCTCGCCGACCGCGCTGCACAGATCGCCGATCGACACCTCGCGGAGCGCGGCGCGCCAGGCGCGGTCGGCCGCGCTCATCGTGCGGGCGATCACGCAGGGCACGGCACAGGCCTCGGGCGACGCGGCCAGCGGCCCCCGCTGCCGGATCTCCGTGCACACGAACGTCGACCGGGTTCCCTCGATCGCCTCGACCACGTCCAGGACCGTGATCTCCGCCGGCGGACGGGTCAACACGTACCCGCCGGACTTGCCCTGCACGGAATGCATCAGCCCCGCACGGGAAAGGGCCTGAAGCTGCTTGGCGAGGTACGTCGCCGAGACGCCGTGCAGCTCCGCCAGCCGGGCCGCGGGCACCGGGCCGTCCGCCGCGGTGAGCGCCACGCAGCAGTGCAGCGCCGATTCGACTCCGCCGGACAGTCTCACGCTCTGAGCGTAACGACGGCGGTTGATTCGGACAATATCTATCAGAGTATTATTCGGATAGGAGTAATCCGAGTTTGCCGGCGGTACGTCCGGCGGAGGGGAACACCCCGTGAACATCACGCGGAAGATACTGGTCGTCGGCGGTGGCTACGCCGGCTTCTACACCGCTTGGAAGCTCGAGCGGAAACTCCGCCCGGGCGAGGCCGACATCACCCTCGTCGACCCCCGCCCGTACATGACGTACCAGCCGTTCCTGCCGGAGGTCGTGGCCGGCTCGATCGAGGCGCGGCACGCCGCCGTGTCGCTGCGACGGCACCTGCGCCGCACCCACGTCATCGCCGGAGCGGTGACCGCGATCGACCACGAACACCGGGTGGTCACCGTCCAGCCCGCCATCGGAGACAGCTTCGAGCGGAGCTACGACCTGATCGTCGTGACCGCTGGCGCCGTCACCCGGAAGTTCCCCGTGCCCGGCATCGCCGAGCAGGCGATCGGCCTCAAGCACGTCGAAGAGGCGGTCGCTATCCGGGACCGGCTGCTCACGGCGTTCGACCAGGCCGCCGCCCTCCCACCCGGGCCGCAGCGCCAGCGGCTGCTCACCGTCACCTTCGTCGGCGGCGGCTTCTCCGGGGTCGAGGGCTTCGGCGAGCTGCTGTCCCTGGCGACCGCGTTGCTGAAGCGGTACCCCGAGCTGGATCGCGAGGAACTCCGCTTCCACCTCGTCGAGGCGTCCGGCCGCATCCTCCCCGAGGTCACCGACAAGCCGGGACGCTGGGTGGTGCGCTCGCTGGAGAAGCGAGGCGCGAACGTCCACCTGAACACCCAGGTGACCTCCGCGGTCGGCGGGCACGTGGTGCTCTCCACCGGCGAGGAGTTCGACTCCGACCTCATCGTCTGGACCGCCGGCAACGGCGCCAACCCGGTCATCAGCCGGCACACCGACCTCCCGATCGACGGGCGCGGCCTGATCGTCGTCCGGCCCGACCTGCGGATCGGCACGGACGACGAACCCGTGCCCGACGCCTGGGCCGCCGGCGACGACGCGGCGGTACCCGACCTCGCCTCGCCGGTACCGGGTGCGCGCACCGTGCCCAACGCGCAGCACGCCTACCGCCAGGGCAAGCTCCTCGCCCGCAACATCGCGGCCAGCCTGCACGGTAAGAAGCCGAAGAGGTACCTGCACCACAGCCTGGGCTCGATCGCGACCCTCGGTCTCGGCCGCGGCATCTTCCAGTACCGGGGCATCGTCATCACCGGCCTGCCGGCGTGGCTCATGCACCGGGGCTACCACGTGCTGGCCGTGCCCAGCTGGGAGCGCAAGTCCCGGGTCCTCGCGATCTGGCTGACCGCGGCGCTGTTCGGCCGCGACATCCTGTCGCTCGCCTCGGTGCAACGCCCCCGGGACGCGTTCGTCTCCGGTGGCGATCCGGCCGCCCACGCGGGCCGGGAATGACCGGGACCGGTCGGGCGGGCGCCGTCCGCACCGGACCGGAAGACCCTGCGCGCCCGGCGGGCGCGCAGGGTCCGCGCGGGGTCGTGGCGTCGCGGCGGCTCAGCGAACGGGGTTACGGACACCCTCGGCGAGTTCGCCGCTGAGCGTACGCAGCGCGGCCAGCCCGGCGTCGAGGTCGGGCGTGTCGAGCAGGCAGCGGATCAGGGCGCTGCCCACGATCACGCCGTCGGCGTACCCGCCCACCGTGCCGGCCTGCGCCCCGGTGCCCACGCCCAGGCCGACGCCGACCGGGATCTCGGTGACCTGCCGGACCCGGGAGACCAGGACCGGAGCCGCGTCGGAGATCTGCGCCCGCGCTCCGGTGACCCCCATGAGGGCCGTCGCGTAGACGAAACCCCGGCAGTGCTCGACGGTCATCGCCAGCCGCGCGTCGGTGGAGGACGGGGCGACCAGGAAGGTCCGGTCCAGCCCGTACGCGTCCGAGGCGGCCAGCCACTCGTCGGCCTCCTCCGGGATGAGGTCCGGAGTGATCAGGCCGGTGCCGCCGGCGGCGTCCAGGTCACGGGCGAACGCGTCGACCCCGTACCGCTCGACCGGGTTCCAGTAGGTCATGGTGACCACCGGCGCGCCGGTGGCCGCGACCGCCTCGATGATGCGCAACGTGTCGGCGGTGCGCACGCCGCCGGCCAGCGCGATGTCGCTGGCCTTCTGGATGACCGGGCCGTCCATCACCGGGTCGGAGTACGGGATCTCGATCTCGATCACGTCGACCCCGGCCTCGACCATCGCGGTCATCGCCGCGATGCTGCCCTCGACGGTGGGGAAACCGGCCGGCATGCAGCCGACCAGCAGTGCCCGTCCCTCCGCCTGCGCCTTCTCGAAGGCGACACCGATCCGGCTCATCACTGCTCCTTGCCGAGAATGCCGAAGTACTCGCCGGCAGTGTGCACGTCCTTGTCGCCCCGGCCGGAGAGGTTGACCACGATGGTGGGCTCCCGGCCCAGCTCGGCCGCGAGCTTCGGGGCGATCACGGCGGCGCCGGCGAGAGCGTGGGAGCTCTCGATCGCCGGGATGATCCCCTCGGTGCGGCAGAGGAGTTCGAACGCGGCCATCGCCTCGACGTCGGTGACCGGCAGGTAGCTGGCCCGGCCGGTGTCGTGCAGCCACGCGTGCTCCGGCCCGACCCCGGGGTAGTCCAGGCCGGCGGAGATCGAGTGTGACTCGACCGTCTGCCCGTCGGCGTCCTGGAGCACGTACGTGCGGGTGCCGTGCAGGACGCCGAGCGAGCCGCCGGTGATGCTGGCCGCGTGCCGGCCGGTCGCCAACCCGTCGCCGCCGGCCTCGAAGCCGTACAACCGCACGTCGGGGTCCCCGACGAAGGCGTGGAAGATGCCGAGGGCATTGGAGCCGCCACCGACGCAGGCGGCCACCGCGTCGGGCAGCCCGCCGGTCTGGTCGAGGCACTGCTGGCGGGCCTCGTCACCGATGCCGCGCACGAAGTCGCGCACAAGGGCCGGGAACGGGTGCGGCCCGGCAGCCGTGCCGATCAGGTAGTGGGTGCCGTCGACGTTGGCGACCCAGTCCCGCATCGCCTCGTTCATGGCGTCCTTGAGCGTCCGGGAACCGGTGGTGACCGGGATGACGGTGGCCCCGAGCATCCGCATCCGGGCCACGTTCAGCGCCTGCCGCTCGGTGTCGACCTCGCCCATGTAGACCACGCACTCCAGATCGAAGAGCGCGGCCGCGGTCGCGGTGGCCACCCCGTGCTGCCCGGCGCCGGTCTCCGCGATCACCCGGGTCTTGCCCATCCGGTGGGTCAGCAGCGCCTGGCCGAGCACGTTGCGGACCTTGTGCGCGCCGGTGTGGTTCAGGTCCTCCCGCTTGAGCAGCACCCGCGCGCCCAGCTTGGCGGAGAGGCGCTCCGCCGGGTAGAGCAGCGACGGGGTGCCGGCGTAGTCGCGCAGCAGGGCGGCGAACTCGGCCCGGAACGACTCGTCGGCCATGGCCGTGCGGTGCGCCTCGCTCAACTCGTCGAGCGCGGCCACCAGAGCCTCGGGAACGAATCGACCGCCGAAACGGCCGAAGTGGCCGGCCGCATCGGGGTGGGAGCCGGTGCCGGCCAGCGTGTCGGCGCTCATGGCAAGATCCTCTCGGTGCTGGCGGGCCGGTGCGGGATCAGCGCACCGGACGGGGCGTGGCCGGGTGGTTGCCGGCGTTGACCAGTTCGGCGACCGCCTCCCGAGGGCTCTTCTGGGTGACCAGACCCTCGCCGACCAGGACCGCGTCGGCACCGGCGGAGGCGTACCGGATGAGATCGTGCGGGCCACGCACGCCGGACTCGGCGATCTTCACGACGCTGCTGGGCAGGCCGGGCGCGATCCGCTCGAACACCGAACGGTCAACCTCAAGGGTACGCAGGTTGCGGGCATTGACCCCGATGACCTGGGCGCCCGCCTCCATCGCCCGGTCGGCCTCCTCCTCGTCGTGCACCTCGACCAGCGCGGTCATGCCGAGCGACTCGATCCGCTCCAGCAGCCCGACCAGGGCGTTCTGCTCCAACGCGGCGACGATCAGCAGCACCATGTCGGCGCCGTACGCCCGCGCCTCGTGCACCTGGTAGCTGGAGACCACGAAGTCCTTGCGCAGCACCGGGACCTGCACCGCCGCACGGACCGCGGCGAGATCGTCCAGCGATCCGCCGAACCAACGCCCCTCGGTCAGCACGCTGATCGCCCGTGCGCCACCGGCCGCGTAGTCGCCGGCCAGGTCCGCCGGGTCGGCGATCTCCGCGAGCTGTCCCTTCGACGGCGAGGAACGCTTCACCTCGGCGATCACCGCGACGCCGGGCCGGCGCAGGGCCGCGTACGCGTCCAGCGGCGGTGGCGCGGCGGCGGCCGACTCCCGGATCCGCTCCAACGGAACCCGCTCCTGTCGGCGGGCGACGTCCTCGCGCACCCCTGCCAGGATCTCGTCGAGCACGCTTACGGACGCTGCCGAATCGGCCCCGTCCCCCTCCGCGTGCGCATGCTCAGCAGTCACCAACGGACTCCCCTCTCCGGGTGTCATGGGCCGATGCTAGGCGGCTCCACCTGGCACCGGACGGCGGGGGTATGGCGCTGCTCACGAAACGGCCTGGGGCATAATGGCCGACCTGCCGTGAAGGGGATGTCACGCAGCGCCACATCCATCGCCCGCCACATCCGCGCCCAGGCCACCCGAATCACATCGATGTGAACCCATCGAATACACCCCGGAACGACCAGGGGAATCGAGTCATGTTCATCGATTCTGTGAGGAAGCTCAAAGGCGACCGGCTCTGCCCTGGTCCCGACGCCGAACAGGCCGTTGATGCGACGGACACCACGGCGAAACCTGAGCCGGTGAGCATCGATGTCGGGCAGACTCGATAGCGCGCTGCCCCAGCCCTCGCCAACATCCTCGTACGGGGTGACCATGAGCACTACCGGCCCGAACCCGAACATCGGCCTGACCACCATCTCGCGGACCGTCGCGTCCCTCGCCGTCGGCGTGGTGCACACGCTGGAACGCGCGGTCGTCGGCGAGGCGCGGACGCGCACGGCCCGTGGCAACGCGTGGGAGGCGGTCTGCGCCGACCGGGCCCGAGCCGACCGACGTGCCGAACTGAACCGTCTCGTCGCCGAACTGGCCGCCACCGGCGCCGCCGCCCGCCAGCAGCGGGAGCGGCAACCGATCAGTTGACCGTCGGGTCCTCGCCCCGGTCCAGCGCGTCCCACGCCTCCGTGGTGCGCCGGCCGGTGACCGGGCCGGCCGGACCAGACGGTGCGGCGCCGCCACGCGGCGGCCGCTCGTAGCGGGCCCCCATCGCCGGCCAAGCCCGTCCACGCAGCGCCGTCAGCAGTCCGCCCGCAGCCGCCAGCAGACCACCGACCAGGCAGAGCGCCGGCCACTGCCGGCTCACCGCCCCCTCGAACCCGGCCGCGAGGCCGTAGCCGCCAACGATCGCGACCGCCAGCCCGAGCAGGGCGAGCAGACCACCGAGGAACTGACGCACGCGGCCCCGGGTGGCGAGCACCGCTCCCCCACCGGCCAGCCCGACCACCGCCAACGCGGGTAGCCACGGCAGCAGCGCGGTACCGGTGCGGGTCACCCGCTCCGGCGGCAGCGGCGACGGCCGTACCGTCAGCTCGACCGACCAGCTCCGGGTCGCCGCCCAGAGCGCCAGGCCCGCGCCGGCCAGGCTGAGCAGCACGGCGTACGTCAACTCGCGTCGACCGGCGCCGGCTCGGGCGTCCCGCTCCACCTCCACGCTCACCGGACCCACCTCTCGTTCGCGACTGCGGGGCTCCGCTGCGCTGCACTCCTCGCGCTCACGGACGCTAACCTTTCGTTCGCGACTGCGGGGCTCCGCTGCGCTGCACTCCTCGCGCTCACCGGGCCGGCCTCAGCGTCTCCGCGGCGGCGATGGCGGCGAGCACGGCGGCCGCCTTGTTCCGAGTCTCCCGGTCCTCGGCGGCCGGGTCGGAGTCGGCGACGACGCCCGCACCGGCCTGCACGTACGCGCGGCCGGCCCGGATCAGCGCCGTCCGGATGGCGATGGCCATGTCCAGGTCCCCGCCGAAACCGAAGTAGCCGACCGTGCCGCCGTAGACGCCACGCCGGACCGGTTCCAGCTCCTCGATGATCTCCATGGCGCGCACCTTCGGGGCACCGGAGAGGGTGCCGGCGGGAAACGTCGCGGCCAGGGCGTCGAACGCCGTCCGGTCCTCCCGCAGCGTGCCGATCACCGTGGAGACGATGTGCATGACGTGGCTGTACCGCTCGATGGTGGCGAACTCCGGCACCTCGACAGTGCCGGGCCGGCAGACCCGGCCCAGGTCGTTGCGGCCCAGGTCGACCAACATGACGTGCTCGGCCCGTTCCTTCGGATCGGTGATCAGTTCGGCGGCGAGGCGGGCGTCCTCGACCGGGCTTCCGCCGCGCGGACGGGTGCCGGCGATCGGGTGCAGCAGCGCACGCCGCCGGCCGCCGGCCTCGGTGGTCACCTTCAGGTGCGCCTCCGGGGAGGAGCCGACGATGTCGAACCCGTCGAACCGCAGCAGGTACATGTACGGGCTCGGGTTGGTGGTGCGCAGTACCCGGTAGACGTCCAGCGGATCGGCGTGGGTGGGCCGCTCGAAGCGCTGCGACAGCACGATCTGGAAGCACTCGCCGGCCCGGATCGCCTCCTTGGCCACCTCCACGGCCTTCGGGTAGCCACCGTCGGGCGTCCGGCTCACCACGTCGCCCGCGGGCGGCCGGTCCACCGACGAGATCATCGGCGGGATCGGCCGGGACAGTGCGGTGGTCATCGCGTCGAGCCGACCCACCGCGTGGTGGTACGCCGCGGCGACCAACTCGTCCCGCGCCGGCTCGTCCGGCGGGGGCAGGAGCGCGTTGGCGACCAGGATCGCGGAGCCGTCGTAGTGGTCGAGCACCACCAGGTCGGTGGCGAGCATCATGCCCAGCTCCGGCACGCCCAGGTCGTCCTCGGTCAGCTCGGGCAGCCGCTCGAAGCGGCGTACGAGGTCGTAGCCGAGATAGCCGACCATGCCTCCGGTGAGCGGCGGCATTCCGCTGGCCGGATCAAAGGCCGGCCCGGCGAGAGCCGCGACGGTCTCCCGCAGCACGTGGACCGGGTCACCGCCGGTGGGCAGCCCGGCCGGGGGCCGGCCGAGCCAGGCGGCCGTGCCGTCCCGCTCGACGAGCGTGGCGCTGCTGCGTACGCCGATGAACGAGTACCGCGACCAGGTCATGCCGGCCGAGCCGGCGCCCTGCTCGGCGGACTCCAGCAGGAACGTGCCCGGGCCACCGGCCAGCTTGCGGTAGACCCCGACGGGGGTCTCCGCGTCGGCCAGCAGCCGCCGGGTCACCGGCACCACCCGCCAGCGCGCCGCCAGCTCGGTGAAGGTCGCCTGGTCGGGGCTCACCGCGCCATCGGTCATGACCGCTGCCGCCTCCCGTTCGCGCGCCGGCACCCCGGCGCGCTCACGGCGCGTCCGCGCCGGTGACCGGCAGCTCGTCGAAGAAGCAGGTGCGGTGCCCGGTGTGGCAGGCCGCGCCGACCTGTTCCACGGTCACCAGCAGCGCGTCGCCGTCGCAGTCGATCGCCACAGAGCGGACGTACTGGTGGTGACCGGAGGTGGCCCCCTTGACCCAGTACTCCTGGCGGCTGCGCGACCAGTAGGTGGCGCGCCCGGTGGTGAGCGTACGGTGCAGCGCCTCGTCGTCCATCCAGGCGACCATCAGCACCTCGCCGCTGTCGTGGTCGCGCACCACGGCCGCCACCAGCCCGTCGGCGGTGCGCCGCAGACGCGCCGCGACGGCCGGGTCGAGCTGCGACGGACGGGACGGGCCGGGCACCGGCGGCTCGCTCGCTGGGACAGGGGCGCCGGTCACGGGCGCGTCAGGTACGGGCACAGTTACCCATTCTCCCGCACGCGGCGCGGGGACCAACGACGCCTCCCGCCGAGGTCGGGGCGGACCGTCGGACGCCCGGGTGAGCTGGGCGACGTAACGGTCCAGCCGGCCGTCGAGCAGCGCCTCGGCGAGGTCCGTCCCGGCGGCCTCGGCGATCCGTTCGGCGTACGGTCGGATCAGCGGCAGCGACCCGGTGACCAGCCGGACGGCCGCGGCCCAGAGCTGCCCGGGAGCACCCGGGCGCAGGCCGAGGCAGAGCAGCATGTCCTCCCGGTAACCGGGCGGGGCGACCGGGAGGTTCAGGGCGGCCTCGACGGCGGCCCGGCGCGAGGCGACGCGTACCGACGGGTTGGCCAGCCGGAGCACCGACGGGCAGAGCCGGGCCAGGTCGGCGGCGGCGAGGCGCACTCCGAGGTGGTCCCCGGCGACCCGGGCCCCGGCGACCTTGCCGAGCGTGGCGATCAGCTCCTCTAGCTGCGGCTCACCGGCCGGCTGGCAGAGCACCGGCAGGTCGATCCGGCGTCGCCAGTAGGCGTCCGCCCAGAGCAGCCGGGCCGGCGCGAGGACCGGCAGGCCGAACGCCCAGTCGGCCGGTTCCCCGAGCCGGGCCACCCAGGAGCGGACGTCCCGGGCGGCCACCGAGACGTGCGTGAGCCGGCCAGGAGTCCGGGACAGGTACGCCCGCCGCGCCGCGTACGGCGCGCCACCGACCAGCACGTCGAGGTCGACGTCGCTGTGCTCGGTGGCGGCCTGCCGGGCGTGGCTGCCGCGCAGCATGATCCCGACGACCGGCCGCTCGCCGAACTCCCGCAGCCGGGCCGCCCAGTCGTCGAGGAACCCGGCGTAGGGCAACGGAGCGTGATCCACGTCCGCCATCGTGCCGTACCGGCGGTGTCCGATGCCGCACGTGGTGTCCGAATCAACGGTTCAATCGCGGGGAGTTCCCTCGCCGGCGGAAGTCCACGGCTCCAGGGCCGCGGCGCGACCGCACCCGAAGTCCCTGTTGCGCGCGGGCGAACAATTCACCTAGCGTTGAGTTCAACACATGGTGAGTTTTTGGGGAGGGGCGATGGAGGATGCGATGGTGCTCCGCGACCTGGTCGTCGACCGGGGGCGGCGGCGCGTGCTGCACGGCATCAGCTGCGCGGTGCCGCGCGGCGTGGTCGCCGGGCTGCTGGGCCCGAGCGGCAGCGGCAAGACCACCCTCATGCGCGCCGTGGTCGGGGTGCAGGTGGTCCACGGCGGCACGGTGACGGTGCTGGGCCGCCCCGCCGGCGCGACCGATCTGCGCCGACGGGTCGGCTACCTGACCCAGGCGCCGAGCGTGTACGCCGACCTCACGGTGCGGGAGAACGCCCGCTACTTCGCCGCGCTGCACGGACGCAGCCGGGCCGACGCCGACCGGGCAGTGACCGACGTGGGGCTGGGCGCGGCGGCGAGACAACTGGTCGGCACGCTCTCCGGCGGGCAGCGCAGCCGGGCCTCGCTCGCCTGCGCCCTGGTCGGCGAGCCGGAGCTGATCGTCCTCGACGAGCCGACCGTCGGCCAGGATCCGGTGCTCCGCGCCGACCTGTGGAGCCGCTTCCACGAGCTGGCGGCGAGCGGGGTGACGCTGCTGGTGTCGAGCCACGTGATGGACGAGGCGGCCCGGTGCGACCGGTTGCTGCTCATCCGAGAGGGACGCCTGATCGCCGACGACACACCGGACGCGATCCGCGCCGCCGCCGGTGTGTCCGACCTGGACGAGGCGTTCCTGCGCCTGATCAGGGCGAGTGAGGCCGGCGCCGGGGTGGCGGCGGGCGCGGCCGGCATGGGAACGGAGGCGTCGTGAACCCACGGATCCTGGCGGTCACCACCGGCCGCATCCTGCGCCAGCTGCGCCATGACCGGCGTACGGTGGCGCTGCTGCTGGTGGTGCCGGCGTTGCTGCTCACCCTCGTCTACTACATGTACGCCGACCAGCCCGCTCCGCCCGGTGGGATGTCCACCTTCGACCGGATCGCGCTGGTCATGCTCGGCTTCTTCCCGTTCGTCATCATGTTTTTGGTGACCAGCATCGCCATGCTGCGCGAGCGCACGAACGGCACCTTGGAACGCCTGCTCACCACGCCGCTGGCCAGGGCCGACCTGCTCTTCGGCTACGGCATCGCGTTCGGGCTGGCCGGGGCGGTGCAGGCGGCCGTCGCCTCGGCGCTGGCGTACTGGGTCTTCGACCTGGACACCGCGGGCGGCAGCGAACTCGTGATCATGATCGCCGCGCTGAACGCGGTGCTCGCGGTCGCGCTCGGCCTGTTCTGCAGCGCCTTCGCCCGCACCGAGTTCCAGGCCGTACAGTTCATGCCGGTCGTGGTCGCCCCCCAGCTGCTGCTCTGCGGGCTCTTCGTGCCCCGCGACGAGATGGCCGGCTGGCTCCAGGCGGTCAGCGACGTACTGCCACTGTCGTACGCCGTCGAGGCGTTGCAGGAGGTCGGCGCGCACGCCGATCCGACCGGCACGATGTGGCGGGACCTGGCGGTGGTCATCGGCGCGACGGTGCTCGCGCTGGTGCTCGCCGCGGCCACGCTGCGGCGGCGCAGCGGCTGACCGACGGTCCCGCCCGCGGGGCCGCAACCGCGGCGGGCCGGCGGGCGGGGCGCAAGCGAGGAACGGAGTGAATGGCGGCGATGGCGCGACGGACCGGCCGGCGGCCCGGCAACCCGGACACCCGGGAGGCGATCCTCTCCGCAGCGCGGTCCGCGTTCGCCGAGCGGGGCTTCGACGCGGCCTCCATCCGGGCCATCGCCGCCGCCGCCGGCGTGGACCCGGCGCTGGTGCACCACTACTTCGGCAGCAAGGACCAGCTCTTCCTGGCCGCGATGCAAGCGCCGGTCGACCCCCGCGAGCTGCTTCCGGGGGTGCTCGCCGGTGACCGCGCCGGCATCGGCGAGCGCCTGGTCCGCACCTTCCTCGGGGTCTGGGACTCCCCGGCCGGCACCGCCGGGGTGGGGCTGCTGCGCTCGGCGGTGAGCAACGAGTGGACGGCCCGCCTGCTGCGCGACTTCGTGGTCACCCAGGTGCTGCGCCGGGTGCTGGAGCAGCTCGACGTCGACCCGGCCGAACTGCCGCTGCGCGGGTCGCTGGTCGCCACCCAGCTGGCCGGGCTGGCCATGATGCGGTACGTGATCCGGCTGGAGCCGGTCGCCTCCGCCGACCCGGCGACCCTGGTCGCCACCGTCGGCCCGACCGTCCAGCGCTACCTGACCGGCGAGCTGCCCACCGGGTAGGCCCCGCCGCCACCGCGCGGCACGGGTCGTCCACCCGGCGGCGGCCCGGGGCTGCCCCACCGTCGGTCCGGCCGCCACACGCCGCAGGGCCGGTGCCGGGCGGACGCGGACATGACACCTCCCGGGCTGACAACGCTGCCAGGTCCTCGCGGTGCGCGATCGAAGATGTCGAGGTGTTGCCTCGGGCTTGATCCACCCGTCGTCCACGGGCGGTAAGGTCTCGCAGGTGACCAGCGCCCCCGGCCGTACGAAGCGACCCACCATGGTGGACGTGGCCGCCCTCGCCGGCGTGAGCGTGAAGACGGTCTCCCGGGTCGTGAACAACGCGCCCTACGTGCAGCCGGAGGTGGCGCAGCGGGTCCTCGCCGCGGTCGCCGAGCTCGGCTTCCGCCGCAACCATCTGGCCAGCTCGCTCCGCTCCGGCCAGGCCACGGCGACGATCGGGCTGCTCATCGAGGAGATCGCCAACCCGTTCTACGCCACCATCGCCGGCGCCGTGGCCGAGGTCGCCTCGGAGCACGAAACGATGCTGCTCATCGCCAGCTCGGAGGAGAACCCGGCCCGGGAGCAGCAGTTGCTGCGCGACCTCTGCGCCCGCCAGGTGGACGGCCTGCTCGTAGTCCCCGCCGGCGAGGACCACGCGTTCCTGCGCAGCGAGGTGGAGCGCGGCACCCCGGCGGTGTTCCTCGACCGGCCGGCCGGCGGGCTGCCGGCCGACACGGTGCTGATCGACAACCGGGGCGGGGCCCACACCGGGGTCCGGCAACTGGTCGAGCTCGGGCACCGCCGGGTCGGCATCCTGCTCGACTCGACCGCCATCTACACGATGCGGGAACGGCTGGCCGGCGCGCAGGACGCGCTCACCGCGGCCGGGTTGGCCGACGACCGCCTGATCCGCTACGGCATCCGGGACCCGGAGACGGCCGCCCGCGTCGTCGGTGACCTGCTCGACGAGCCCGACCCACCGACCGCGTTCTTCGCCCTCAACAACCGCATCTCGCTCGGCGCGGTCGAGGAACTCCACCGCCGGGGCAGCGACGCCGCGCTGCTCGGGTTCGACGACTTCGACCTGTCCCGGCTGCTGCCCTATCCGTTCACCGTGGTCGCCTACGACACCCGCACGCTCGCGCGGACGGCTGCCGAGTTGCTGTTCCGCCGGATCAAGGGCGACCGCACCGCACCCCGCGACCTGCTGATCCCCACCGAACTCGTCAACCGCGGCCTGCCCCGGCACTGAGCCCGCGGCGGGTCTGCGCACCGGCGGACGGCGACGGTTCCCCTCGGCGGCTGTGGCTCCGGCGCCGGTCGGCGCTCAGCCGGCGGCGGCGCGCGGGCAGATCATCGGGTGCAGCAACCGGACCAGCTCGGCGTGGTCGGCCACCGGAGCCGGGAAGGCCAGCCGCACCCGCCGCCGGGCCCCCGGCCCGCCGAGGAGCACGACGAGGCCGTACCGGTCGATCCGCACCACGCGCGGCGCGTCGGCCGGGTCGTCCGCGGTCAGCCCGAACCGCCGGCGCAGGTACGCGGTCATCTCGGCGCCGTGATGGTCGGTCAGGTCGGCCAGCAACTCGGCCTCGACCGGGTGCAGCGGGTCGGGCTCGGCCTCGGCGTACACCTCCGGGTCGATACGCCGGACGGCGTCGTCGCGTTCCCAGCGGACCTCGGCCACCTCGAAGCGGAACAGCCGGAACCGTCGGCCGAGGTCGAGCAGGTCACCGGTCGGCTCCACGCCGGCGAAGTCCTGCGCCGCCGCGCGGGCCTGCTCGCCGTCCAGTTCGACCGCCCAGCCGGAGACCCAGGCCCGACCGAGCGAGGGTGCGCCCGCGGCGGGCGGCAGGTCGAGCACGTCGAGGACGATCGCCACGTCCTGGTCGCCGTCGACCGGCCGCAGCGCCGCGGCGAGGTCGCTGACCACCGGCACCAACAGCAGCACGCGTCCCTCCGGGTCCGTCACGTGCCGCACGTGGTGCGGCTCGGGCCGGTGCGCCAGGTGGACTAGGCCGGGGAGCCGGCCCGCGACGAGGGTGCGGACGATCTCCGCGGGGCTGGGTCCCATGGCGCGACCTCCTACGTAGGTTAGCCTTACCTTATTAGCACCATAGAGCACCTGATCGGAGACGTCCACGTGAACCAAGCCCGGCCCAAGGCCCGGCTCTCCCGCGCCCTCGGCATCCCCCTCACCGCCAAGTGCGTCCGCTACGTCGAACGCCGCCCCTACCCACCCGGCGTACACGGGCGGCAGCGCCGCAAGACGTCGGACTACCAGGTACGGCTGCTGGAGAAGCAGCGCCTGCGCCACCAGTACAACGTCAGCGAGACCCAGCTGCGCCGCACCTTCGACGAGGCCGCCCGGGGCACGGGCAAGACCGGCGAACGCCTGGTCGCGCTCCTGGAGCGCCGCCTCGACGCGGTGGTCCACCGCGCCGGCCTGGCCCGCACCATCTACCAGGCACGTCAACTGGTCGCCCACGGCCACATCACCGTCGACGGGCAGAAGGTCGACCGCCCCTCCTACCGCCTGCGCCCCGGCCAGATGGTGGGGGTCCGCACGCGCAGCCGCGAACGGCTGCCGTTCCAGGCCGCCACCACCGGCGCGAACCGCGGCGACGGCCCGGGCCAACCGTACCTGGACGTGGACCTGGCCGGCCTCCGGGCGACCCTGCTGCGCGAGCCGACCCGCGACGAGGTGCCGGTGATCTGCGACGAGCAACTCGTCGTGGAGTACTACTCCCGCTGACCCCGCAGCCCCGGCACGGTCGACAACCGTGCCGGGATCAGCGCGTCTGCTCCAACCACGAGGCGTAGAGCAGTCCGTAGGTCGACTCGGGGTCACGGACCAGCTCGTCGTGCGGGCCACGCTGCACGATCCGGCCCCGGTCGACCACGATCACCTCGTCCGCGGCCTGCGCGGTCGAGAGCCGGTGCGCGATGGCGAGCGTGGTCCGACCCCGGGTCACCGCGTCCAGGGTGCGTTGCAGGCGTACCTCGGTGGCCGGGTCGACGGCGCTGGTCGCCTCGTCGAGCACCAGCAGGTCCGGATCGGCCACGTAGGCGCGGGCCAGCGCCACCAGCTGCCGCTCCCCCACACTCAGCGCCTCGCCGCGCTCGCCGACCGGCGTGTCCAGCCCGGCGGGCAGCCCGTCCAGCCAGTCGCCCAGACCCAGTTCGGTGAAGGCCGCCGCGAGCTGCTCGTCGGAGAGCTCCGGACGGGCGAACCGGACGTTCTCCCCCACCGTCGCGTCGAAGAGGAACCCGTCCTGCGGCACCATCACCACCCGGGCCCGCAGCGAGGCGAACCGCACCTCGTTCAGCGGCACACCGGAGAGCAGCACCGCGCCGTCGGTAGGGTCCATCAGCCGGGTGAGCAGCTTGGCGAACGTCGTCTTGCCGCTGCCGGTCTCACCGACCACCGCCACCCGGCTCTTCGCCGGGATCTCCACGTCGATGTCGTGCAACACCCGCGCGCCGCCCGGGTACGCGAAGCCCACCTCGGCGAAGCGAATGTCCAGCGGACCGGACGGCAGTTCCCGCCCCTGCTCACCGGGGTCGGCCACGTCCGGCGAAACATCGAGGACGTTCAACACCCGCCGCCAGCCGGCGATGGCGTTCTGCGCCTCGTTGAGCACCTCGGTGGCAATCTGCACCGGCTGGATGAAGAGGGTGACCAGGAACAGGAACGCGGTCAACTGGCCGATGCTGAGCGTGCCCCCGACGCCGAGGACCACCCCGAGCGCCACCACGCCGGCCAGCGCCAGCCCGGCGGCCAACTCCCCTGCCGAGCTGCCCATGATGCTGATCCGGATGGCCCGCTGCTGCGCCTGCCGCTGGCCGTCGATCGCCTCGTCGAGACGACGCGCGGTACGTCCCGCGATGCCGTACGCACGGATCACCGGCGCGCCGACCACACTCTCCCCGATCGCGCCCAGCAACGCCCCGGTGCGCTGCCGGACGATGCCGTACGCGCTGCCGAGCCGGCGCTGCAACGACCGGATCACGAAGATCGCGGGCAGGAAGGCGGCGAAGACCATCAACGTCAGCTGCCAGGAGTACACCAGCATCACGATCGTGGTCACCACCAGCTGACCAAGGTTGACCAGCAGGATCACCCCGCCCCACTGGAGGAACTGGGTGATCTGGTCGACGTCGCTGGTGACCCGGGAGACCAGCGAGCCGCGTCGCTCGGACTGCTGGTGCAGCATCGACAGATCGTGCACGTGCCGGAACGCCCGGATCCGGACGTTCGCCAGCGCGGTCTCACTGACCGTGAACAGCCGGCGCATCATCAGGTAGCCGCAGAGCGTGGTCACCACCAGGATGGCGGCGGCGACGGCCACCACCGTCCAGACCACGTCCAGGTCGAGCCCGCCGACGATCCCGTTGTCGATGCCCTGCTGCACGGCGACCGGCACGGCGACGCGGCCGACCATGTAGACCAGGGCGAGGGCGAGCGTGCCGAGCAGCCCGGTACGCAGCTCCGGGGAGAGCGCCAGGCCGCGCCGCAGGGTCTGCCAGGTCGTCTCGATCGGCTCGGGCGCCTCCGCCTCCCGCTGCCCAGTGCTGCTCGCGCTCACCAAATCCGCCTTTCGTTCGCGACTGCGGGGCTCCGCTGCGCTGCACTCCTCGCGCTCACCGGATCCGCCTTTCGTTCGCGACTGCGGGGCTCCGCTGCGCTGCACTCCTCGCGCTCACCGGTCCACCTCGATCTCCAGGCCCGAGTGCAGCGGATCCGCATCGGGGTCGTACGGCTGCTCCTGGGCGCGTTCCACCTCGGCCTGCTCGTACGCGGTGACGAGGTCCGCGTAGCCGGGCACGGTGGCGAGCAGCTCGCTGTGGCCGCCCCGCGCCACCACGCGGCCCTGCTCGACGTAGATCACCTCATCGGCCAGCGCGATGGTCGCCCGCCGGTACGCCACCACGAGGATCGAGGCGGGCGCGCCCCCGGCCCGGTCGGCGGACCGCAACCCGGCCAGGATGGCGGCCTCCACCCGCGGGTCGACCGCGCTGGTGGCGTCGTCGAGCACGAGCAGCCGCGGCCGGCCCGCGAGGGCACGGGCCAGGGTGAGCCGCTGCCGCTGCCCACCGGAGAGCGAGGTGCCCCGCTCCCCGACCATGGTGTCCAGCCCGTCGGGCAGCGCGGCCACGAAGCCGTCCGCCTCCGCCAGCCGCAGCGCGGCCCACACGTCGTCGTCGCTGACGCCCGCCCGGTCCAACGCGATGTTGGCCCGGACGCTGTCGTCGAAGATGAACGGCACCTGGGCGACCAGTGCCGCGGTGCGGGCCAACGACGCGCCGGTCAGGTCGCGTACGTCCACCCCGTCCAGGGCGACCGTGCCGGAGCGCGGATCCACCAGCCGCACGGCCAGCGAGGCGATCGTCGACTTGCCGGCACCGGTCGGCCCGACCAGGGCCACGGTCTTTCCGGGCGGCACGGTGAAGGAGACCTCGCCGAGCACCTCGGCGCCGGGCAGATGCGCCTCAGCCGGCTCGTAGGCGAAGGACACGTCGCGGAAGGTGAGCGTGGCCGGCGCCGGGTCGGCCGGATCGAGTTCGCGGTCGCCGTACGGCATCTCGCCGGTCGCGTCGAGCACCCGGCGCAGCCGGTCCCAGCCGGCGACGCTGCGCGGCAGCTCGGCCAGCACCCACCCGATCGCCCGTACCGGAAAGGCCAGCACGGTGAAGAGGAACGCCACGCTGACCAGGTCGGCGACGCCGATCGCGCCCTGCCGGAGCCGGAACGTGCCGACCACCAGGACGGCGAGGGTGCCGAGGCTGGGCAGGGTCTCCAGCATCGGGTCGAAGACGCCGCGCAGCCGCCCCACCGAGATGAGCGAGTCCCGCAGCTCGCCGGCCCGGCCGGCGAAGCGGCTGGTCTCCTGCGCCTCCCGCCCCATCGTCTTCACCACGAGCGCGCCGTCGAAGCTCTCGTGCGCGATCCCGCTGACCTCGGCCCGCAGCCGCTGGGCGCGCGCCTGCCGGGGCGCCATCCGGCGGGAGTAGGTCACGTTTAGCACGAACAGCGCCGGGAACACGGCGAGCCCGACCAGGGCGAGCGCCCAGTCGGTGACGAAGAGCGAGGCGACCGCGCCGATCAGCATGACCAGCGTGCCCACTGCGAACGGCAGGGGCGCGATCGGGTACCAGGCGGCCTCGACGTCGGAGTTCGCGTTCGAGAGCAGCGTTCCGGTGGAGTTGCGGTGGTGCCAGGCCAACGGCAGCTCCAGGTAGCGGCGGGTGACCCGGCGGCGGTACGCGGCCTGAAGCCGGTACTGCATGTAGCCGGCGCCGAGCCGGCGTCCGAAGATGCCCACCACCCGCAGCACGCTGATCCCGAACAGTGCCACCGCGGCCAGCGCCAGGGTGCCCGCGGCGACCGAACCGCGTTCGATCGACGGTACGACCACGTCCCCGACCACCGCGCCGACCACGTACGCGCTGGCGATCACCATGGATCCGAAGAGCACGCTGCCGGCGACCGCGACCGTGAAGATCCGTGGCTGCTCCCGGATCGCCCGCCCGAGAACCGCCAATCCCCGACCGACCACGTCCCGACTTGTACTGCTCGCCACGTTCTCCCCCGCCGTGAGCCGCAATTATCTCCCCCATCCTTACCGGTCCGGGGGTGGCCCCGCCGTCCGCCCGGATATGTCGACGGTCACGTAGACGACCTCGCGCCGGACCGTGGCGGGTCCGGCACGATGCGCGACGCGCGGGCCGCCCTTCGCCGGCGTGCCGATCCGCCGGTGGCGAGCGTGCCGAGGGCCGCGCGGCGGCCTACCATCGGCTCATGCCCCGGTACGCCCGGGCCGAGCGCGACGCGCTGGCCGATCTCATGCTGACCCTGGGGCCCGACGCGCCCACCGTGAACGAGGGCTGGTCGACCCGCGACCTGGCCGCGCACCTGGTCGTGCGGGAACGTCGCCCGGACGCCGCCGGCGGCATCATGCTCCCGCCGCTGCGCGACCACGGTGAACGGGTCCGCCGACGTGTCGCCGCGCGCCCCTTCGCCGAACTGGTTGCCCAGGTGCGCAGGCCGCCGATCTGGAGCCCGGTCAGCAATCCGCTCACCGACGAGCTGGCCAACACGATGGAGTTCTTCATCCACCACGAGGACGTGCGGCGGGGCGGAGCGGACTGGTCGCCTCGGGACCTCTCCGCCGGGTTGCGGTCCGCGCTGTGGCGGCGGGCCGGCCCGCTGGCCCGGCTGGCGCTGCGCCGGTTTCCGGCGGACGTCTACGTGCAGGCGCCCGGTCACGGGCAACTCTCGGTCGGCCGGGGCGGCGAGCAGCTGCGGCTGGTCGCGGCGCCCGGCGAACTCACGCTGTTCCTTTCCGGACGGCAACGGGTGGCCCGGGTGCAGTTGGACGGCCCGAGGGAGCTGGTGCAGCGGCTTCGCGGCGCCAGCCTGGGGATATGACTCGCTGCACATAATCGGTCACTCACCGCCCGTCCCGCGATGTGCACCCAACGAACCGAACCGATCTCTGCTCCCGTACGCTTTCCCGCGTCGTTCGCTCCGCAACAGCGCGACTGGGGGCACACCATGCGGACCTTCGCGGTCTCGGCGCTGCGGGAACCCCCCTTCCCCGCACGGCGCCATGACACCACCGATCGGCTGGCGGGGGAGAGCACAGCCTGGGCGCTGAGCTTCGGGCTGATCGATTCCGGACACCGGATGAGCCGGCTGCGCCGAGCCGACGCGGCCGGGCTGGCCGGGCGGGCGGCCCCCGACGGGCCGGTCGACGAGGTCCGCCTGCTGACGGACCTGATCTCCTGGCTGTTCGTCATGGACGACGCCTGCGACGAGGACGGACTCGGCGCCGCACCCACCCGGCTCGCGCCGGTCGTGGCGGACCTGCTCGACGTGCTCGACCGGCACGGCGACGGGCCGGCGACGCCGGACGACGGCCCGCTCGGCAGCGCGCTGCACGACCTCTGCCGCCGGGTACGCGCCCACGGACGCTCGGCCCTGCTGCTGCGCTTCGTGAGCCGGGTACGGGACTACCTGCTCGCACTGCTGTGGGAAGCGAGCAACCGGGAACACGGGCGGGCCCCCGGGGTGGCCGAGTACGTGCAGATGCGCCGGCACACCGGCGGGGTGCACCCCAGCTTCGCGCTGACCGACCTCGCCCTGGCCGGCCTGCCGGGCGCCGCGACGAGAACCGAGCCGACGGTGCTCGCCGTCGACACACTCGCGGCGGACCTGGTCTGCTGGTGCAACGACGTCTTCTCCTACTCCAAGGAACGCACCGACCCGGACGGGCACAACCTGGTGACGGTGATCGCCCGAGAGTTCGGCCACGACGAGGCCGGGGCGCTACGGGCCGCGGCGGAACGGTTCAACGACACGCTGTCGGCATACCTGACCGCGGAGGCGAAGCTCCTCGCGGAGGGCGACCCGGCGGTCCACCCGGTGCTCGCCGCCCGGCGCAACTGGATCCGCGCCACCTACGACTGGTCGCTCGTCGCCGCCCGGTACGCCTGAACGGCCACTCCGGCTGCCCTCTCGGACGATCAACGGGGGTAGCCCCGGCCGGGGTGCCACGCATACCCTTCGGTAACCACCATGACGTGACGACCGTCACGCCACACCCCCGAAGGCGGCACAGCGATGGCTCTCGATGTACCGTACCGTTCCATCCCCGACATGTTCCTCAAGCGCGTGGCGGCGACCCCCGACCGCCAGGCCTTCGCCCATCCCGCGGCCGACGACTCCGGCCCCGTCTGGCTGACCTGGGCCCAGACGGGGCGGCGCGCCAAGGCGATCGCCGCCGGGCTGCACGGCCTCGGCGTGGGCTTGGAGAACCCGGTCGCGATCCTGGCCAACACCCGGATCGAGTGGGTCCTGGCGGACTTCGGGATCATGTGCGCCGGTGGTGCGACGACGACGGTCTATCCCACCACCGAGCCGGCGGACGCGATCTACATCGTCGCCGACTCGGGCTCGCGGGTGCTCTTCGCGGAAAATCCGGCGCAGGCCGCCAAGATCGCCGGCGCCGACCTGCCCGCGCTGACCCACGTGGTGCTCTTCGACGGCACGCCGGACCCGGCCGCCGCCGTCCCGCAGCTCACCCTCGCCGATCTGGAGGAGCGCGGCGAGCGAGCCCTCGCCGCGGAACCGGACCTGATCGACATGATCGTCGCCGGTATCGGCCCGGACCACCTGGCCACCCTCATCTACACCTCGGGCACCACCGGCCGCCCGAAGGGCGTCGAGCTGCTGCACGGCGGCTGGTGCTGGGAGGGCGTGGCGCAGGCCAATCTGGGGCTGCTGCGCGAGGACGACCTCCAGTACCTCTGGCTGCCGCTGTCGCACTCGTTCGGCAAGACCCTGCTCTGCGGCGCGACCCACGTCGGCCTGCCGACGTACGTGGACGGTCGGGTGGACAAGCTGGTCGACCTGCTCGGCGTGATCCGGCCGTCGCTCATGTGCGGCGCACCGCGCGTCTTCGAGAAGGTCTACAACAAGTCGGTGACCACGGCGCAGAGCGGCGGGGGCGCGAAGGCGAAGATCTTCGCCTGGGCGGTCGAGGTCGGCACGCGCAAGGTCGCCCTGGAGCAGGCCGGCAGCCCCGTTCCGGCCGGGCTGAAGTTGCGCTACCGGGTGGCCGAGAAGCTGGTGTTCAGCAAGCTCCAGGCCCGGCTCGGCGGGCAGATCCGGGTGCTGGTCTCCGGCGCCGCGCCGCTCAGCCCGGAGATCGCCACGTTCTTCGCCGCCGCCAACCTGCCGATCTCCGAGGGCTACGGTCTGACCGAGACCAGCGCCGGCAACTTCGTCAACCCGCCGGACGGGCTGCGCATCGGCACCGTCGGCCAGGCGATGGGCGACCTGGAGTGCCGGATCGACGCCGACGGGGAGATCCTGGTACGCGGCCGGCCGGTGATGCGCGGATACCACAACCTGCCCGAGGAGACCGCCGCGGCGTTCACCGAGGACGGCTTCTTCCGCACCGGGGACATCGGCACGCTGGACGCCCAGGGCTACCTGCGGATCACCGATCGGAAGAAGGACCTGGTCAAGACCTCCGGCGGCAAGTACATCGCCCCCTCCCACATCGAGGGCATGTTCAAGGCGATCTGCCCGTACACCTCGCAGGCGGTCGTGATCGGCCAGGCCCGCAACTACTGCACCATGCTGGTCACCCTCGACGCGGACGCGATCAAGGGTTGGGCGGCCGGCACCGAGCTGGCGGGACGCGACTACGCCGAGATCGTGGCCGCACCGCAGGCGCGGGCCATGGTCGAGGAGTACGTGGCCGAGCTCAACAGCAAGCTCAACCGCTGGGAGACCATCAAGAAGGTCACCATCCTGCCGCGTGACCTGACCATCCAGGACGGTGAGATCACCCCGTCGCTGAAGATCAAGCGTCGCGGTGTGGAGACGAACTTCGCCTCCGAGATCGACGAGATGTACGCGGGTACGCTCGCCGAGCTCTGACCCGATCGCCGACGGCCCTTCTTCCCGCACCCGCGGCCGGGGCCGGCGGCGGTTCAGGCGATGACCGTCGGCTCCCGCCACTGTGGACGGGCGGCGCGATCAAGGTCGTAGCGGACGGCGGCGATCCGGCCGACCGCGTCGACGAGCTCGGCCGCCGGCAGGGTGAACGGCAGCCGGAGGAAGCGCTCCAGCGTGCCGTCCAGGCCGAACCGGGGACCCGGGGCCAGCCGTACGCCGACCTCCTCCGCGGCCCGGGCCAGGGCGCTGGAGATCGGCCCGTCGAGCTCCGCCCAGAGCGTCACCCCACCGCGCGGCACGGTGACCCGCCAGTCCGGCAACCGCTCGGCGAGCGCGCCGAGCAGGGCGTCACGCTGGACGGTGAGCTGCGCCCGGCGTTCGGCGACGATCGCCGGCGCCTCAGCCAGCAGGCGCACCGCGACCAGCTGGTCCAGCACCGGGCTGGCCATGTCCACGCCGACGCGTGCCGCGGCCAGCCGCTGCACCTGCGGGGCGGAGGCGCGTACCCAGCCGATCCGCAGACCACCCCAGTACGGCTTGCTCATCCCGCCGATCGAGATCACCCGGGAGTGCCGGTCGAAGGTAGCCACCGGAGGCGGCAGCGGCGTGCCGTCCAGCGGCAGGCTCACGAAGGACTCGTCGACCACCAGGTCGGTGCCGGCGGCGTGGGCGGCGGCCACCACCCGCTCCCGCAGGCCGGCCGCCATCAGGTGGCCGGTCGGGTTCTGGAACTCCGGGATGAGGTACGCCAGCTTCGGCCGGCCCTGGCGGATGCTGCCGAGCAGCAGGTCCGCGTCCCAGCCGGCGCCGTCGGAGGCGAGCCCGTGGGTGGCGATCCGGGCCCGGCGGGCGGCGAGGGTGGCCAGCGCGTTCGGGTAGGTGGGCGACTCGACCAGCACGCCGGCACCGGGCGAGACGGCGAGCCGCAGCACCAGGTCGAGGGCGTGCTGGGTGCCGCTGGTGACCATGATCTGGTCGGGTGAGGTCGGCAGGCCCCGGTCGGTGTAGCCGCGGGCGACCGCCTCGCGCAGCTCGATGATTCCCGTCGGGTGGTACCCGGCCCCACCCAGGTAGCGGGGCAGGTCCTCGGCGGCGGCCCGGGCGGCCGGCACCAGCTCCGCCGGCGCGGCCAGCGCGGCGACCCCGAGGTCGATCATGTCGACGTCGTCCTGCGGCGTCCACAGCCCGGAGCTGGTGACCCGGTGGTTGCCGGGAAGCATGGTCCAGCTGCCCGCTCCCCGCCGGCTGGCCAGGTGCCCGCTCTCCCGCAACTGCCGGTACGCGGCGGTGACGGTGGTCCGGCTGATCTTCAGCGCCTCGGCCAGCTCCCGTTCGGCGGGCAGGCGTACGCCCAGCGGCAGCCGGCCGTCGGCGAGCAGTCCGCGGACCGCCCCGGCGAGCGCGGCGTAGTCGGGGCTGCGGCGACGGCCGGGTAGCGAATGCCACTGCCCGAGCAGCCGGGCCAATTGGACTCCCCGAACCTGACTCGTCATGGCCACCTCCCCCAGATTGGCTCTATTGCTCGACGAATTGGCCCCTAGGGTGGCATGCATGGCAGCGATTGGCAATTTGCGGCACCGGCCGGTCCGCCGACTGACCCAGCTCTTCCTGGGCCTGGCCCTGTACGGGATCAGCATGGCGCTGATGATCCGCTCCGGGCTGGGCCTCAACCCCTGGGACGTGTTCCATCAGGGGCTGTCCGAGCGCACCGGGCTCTCCTTCGGCACCACGACCATCGCCGTCGGCGCGGTCGTCCTGCTGCTCTGGATCCCCCTGCGGCAACGCCCCGGCCTCGGCACCGTCAGCAACGTGGTGGTCATCGGGCTGGTCGTGGACGCGGCGCTCGCGCTGCTGCCGACGGGCGGGCCACTCTGGATCCGAATTGGACTGCTGAGCACCGGGATCGTGGCCAACGGCGCGGCCACCGGCCTGTACCTCGGCGCCCGCCTCGGCCCTGGCCCGCGCGACGGTCTGATGACCGGCTACGTGGCCCGCCGGCCGAACCGCTCCATCCGGCTGGTGCGTACGGTGATCGAGATCACGGTCCTGGCCCTGGGGTTCCTGCTCGGCGGCACGGTCGGCCTCGGCACGGTGGCGTACGCGCTCGCCATCGGGCCGCTCGCCCAGCTCTTCGTACCGATGTTCGCCGTTGCGCAGCCCGGTGACGCGGGCACCGGGCGGGTGGTCGCACAACCGGCGGGGTGACCGCCGCCGCCGGTCGACCACCTGCCGGCAGCGGCGCGTTCACCGGCGGTATGTGCCGACGACGATCAAGTGTTTCCTTCCGCGATCCGGACCGGCATCATCTCAGCATGGGGGCGAACGGATGGCGCTGGAGCGACGCCTGGATCTTCGTGTCGTTGGTCATCGCGAGCGGCGCCGGGCGGCACCGCCGGTCCGCGTCCAGCCGGCGCCCCGAGGGCGTACGCCTGGCCGACGTGCTCTCCACCGCCGACCATCTGAACCGGGCGATCCCACAACGGGGCGAGGTCGAGACGGCGGTGCGCCGGCTGCTGGGGGCCGGTCTGGTCAGCGTCAGCGACGGCTGGTTCCGGATCACCGCCGACGGTGAACGGCTCTGGCGCAGCCGGCCCAGCGCCGGCGTGGCGACCACTGTGGACACCGTGCAGGGGGTGCTGGACCGGCGGCACACCCCGGGCTGCGCCGACTGGACGCTGGACGAGGCCGAGCACGCGGCAGCCGTGCAGGAGTACCTGGTGCGTTCGATCCCGAACCCGCGCCGCTCGCCGGAGGGGCACCCGGACCGCGACTGAGTGCTCGGCCGGGCCGTCCCGGGCGGAAGGTCAGCGGACTGGCAGGCCGTCTCGGCGCAGCGCGTCCTTCACGTCGGCGACGGTCAGCTCACCGAAGTGGAAGACGCTCGCGGCGAGCACCGCGTCCGCGCCGGCGCCGATCGCCGGCGGGAAGTGCGCCGGCTGCCCGGCGCCACCGCTCGCCACCACCGGCACGTCCACCACGTGCCGGACCGCCCTGATCAGCTCCAGGTCGAACCCGGCCTTGGTGCCGTCGGCGTCCATCGAGTTGACCAGCAGCTCCCCGGCGCCCAGCTCGGCGGCCCGGCGAGCCCAGTCGACCGCGTCGATGCCGGTGCCCCGGCGCCCGCCGTGCGTGGTCACCTCGAACCCGCTGGCGGTGGCACCGCCCGGCGCGCGGCGTACGTCCAGTGAGAGAACCAGCACCTGCCGGCCGAACCGGTCGGCGATCTCGGCGATCAGCTCCGGCCGGGCGATCGCCGCGGTGTTCACGCCGACCTTGTCCGCACCGGCGCGCAACAGGGTGTCCACGTCGGCGACGCTTCGTACGCCGCCGCCGACGGTGAGCGGGATGAAGACGGATTCGGCGGTGCGCCGCACCACGTCGAGCATGGTGCCGCGGTCGCTGCTCGACGCGGTGACGTCGAGGAAGGTCAGCTCGTCCGCGCCGGCCCGGTCGTACGCCGAGGCCAGCTCGACCGGGTCGCCGGCGTCGCGCAGGTCGACGAAGTTGACGCCCTTGACCACCCGCCCGGCGTCCACGTCCAGGCAGGGGATGACCCGTACCGCCACCGTCATGCCGCCGAGCCTATCCTTCCGCGCCGGGCCGGCCACCCGCCGACCGTGTCGCGGATGCCCCAGCGCTGTGAACCCCACCACCGGCCGTGCCGGGACGGGCCCCTTCGCCACCGGAAACGGCGCGAAGGGGCCCTCTCCTCACAGGCGGACCAGCATCTTGCCGAGGTTCTCCCCGCGCAGCAGGCCGAGGAACGCCGACGGGGCGTTCTCGACGCCGTCCACGACCGTCTCGTCGTACGACACGCGCCCCTCGCGCAGCCAGCCGGCCATCTCATGGATGAACTGGTCGCGCAGGCCCTGATGGTCGCCGGCCAGGAAGCCGCGCAGCGTGAGGCGCTTGCCGATCACCTGCGCCAGGTTGCGTGGCGCGGCCGGCGGCACCGTGTCGTTGTACTGGGCGATCATGCCGCAGAGCGCCACTCGCCCGTGTGGCCGCAGCGCCGAGATCGCGGCCTCCAGGTGGTCGCCGCCCACGTTGTCGAAGTAGACGTCGATCCCCTCCGGCGCGGCCGCCTGCAACGATTCCCGGACCGGGCGGTCGTGGTAGTCGAACGCCGCGTCGAAGCCGAGCGCGGCCAGCCGCTCGACCTTGGCGGGCGAGCCGGCGCTGCCGACGACCCGGGCGGCGCCCCGGAGCTTGGCGATCTGCCCGACCAGGCTGCCCACCGCGCCGGCCGCGGCGGAGACGAAGACGGTCTCCCCCGGCCGCATCCCGGCCACCTCCAGCAGCCCGGCGTACGCCGTCAGCCCCACCATGCCGAGCACGCCGAGGTAGGCGCTCACCGGCGCCAGGTCCGGGTCGACCTTCCGGGCGGAGCGCGCGTCGACCAACGCGTACTCGCGCCAGCCGAGCCCGTGCAGCACGGTGTCGCCGGGGGCGAAGCCGTCGGCCTCGCCGGCCACCACCTCGCCGACCGCGCCGCCGTCCAGGGGCGCGTCGAGCGCGTACGGCGGCACGTACGACTTCACGTCGTTCATCCGGCCGCGCATGTACGGGTCGACGGACATGTACCGGTTGCGGACCAGGAGTTGCCCCGGCCCGGCCTTCGGCACCTCGGTCTCGACCAGCCGGAAGTTCTCCGCCGTCGGCCAGCCCTGCGGGCGGGACGCCAGATGGATCTCCCGGTTCACCGTCGCGGTCACGCCGCGGCCCGGAGCCGGAGCGCGACCTCGACGTTGCCGCGGGTGGCGTTGGAGTAGGGGCAGACCTGGTGCGCCTGGGCCATCAGCTCCTCGGCAGCCGCCCGCTCGACGGCGGGCAGGTCGACGACGAGCGCGACGGTCAGTCCGTAGCCGCCGGCACCGTTCGGGCCGATGCCCACCTCCGCCTCGACGGCGGAGTCGGTCACGTCCAACTTCGTCCCACGGGCCACGGCCCGCAGCGCGGAGTGGAAGCAGGCCGCGTAGCCGGCGGCGAAGAGCTGCTCGGGATTGGCGCCGCCGCCGGCGCCGCCCATCTCCTTGGGGGGCACGAGGTCGAGGTCGAGGATGCCGTCGGCGGTCCGGACGTGTCCGCTGCGGCCGTCACCGGTGGAGGTGGCGGACGCGGTGTAGAGCACCTGCATGAGGGGTCACTGCTCCTTCTGTCGGTGGACGGTCTCGGTGACCCGGCTGAGGGTGTCGCGGAGGGCGACCAGTTCGGCCTCGGTGAGCCCGGTGGCCCGGGCGATCCGGTGCGGCACGTCCTCCACCCGCTGTCGCAGCGCCCGGCCGGCGTCGGTCAGCTCCACCTCGACCCGCCGCTCGTCGCGCGTCGACCGCCGCCGGACCACCAGGCCCGCCTCCTCCAGCCGCTTGAGCAGCGGGGAGAGGGTGCCGGAGTCCAGCCGCAGCTCGGCGCCGAGGTCGGAGACGGTGCGGGGGTCGCCGTCGTGCTCCCACAGCACCAGCAGTACCAGGTACTGCGGGTAGGTCAGCCCGACGGCGTCGAGGATGGGCCGGTAGACGTCGGTCACGGCCCGCGAGGCCGCGTAGAGCGCGAAGCACACCTGGCGGCGCAACACCGGGTCATCGGTCACCCCAGAAAAGTAGCGCGCAACTAAATTGTGCGCAACCTTTCTGCTCGGTCGGCCGCCACCGACCTGCTCCGGCCAAGACGCGGCGGGGGTGGAACACACCGCTCGACCTGTCCCCCCGGTTCAGATCCGGCCGGCCACCGTGCGCGCGATCCCCTCCAGCGGCTCGCGGTTCTCCTCCGGGTCGTTGAGCCGGACCAGCCGCACCGCCACCCACAGCCCCGAACGGTTGACGAAGGCCGCCTCGAGGCTCACGTACGTCTCGTCGCCGACGCCGGCCAGCGGTCGCAGCTCGTGGCCGAGTTCCCGCTCGATGTCGAGGTACTTCTTCGCGCCGTCCCCGACGAAGACCTCCACCTGGGCCGTCGGCCCGCTGACCGGGGCCGTGTAGGTGCACGACTCGCGCACCGGCACGGCGTCGTCCAGCTTGGTGCCGGCGAGTTCCTCCGCCTCCTTCTTGGTCACCAGGGTGCACGCGTCGACGGTGGCCGGCGCCTGCGTGGTGGGCGAGGGCTCGTCACTGCTGGGCGGCACCTCGGGCAGTGGCGCCTCGACCGGCGCCGGTGGCACGTCGTCCCCGCCGGAACCGCAGCCGGCCACCGGGCCGACCAGCAGAGGCAGCAGGGCGGCCAGCAGCAGGGCGGCCATCCGGGGGTGGAGCTGTCTCATCAGGACCTCCAAGACGGTTCGGACGAAGGCGGGACATCAGCGGGCCGGCCGGTCACGACGGGTCACCCGGCGCTGCCGTTTCCTCCGGCGCGACGATCCACTCGGCCACGCCCAGCCGGTCCACCCGCCACCCGGCGGCGGCGGCCACCTCGGCCACCGTCTCGGCGTCGGGCCCCTCCACCAAGGCGAGCACCACGTCGTCGGCCGGGATCCGCACGGCGCCCCGAAGTCTGGTCGTGCCGGTGGTCAGCGCACCGACCGGCTCGTCGGCGGACTCTCCCGGAACGCGGTCGTAGCGCTCGAGGACGAAGAGGCGACTGGACATGGCCTCGACGCTAGGCCCGCGGACGGGCCGGGTAATCGGGCGTTTCCCTATCCTTCGACGGCCACCCCGCGGCAACGCCCGCCGACCGGGGCGAGCCGCCCGCCGCGTCGCCGCGCTCCGACGGCCCCGGCCACGCCGTTCACCCGTCGGCGCCGGTACCGCGGGCCATCGTGGCGCCCAGCTCGGCGCGGCTGGTCACGCCGAGCTTCCGGTAGATCCGGGCCAGGTTGGCCTCGACCGTCTTCGGGCTGATGAAGAGCGTCTCGGCGATGACCCGGTTGGTCCGGCCTGCGGCCGCGAGGCGGGCCACCTCCAACTCGGTGCCGGTGAGCTGCCGCGGCGCGACCCGCCCGCCGGTGCGTTCCGCCTCGGCACGCGCCCGGGCGGCCAACGCCTCCGCGCCGAGCGCGTCGAGCTCGGCCGCGGCTTCGGTCAGCGCGCCGCGTGCCTCCCGCCGCCGCCGCAGCCGCCGGTACGCGACGCCGGCCACCAGCAGGCAGCGAGCGCGGTCCAGCGGGAGCACGTCGGCGGGTACGGCCGCGCGGGCGGCGGCCAGCTCCCCCAGCGCGTCGGACGGGTCACGCCCGAGCGCACCGTCGAGCAGCACCCGGCTGCGGGCCAACCCCAGGGTGGTCCACGGCCGGGGCAGCCGCCGGTGCCGTACCGCCAGCCGCTCGAGGACCGCCTCGGCGGTGGCCAGGTCACCGGCGCCGACACAGGCCTCCAGCCAGTCCGGTTCGAAACGCTGGGCCAACGGCTCGACCAGCCCCAACTCGTCCACGGTGGCCGCCAGCACTCCGAAGTGCCGGGCGGCCTCCGGCAGCCGCCCCCCGGTCAGCGCCGCGTAGCCGGCCAGCTGGGAGTGGATCCGGAGCCGCCACCGGTCGTCCAACTCGTCGGCGCGACCCAACCCCTCCACGGCGATCCGGGTGGCCTCCGCCAGCCGTCCCCGGTACGCCAGCAGCAGACCCTCCAGCCACTCCACCCCCGCCGAGTCGGCACCGTACTGCTCGCCCAGTTCCCGGGCCTCGGCGATGTGGGCGGCGGCGTCCCCCCAGCGGCCGGCGAGCAGCTCGGTCTCGCCGAGGTGACACAGCAGCTCGTGCTGGGACGGCTCGTCGCCGCGCCCGACCGCGCGGTTCAGCAACCGGTGCAGCCGTTCCCGGGCCCGGTCGTGCTCGTCCAGCCCCTTCCACCAGATCGCCGGCACCGTCCCGGCCAGCCAGGACGGCTCCTCGCCCTCCGCCGCCAACGCCTGCTCCAGTAGCTCCGTCCGCGCGGTGAGACCGGCCCGTACCTCGTTGAAGAACAGGAGCATCAACGCCGCGGCGTACACCGGGCGGTCGTCGGGGCTACCCGCGAGCAGCACGGCGGCGTGTTCCGCGTGCCGCCGAGCCGGGTCCGGCGCGTCCTCGAACATGCCGAGGTGTGCGTGGACACGCCCGGCCAGCGTCGTGTCGGGCGGGGCGGCGGCCAGCGCGCGTTCGGCGATCGCCATGATCTTCTCGGACGATTCGTCCGCGCTCCAGCCGATCACGGCCCGCAGCAGCAGCGCCTCACCCCGCGCCGGCCCGGTCAGCTCCTCGACCGCCTGTTCGGCCGCGACGCGGGCGGCGGCGTAGTCGCCACTGTCGTACCTGCACTGCGCAGCGGCCAGTCGCCACCGGGCGTGCTCCGCGACGGTCTCCGGCGGGCCGAGACGCGCTGCCGTGTCGTACAACCCCGCGGCGATCTCCGGGGCGCCCCGGGCCTGCTGGCGGGCGGCGGCTGCCGCGATCTCCGCCGCCGCCTCCGGCGCCGGCGCGCTCGTGCACCGGGCCAGTTGCCGGGCCCGCTCGTCCGGGTCCCGCGCGGTGTCGGCGAGCAGCCGGTGCAGGCGCCGACGCACCCCAGTGGGCACGTCGGCACGGACCGCCGCGGCGTAGACCGGGTGCGCGAAACCCACCGCCTCCCCGGCCACGACCACCAGCCCCGCCTCCTCCGCGGGATCGAGATCGGCGGCGGCCACCCCGGCCCGGGCCAGCCCGTCCAGAGTCGGTACGTCGGAGAGCGCGGCGAGGCGGATCGCGTGCCGGGCCGGCGGCGGCAGGGCGGCCAGCCGGTCGGCGATCAGGTGCCGCAGCGACGGCGCGGCCGGAAGGTCCGCACCCGGGGCCGGCTGCTGTGGCAGCCGCAGCACCGCGCGGGCCAGCTCGATGGCGAGCAGCGGATTGCCGCCGGACTCCTCGGCGATGCGGACCAGCAGCGGCCGGGGCAGGGCGGTGCCGGTCGCCGCGCGCAGCACGTGGTGCAGTGCGCCCACGCCGAGCGGGCCGACGGTGACCCGGTCCAGCAACGCGCCGGTGGCGCCGTGGTCGAGGCCGAGCGGCGCCGGCGTGGCCTGCGGTCGATCTGATCGTGCCGTCACCAGCACGGCGATCCGCGGCACCACGCGGCGCAACGCGAAGCGCAGCGCCCGTTCGCTCGGCGGATCCAGCCACGGCGCGTCGTCCACCGCGACCAGCACGCGGGGCCGTTCCGGCCCGGCGGCGGCCACCTCGAGCAACGCCCGGGTCGCCGCGGCCACCGCCCGCTCGTCCACCGGCTCAGTCACCTCGCCGGAGAGCAGCACCCCGGCCAGGGCCGTGCGTTGCGGTGGCGGCAACTCCGCGGCGCGGTCGGCCAGGGGCGCGAGCACGTCGGCCAGCGCGGCGAAGGGCAGCGCCCGCTCGGCCTCGGTCGGCGCGCAGCACAACAGCAGCCAGCCGTCCCCGGCGGCGGCGTCGAGCAGCGACCGGTGCACCGCCGTCTTGCCGATGCCGGCCGGCCCCTCCAGGAGCACCGGCCGGCCGCCGTCCAGGGACCGCCGGGCCTCGCCCAGCACCCCGTCCCGGCCGATGACCACCCCGCCCACCCGGTCAGTCTCGCAGCCGGTGGGCGGGCCGGTCGAGCACCGTACAGCGGGTCGGACGCTGTCGTCCGGACGCCGTGCCCGCACCGGTCGTCGGCTGGGCCCGGCGCAACCGCTACAGGGTCACCCGACCCGACAGGCTCTCAGGCGGTGGCCAGCGTCTCGAGCGCCTGCGCCACGGTGAACGCCCCCGCGTAGAGCGCCTTGCCGGCGATCACACCTTCCACCCCGATCGGCTCGAGCACCGCCAGCGCGCGCAGATCGTCCAGCGTGGAGACACCCCCGGAGGCGATCACCGGCGCGTCGGTCCGGCCGCAGACCTCCCGCAGCAGCTCCAGGTTCGGCCCGCGCATCGTGCCGTCCTTGGTGATGTCGGTGACCACGTACCGCGCGGCACCTGCCTTGTCGAGCCGCTCCAGCACCTCGAAGAGGTCGCCGCCGTCACGGGTCCAGCCGCGGGCGGAGAGCGTACGACCACGAACGTCCAGCCCGATCGCGACCCGGTCGCCGTACTCGCCGACGATCCGGTCGCACCAGGCCGGATCCTCCAGCGCGGCGGTGCCGATGTTGACCCGGGCCGCTCCGGTGCCCAGCGCGGCGAGCAGAGACTCGTCGTCGCGGATGCCGCCGGAGAGCTCGACCTTGACGTCGAGCTGGCGGACCACCTCGGCGAGCAGGTGGGCGTTGGACCCGCGGCCGAACGCGGCGTCGAGGTCGACCAGGTGGATCCACTCCGCACCGTCACGTTGCCAGGCCAGCGCCGCCTCCAGCGGGTCGCCGTAGCTGGTCTCGCTGCCGGCGGCGCCCTGCACGAGGCGGACGGCCCGACCGTCGGCGACGTCCACGGCGGGCAAGAGGGTGAGGCTCAACGTCTTCTCCTAGCGTCAGGTACGACGGTCCAGGGCGATCACCACGATCGCCGGCAATACGAGCAGCAGCAGCACGACCAGCGCGATGCGCAACGCCAGGTCGTCCACGAGGGACCAGATCAGGATCAGCGACGCCAGGGTGAGCAGCACGATCCCGGCGCGCTCGGTACGGCTGTGCCGCGCCAGGCGGCCGGCGCTGCGCCGACGCAACTGCGGCGTGAGCCGGCGCACCAGCATCCGCCGACGCTCCCGGCGGGCCACCCGACGCCGGCGGACGGCGCGTTCCCGGGCCAGCTCGGCCTCGCGCACCGCCCGCCGGCGGGCACGTTCCTTGCTCACGCCGCACCCCGCCCGGCCGCGGCGGGCGTCGGCTCGACCGCGCTCACAGCGTGGCCAGCCAGTTGCGCAGCAGCCTGGCCCCGGTGTCGGCCGACTTCTCCGGGTGGAACTGGGCAGCGGAGAGCGAACCACGTTCGACGGCCGCCACGAAATCGGCGCCGTGGTGGGCGGTGGTGACGGTGGCGCCGGCCGAGGCCAGCGCACCCGCCTCGGTGACCGCGTACGAGTGGACGAAGTAGAACCGGCTCTCCGGCGGCAGGCCGGTCAAGAGCGCCGACGACGCGGGCGGGCGGACGGTGTTCCAGCCCATGTGCGGCAGCCGGGTCGCGGGAAGCTTCGTCACCGCGCCGGGCAGCAGCCCGAGCCCCTTGGTGACCACGCCGTGCTCCTCGCCGTGCTCGAAGAGCACCTGCATCCCGACGCAGATGCCGAGCACCGGACGGCCGGCGGCCACCCGGTCGGCGATGACCGGGCCGGCTCCGAGCCCCTCGATACCGGCCATGCACGCCGCGAACGCGCCGACGCCGGGCACCACCAACCCGGCCGCGCCCGCGGCTGCCGACAGGTCGTCGGTCACCCGTACCGTCGCCCCGGCGGCGGCCAGGGCGCGTTCGGCCGACCGCAGGTTGCCCGACCCGTAGTCGAGCACCACCACGTCCGGGTTGCTCACTGACCGGCCCCCGGCAGCAACCACAACACTCCACCCGCCGTGGCGATCACCGCGAGCACGGCGGTCAGCACCACCGCGCCCCGGGGCGCGCCCTGCCGGTACAGCGACCAGACGCCGCCCACCAGCACGCCGGCCAGCACCAGCAACAGGATCGGCAGGACCGCGTTCACCGCAGCCACCCGCCCGTACGCCGCCGCGCCACGTTCCGCACGCTCATCAGAGCGCCCCCTTCGTGCTCGGTACCGCCCCGGCCGACCGGGGGTCGACGGCGGTGGCCTCGCGCAACGCCCGCGCCACCGCCTTGAACTGCGCCTCCACCACGTGGTGCGCGTCCGGGTGTCCACCGGGCCGGGCCGCCCGCAACACGTCCACGTGCAGCGTGATCCGGGCCGCCTGGCCGAACGACTCCCAGATGTGCCGGGTCATGCTGGTCGGGTAGACCGGACCGATGTACGGCGCGAGCGCCGGCTCGTCGTGCAGCACGTACGGCCGGCCGGAGAGGTCGACCGCGGCCCGGACCAGCACCTCGTCCATCGGCACGGTGGCCGAGCCGTACCGCCGGATGCCGGCCTTGTCGCCCAGCGCCCGGTCGAGGGCCGTGCCGAGGGCGAGAGCGGTGTCCTCCATGGTGTGGTGCGCGTCGATCTCGAGATCACCGACCGTGTGCACGGTCAGGTCGAAGCCGCCGTGCCGGGCGATCTGGTTGAGCATGTGGTCGTAGAAGCCGACGCCGGTCTCGATGTCGGCCTTGCCGGTGCCGTCGAGCTCGATCTCGACGAGAACCTTGGTCTCCTTGGTGATCCGCTCGACCCGTGCGGTGCGGCTCATTGCTCGCCTCTCGGTCGCGGGGCTGACGCGCCCACTACAGCTTGTCCATGGCGGTGAGGAAGGCATCGGTCTCGACGGGCGTGCCCGCGGTGACCCGCAGCCACCCGGGCAGCCCGACGTCCCGGACCAGCACGCCCTGGTCCAGCAGCGCCCGCCAGGCCACCGTCTGGTCACCGCCGACGGCGAAGAGCACGAAGTTGGCGTCGCTGTCGGCGACCCGCAGGCCGCGGGCGCGCAACTCGGCGACGATCCGGTCCCGCTGCTCCTTGATGGCCGTCACCGTGCCGAGCAGGGCGTCGCGGTGGGCCAGCGCCGCGCGAGCCGCCGCCTGGGTGAGCGCCGAGAGGTGGTACGGCAACCGCACCAGCTGCACCGCCTGCACCACCGCCGGATCGGCGGCGAGGTAACCCAGCCGGCCGCCGGCGAACCCGAACGCCTTGCTCATCGTCCGGGTCACCACCAACCGGGGGTGGTCGGGCAGCACCGCGAGGGCGCTCACCGTGCCGGGGCGGGCGAACTCGGCGTACGCCTCGTCGACGATCACCATCCCCGGCGCGGCGTCGAGCACAGCGCCGATCACTGCCGGGTCGAGCGCCGTGCCGGTGGGGTTGTTCGGGGAGCAGAGGAAGATCACGTCCGGGGCGTGCTCACGGATCTGCGTCACCGCGTCCTCGGCGGTCAGCCCGAAATCGACGCCGCGCCGCGCGGGCACCCAGCGGGTGCCGGTGCCGAGCGCGAGCAGCGGATGCATCGAGTACGCCGGGACGAAGCCGAGCGCGCTGCGCCCCGGTCCGCCGAACGCCTGGAGCAGCTGCTGCTGGATCTCGTTGGAGCCGTTGGCCGCCCAGACCTTGTCGACCGTGAGCCCGTACCCCAGGTAGCCCGCCAGGTCGGCGCGGAGGGCCACCGCGTCCCGGTCCGGGTAGCGGTTGAGGTCGCGTAGCTCGGCGGCGAGCGCCTTGCCGATCGCCTCGACCACCGGCTCGGGCACCGGGTAGGAGTTCTCGTTGGTGTTCAGCCGCACCGGCACGTCCAGCTGCGGCGCGCCGTATGGAGTGCGCCCGCGCAGGTCGTCGCGGATCGGCAGGTCGTCGAGGGTGGTCACGCAACCACCTCGCGCCGCACGTCGGTCTGCGCCCGCGGGGTCGGCCGGCCGGTCACGACAGCGCCCCGGGGAAGCGGGTGCGGACCGCCTGGCCGTGCGCCGGCAGGTCCTCCACCGTCGCCAGGGTGACCACGTGCGGGGCGACCTCACGCAACGCGTCCTGCGAGTACTCGACCAGGTGGATACCGCGCAGGAACGACTGCACCGACAGGCCGGAGGAGTGCCGGGCGCAGCCACCCGTGGGAAGCACGTGGTTGGAGCCGGCGCAGTAGTCGCCGAGCGACACCGGCGACCACGAGCCCACGAAGATCGCCCCGGCGTTGCGTACCCGCAGCGCCCACTCGCGGGCGTCCCGCGTCTGGATCTCCAGGTGCTCGGCGGCGTACGCGTCGACCACCCGCAGCCCGGCGTCGAGGTCGTCGACGAGCACCGCCCCGCTCTGCTCGCCGGTCAGCGCGGTGGTGACCCGCTCCGTGTGCTTGGTCGCCGGCACCTGCCGCGCCAGTTCCCGCTCGACCGCCTCGACCAGGCCGACCGACGGCGTGACCAGGACGCTGGCCGCGAGGGGATCGTGCTCGGCCTGGCTGATCAGGTCGGCGGCCACGTGCGCCGGATCGGCGGTGTCGTCGGCCAGGATGGCGATCTCGGTGGGACCTGCCTCGGCGTCGATGCCGACCACGCCGCGCAGCAGCCGCTTGGCGGCGGTGACCCAGATGTTGCCCGGACCGGTGATCATGTCGACCGGCTCGCAGCGTGCGCTCCCCTCGGCGTCCACGCTCGCCCCGTACGCGAGCATCGCCACCGCCTGGGCGCCGCCGACGGCGTAGACCTCGTCCACGCCGAGCAGCGCGCACGCGGCGAGCACCCGCGGATCGGGCAGGCCGTCGTTGTCCTTCTGCGGGGGGCTCACCACCACCAGCGAACGGACCCCGGCCTCCTGGGCGGGCACCACGTTCATGACGACTGTCGACGGGTACATCGCGAGGCCCCCGGGGACGTAGAGGCCGACCCGTTCGACCGGCACCCAGCGCTCGGTCACCGTGCCGCCCGGCACCACCTGGGTGGTGTGGTCGGTACGCCGCTGGTCGGCGTGCACCCGGCGGGCTCGGCGGATCGACTCCAGCAGCGCGGCGCGTACCTCCGGATCGAGGGTGTCCTCCGCGGCGGCGATCACCTCGGCGGGCACCCGCAGCACCTCGGGGCTGACCCCGTCGAAGCGCTCGCTCGCCTCCCGGATCGCCGCGTACCCATGCTCCCGTACCGCCTCCACGACCGGCCGGATCCGCTCGACGGCGACCGACACGTCGAGTTGGGCACGGGGCAGGAGGCGGCGCGGATCAGGGACGCCGCCGCGCAGGTCGATCCGATTCAACACCCTTGCGAGTCTAGGCGGCCGGTCAGCGGGTCGACCGGCAGCGCCCGTACGGCGGGACGGTGAGCCGGGACACGCCGCCGACGCCGGATCGGGCTAGGCTCGACGGCGTGACTGCGCGGTTGCCGGTGTTCCCGTTGGGGACGGTGCTCTTCCCCGGTCTGGTCCTCCCGCTGCACATCTTCGAGGAGCGTTACCGCGCTCTGGTCCGGCATCTGGTGGAGCTGCCCGAGGGCGTTCCGCGCGAGTTCGGTGTGGTGGCGATCCAGGCCGGCTGGGAGGTCGCGGCGACCGCGCCCGACGGCCGACCGCTGCCCGGCGGCGGCGAGGTGACCCTGCACGAGGTGGGCTGCACCGCGGATCTGCGGCAGGTCACCGAACTGCCCGACGGGGGCTTCGACATCGTCACGGTCGGCCGGCGCCGCTTCCGGATCGCGGAGGTGGACCGGAGCGCGGCCCCCTACCTGACCGCCGAGGTGGAGTGGCTCCCCGAGCCCGGCGGCGCCGACGAGGCCGCCGAACTGCTGGCCGCCCGGGTGATCTCCGTGTTCCGGCAGTACCTCGGGTTGATCCGGCCGGACCAGCAGGATCTCTCCGAGCAGCTTCCGGAGGATCCGACGGTGCTGTCCCACCTGGTCGCCGCCACGGCCGCGCTCACCGTCGAGGACCGGCAGCGGCTGCTCGCCGTCGACGACACCGCGGCCCGGCTCCGCGCCGAGCTGCGGCTGCTCAACCGCGAGGCGGCTCTGCTGCGCCAGGTGCGGGCGGTTCCGGTGCCGTTGGGGGAGCTGGCGTCGCCGCCGACACCCAACTGAGCGCGGCCGGGTCGGGCTGCGGCTCGGGGCGCAGCGACGGCCAGCGGGACCAGCCGGCGAGCAGGGTGTACGTGACGGCCGCGCCGAACGCCGGCAGCAGCAGGTTGCCGTGCGGCACCGGCAGCACGCCGAAGAGCCAGTCGATCCCGCCGGCTCGCAGGTCGGCCGGCTTGCTGAAGGCCTGTCCCTCCGGTGCGGTGGCCAGCAGCCGGTCGAACTCGGCCAGTCCGATCCGCCGTCCCACCTGCCAGGCCACCACCGCGGCGGCGAAGGCGCCGAGCACGGCGCTGGCCAGCCCGACCGGGCCGCGCCGCCGGCGCAGTACGAACCAGAGCGCCACTGCGGCCAGCACCCCGAAGCCGAGCCCGAGCAGGCTGAACCAGCCGTCCGCGGCGATCGGCTGCTCCGGCTGCGGCTCGGCGTAGACGGCGCCCAGCGGTGCCTTGATCACCGGGGTGCCCGGGGTGACGGCCGCCCAGAGCAGCCCGAGCGGCGCGCCGAGCACCGCCAGCGCCAGCCCCGCGCCGACGGCGCCGGCCCAGGCCCGCCCTGGCGTGTCGGTCACCGTCGCCTTGTCGGACTCGGCGGCGGCCGGACGGGGGGCCGATGGGCCTCCGGTCGCCGGCACCGTCTGCCCGGTACCGGGCTGCGCGCCGATCGGGTCGGCTTCGGGGGACGGCCGAGCGGCGGTCGACGCCGGGCCGCCACCGGTGGCGGGGTTGCCGCCCGGCGCGGCTCGCAAGGTCCGCGCGGCGTGCGGGTCCGCGCCCGCGGGATTCCCGGGACGCGGGTCGGCTCCGGTTACGGCCGGGTCGGCGTGCTCGGGCTCGTCGGGGCGGACGACGGGACGGTCGGGGTCGGGGGTGTCCGGACTCACCCGATGATCCTCTCAGGCGGGCGAACCGGCGGGGGCGCCGGTGGCGGCAGTCCCCCTCACCGGGCGAACGGCTCCAGCATGACCGCGGCGGCGCGCAGCCAGGCCTGACGGGTCTCCGGTTGGAGCTGGGCGTACTCGATCGAGGATCCGGTCTCCAGCGCCGGGTCGTACGGCACCACGGCGACGGCACGGGTCCGGCTGGCGAAGTGCCGCTCCAGGTCGTCCTGCAGCTGCGAACGACCCGGGGTCGGGCAGGAGATGAGGGTGACCGCGTTCTCGGCCAGTTCGCCCATGCCGACCTCGTGCAGCAGGTCGAGCATCCAGTCCGCGCTGAACGCCGCGTCCTCCCGCGGCACGGTGGTGACCACGAGCTGGTCGGCCGCCTGCATCACGGTGCGCCAGTTGGGACTTTCCACGTTGTTGCCGGTGTCCACACAGACCACCTCGTGGGTGCGCCGCAGCAGCTCCAGCACCCGCCGCACGGTGAACTGGTCGAGCCGCTGGGCGAACCGCGGGCTCTCCTCCCCCGCCAGCACGTCGTACGAGCCGTCGGAGGCGTGCCGCAGGAAGTCGTCGAGGCGGTCGAGCAGCGTGTCCCCCTCGAGGATCTCGATCTGCGCGAGTTCGGTGATCAGGTGCCGGATGGTCCGGGCGTGGCGGGCGCTGCCGGCGCGCAGCCCCAGCGTGCCGCGCAGCTCGTTGTCGTCCCAGGCCAGTACGCCCCGCCCGCGCACGCTGCCGACCGTCGCGGCGGCGAGCACGGTGGCCGTCGTCTTGTGCACCCCGCCCTTGGGGTTGGCGAAGGCGATGACCCGCGGCGAGCCGAACTCCCGGCGCAGTACCGCTCTGGCCCGTTCCACCTCCGGGTCGGGTGCCGGTGGCCGCCACTCGGCCCGCGCCGAGTAGGTCCGGTCGGCGGCAGCCGGTGGCGGCGCGAGCGCCGGGGGCGCGGGCGGGACGGGGGCCGGCGGGGTGGCGGGCGGCGCCGGCGGGGCCGGGTAACCCGCCTCCGAGCGGTAGCCGTTGTCGAGCAGGGCGTAGCGGGATTCCGCCGGCCGCGACTCGGACCGGTAGCCGTTGTCGAGCAGCGTGTAACGCGACTCGGGCGGTTCCGGCCGACGCTGCTCCGGCACCCGGTACGCCGGCTCGGCCGGATGTCCGGGGTCCGGGCGGTACGCCGCCTCGCCGGGATGTCCGAGATCCGGGCGATACGCCGGCTCGCCGGGATGTCCGGGATCCGGGCGGTACGCCGGCTCGCCGGGATGTCCGGGATCCGGGCGGTACGCCGGCTCCGCCCGGTACGACGGATCGGCGCGGTAGGTCCCCTCCGCCCGGTAGCCGGGATCCGCGCCGTACGTCCGCTCACCGGGCTGGCCGCCGTAGGTCCGCTCGGGCTGGCCCGCGGCGGGCGCCCGCCCGGCGTAGCCGTTGTGCGCGGCCCGTCGCGGCAACGGCTCCGGCGCGGCATGCGGCTCCGGCGGCGTGAGCGGCCTCGGCGGCGGTAGTGGGTCCTCGACCCGCCGGTCGGGCTCGGGCTGTTCAGCCCCTCTACCGGCCAGGCGGGCACGGTCGAGCAGCGCCCGCCACCGCGGCGCTGGTTCGGCCGGCCGGCCCCAGCCGGTCTCGCTGCCCTCCACGGCTCGCCCTCCCAGCGCGATCGATCTCCGCCCGACAGGCTACGAAGCAAACCCTATTCGGAACACACCGCCCCGCGCACGTTCCAGCGGCACGATCATGGTTCGATCGGCTGCACCGTCCGCTCGCCGGACTCGCCGGACTCGCCGGAATCGACAGACTCGCCGGACTCGTCGGACTCTTCTGGCGAGGTGGTGACCGTCGGCGGCGGAGCCGAGGACCGCTTCTGCTCCGGCGTGGGTGACGGATCGGTGACGGTGGGCGCCGGCTCCGACGACTCGCGCGCCGTCGGGCTGGGCGACACCGCCGACGGACTCTGCGAGGGCGAGGTCGTCTGCTCGGGCAGCGCGGCATCGGCCGGCGGACGGACCACGTCGCGCTGTTCGGGCAGCGGCGGGGTGAACACCGTCCGGTCCAGCCGGCGCACCTCCGGCGCCGGATCGACCGCCCGGACGGCGCGCCGGGACGCCACGGCACGTAGCGTCGCCGGTTCTGCCCGCACCACCGCCGCGTACACGCAGGCGCACCCGGCGCGGTAGGCGTTCGCCTCCGCGGCGGCCACCTCGGCGCCGCTGGCGTAGACCTGACGCAACTCGGCGTCGTCGGTCGTCGCGGCGGCCCGCGCCCGGTAGTCGGCGGCCTCCCGCTCCTTGCGGTCAGCCAGCTCGGTCATCGCGGCGAGAACGTCGTCGGGGACTCGTTGCGCCGGTATCCGGACGATCTCGGTCTGCCGGCCGGGCAGCGGCACCCGCCCGAACACCGCCGAGACCGACACGTCGCGCAACACCGCGTCCAGGCCCTGTGGGGGCAGGTAGTTGTCCAGGGAGACCAACGCGTACGTGCCGTCGGCGGGGGTCGCGGAGGGCGCCGGCAGCGCGGCCAGGTCGGCGGCCGCGGCGCGCAGGTAGCCCGGCACGGAGTCGCCGTCGACCACCCCGACCCGGGTCACCTCGCCGACGGTCGAATCCCCGACCGGGCCGTCGTCCGCGGCCCAGACGGCGGCGAGCAGCACCGCCGTCACCGACAGCAGCGCCGTGCCGGTGAGCACCCGCGACCGGGACGAGGCCTCGCCGAGCCGCGCCACCATCCGGCTCAGCAGCGGCAGGAGTCGCTGGTCGATCTGGCGCAGCAGGTCGCCGGCACGCACGGGCGGGTTCCCCTCGTCGGTCGGTGTCGGGCGGGCCGCCGCTCAGTCGCGCAGGATCCGGAGCGCGCGTTCCAGGTCGTCAGGGTAGTCGCTGACGAAGCGAACCTCTTCCCCCGTACGGGGGTGCATGAAGCTCAGTTCGCGGGCGTGCAGCCACTGCCGGTCGAGCCGGAGCCGGGCGGACAGGGTCGGGTCCGCGCCGTAGGTGAGGTCGCCGACGCAGGGGTGACGCAGGGTGGAGAAGTGCACCCGGATCTGGTGGGTACGACCGGTCTCCAGCCGGACGTCGACCAGGCTGGCGGCCGGGAACGCCTCGAGGGTGTCGTAGTGGGTGATGCTCGGCTTGCCGCCCGAGACCACTGCCCACCGGTAGTCGTGGGTGGGGTGCCGGTCGATCGGGGCGTCGATCGTGCCGCGCAGCGGATCCAGATGCCCCTGCACCACGGCGTGGTAGCGCTTCTCCACGTCGCGGTACTTGAACGCCCGCTTCAACGCGGTGTACGCCTGCTCGCTCTTGGCGACCACCATGACTCCCGTGGTGCCCACGTCCAGGCGGTGCACCACGCCCTGCCGTTCGGCCGCGCCGCTGGTGGAGATGCGGTGGCCGATCGCGGCCAGCGCTCCGATCACGGTGGGACCGGTCCAGCCGGGGCTCGGGTGAGCGGCGACGCCCACCGGCTTGTCCACCACCACGATGTCGTCGTCGGCGTAGATCACCCGCAGGCCGGGCGCCGCCTGTGGCACCACGGTCGGCGGCGCGGGCGGGGCCGGCAGGGTCACCTCCAGCCACGAGCCGGCCTTGACCTTGTGTGAGTTGGGGCGGGTCACGCCGTCGACGAGCGCGTCCCCGGCGTCCACCAGGGCCGCGGCGGCGGTACGGGACAGGCCGAAGAGCCGGGACACCGCCTGGTCCAGTCGCATGCCGTCGAGGCCGTCCGGCACCGGCAGCGAACGCTGGCCGCCGCCTCCCACGAATGCCGAGGTCATGCTCGCTCCCGCTGCTCGGTGATGGTCGCCGGGTCGGCGCTCGGGCGGTCGCCACGGCCGGCCCGGCCGCCGTCACGCTGGCGGCCGGTCAGTTCCAACAGCACGGCGAGCACGACGCCGCAGACCAGCGAGCTGTCCGCCAGGTTGAACACCGGAAAGTACTCGCCGAACGGGCCGAAGACGCTGATCATGTCAACCACGTGGCCGACGAAGTGACCGGGGGCGCGGAAGATCCGGTCCGTCAGGTTGCCGAGGGCCCCGCCCAGCACGAGACCGAGCGAGATCGCCCAGGGAACCGAGCGCAGCCGCAGCGCCATCCAGACGATCCAGCCGACCACCGCGATGGTGATCAGCGGGAAGACCCAGGTGTGGTCGGAGCCGATGCTCCAGGCGGCTCCGCTGTTGCGGATCAGGTTGAGGTAGATGAACCCGCCGAGCAGCCGCAGCGGCTCCCGGCCGGTGAGGTGTGCCAACGCGAGGTGTTTGGTGAGCAGGTCGATCAGTAGGGCGACCAGCGCCGTGCCGACGAGGATGGCGACTGCTCCTGGCCGGGCCCGGCGGTGGGCCGGTTCGTCGCTGCCGGACCCGGCGGACGGTGCTGCGCTCATCTGCTCCCCATCGACTCGGCGGTGATCGCTCACCGTCTTCTTCGCCGCCGGGGAGCGGACCTCAGCGCCGCTCCTCCAGCTGCTTGCAGGTCACGCAGAGGGTCGCCGACGGGAAGGCGGCGAGCCGCTCCACCGGGATCGGGTTGCCGCACCGCTCGCACCAGCCGTAGCTGCCCTTGTCGAGCCGCTCCAGCGCCCGTTCGACCTGCGTGATCCGTTCCAGGATGCTGTTGGCGAGAGAGATCTCCTGCTCCCGCTCGAACGTCTTGGTGCCGGTGTCGGCCTGGTCGTCCCCGGCCGAGTCGGTCAGCCGGTCGCGCTGCAGCTCGGTGATCTCGCTCAGCGTCTGATCGTACTCGGCACGGAGCTCATCCCGCCGCGCCGCCAGAGCCGCCCGGATCTTCTCGGTCTCCGCGGCGCTGCGGGTGGGCTTCGCCACCGCCTTGCGGCCGGCGGTCCTGGTCTCGGCTGGCTTCGCCATGGTCGCTCCCTAGGCCGCGGAACCGCGGCGATCCGCGGCACCTGGACAGGGGGCACCGATCCGGCGACCCCCAGGTACGAAAAGGGGCGCGCAGCCACGTCCGCCGCGCACTCCAGAGGTTGGCAAGAATACGGAACGTACAGGCGTCCGACAACGTGCCGCACCGACGTACCGCTATTCAGCCCCAAGCCCCACCTAATTGGGGCAAAAGGAACGCTAGCAGATCAATCGTCGGGGTCGTCGCCGTACTCGCCAAACCACCGGGCCAGCCGACCCCGCCGATCGACCGCGCGCAACCGCCGCTCCGCCTCGTCCCGCGCGCCCGCGGTAGCGACGATCAAAAGGCTGTCGCCGGACTTCAGCCGGGTGCCCGGACCGGGCACGAAACCCACCCCGTCGCGCAGCACCAGGGTCACCGAGGCGCCCTGCGGCAACCGCAGCTCGTCGACGTGCACCCCGGCCAGCCGCGACCCCTCCGGCACCTCCAGCTGCAACAGATCGGCCCGCATCCGTTCCAGCGGCGCCGTCTCGACGTGCACCTCCGCCGCCTCGGCCGGCGCGGTCACCCCGAGGCGGCGGGCCACCGGCGCCAACGTGGTGGTCTGCAACACGGTAAAGATCACCACCAGCACGAAGACCGCGTCGAAGAGCCCCTCCGCACCGGGCACCCGCTCGGAGAGCGGAATGGTGGCCAGCACGATCGGCACCGCACCGCGCAGCCCCGCCCAGGACAGGAACGCCTGCTCACGCAGACCCACCCGGAACGGCAGCGCGGACACCGCCACCGACAGCGGCCGCGCCACCAGCACCAGGGCCAGCCCGGTCACCACCGCCGGGAGCACCGCGCCCTCGAGCCGACCCGGTGACGCCAACAGCCCCAGCAGCACGAACAGACCGATCTGGGCCAGCCAGGCCAGCCCGTCGGCGAAACCGAGGATCGCCTGCCGGTGCGGCAGGCGGGCGTTGCCGAGCAGCACCCCGGCGACGTAGACGGCGAGGAAGCCCGAGGCGTGCAGCACCGCAGCGGCGGCATACGCCAGCACGGTGAATCCGACCACGGCGATCGGGTACAACCCCGCCGACGGCAGCGCCTCCCGGCGCAGCGTCCAACGCCCGGCCAGGCCCGCCGCGACGCCGACCAGGGCGCCCACGATCAACTCGTAGCCCACCAGGCCGACCTCGTACCACCAGGGGTGCCCGGCGCTCTCCACCGAGAGCAGCACCACGAGCAGCACCACCGGCGCGTCGTTCATGCCGGACTCGGCCTCCAGCGAGGCCACCAGCCGGGGCGGCAGGCGCAGCCGGCGCAGGGTGGCGAACACCGCGGCCGCGTCGGTGGAGGAGAGCACCGCCCCGTAGAGCAGCGACAACCGCCAGTCCAGCCCGAGCAGGAAGTGGACGGCGACGCCGACCACCACGATGCTGACGAGCACGCCGACCGTCGCGAGCACCGCGGACAGCGCGAGCACCGGCCGCAGCGTGCTCCACCGGGCGGTGAGCCCGCCCTCGGCGATGATCACGATGAGCGCGCAGAAGCCGAGGGTACGGGTCAGGGTCGCGTCCTCGAACTGGATGCCCAGCCCGGCCTCACCGATCGCGACCCCCAGGGCCAGGTAGACCAGAAGACTGGGTACCCCGAGCCGGGTGGAGAGCCGGACGGCGCCGACCGCCACCAGCAGCACGGCAGCACCGACGAGCAGCGCGAGATCCAGCCCGGACGTCACGGTCGCACAGCCCGGGCGTTCCTCACTCGCCGGATCCGTCGCGCAGCCGGCGCAGCACCTCGGGCAGCTCCGAACCGGGCCGTTCGATGAGGAAGAGCTTGTCGCGGCTGGCCGCGCCCGCGCGCAGCGAGACCGCCGCCGGCCGGACGTCGAGCGCGCTGGCGAGGGCCCGCCGGGCAGCCTCGGTGGCCCGGCCGTCGACAGCCGGCGCGTTCACGGCGATGACCAGCGCAGGCCCGTGCGGACCGTCGAACCGGCCGCCGACCCGGGCTCGGGCGGAGCCGGGCTTGACCCGGACCGCCACGGTGAGCGTGTCTTGCGCAGGCACCGGCATCCTCGCTCAGCTCGGCCGGAGGTCGGCGAGCAGCGTGGTGGCCGGCTCGCACCGGGCGCACGGCGTGAAGCCCAGTTCCACCGCCTCCGCCACCGGGAGCGGCTCATGCACCCGTCCGACCAGGTACGCGCAGTCGGCCAGGTGGTAACGGGGCCGACCGTCCACCACCTGGATCTGGTCGGAGAGCCGCGCCATCTGCGACACCTCGGCGGGCGTCACGGGCTGGGCGTCGGGCTCGTCGTCGTACGCCCCCGCCTGCCCGGTGGTCGGCGGGGGCGGCCCGTCGTCGGCCGGCGGGACGGGTGTTTGCCGCCACCCGCCACCGCTGCCGACTGTCGGAGGAACGTGCTGAACCGGAATCTCCGGCTCGATCGGGCCGTACGCGGCGCCCTGTCCTCCCGGGTCAGCCGTCCGGGACGCGCCCGGCTCCCGCTGACCCGTGCGAGCCGGATCCGCAGTCGCGCGGGCGGCGGCAGCCTGGCGGGCACCCACCACCAACGCGACCGCGGCCAGCAGACTGGCCGCGATGGAGATGATCAACAGAAGACTGGAGCCGCCGGCCAGGCCCAGCACCAGCAGCACCACAGCGACGAGGATGAGCACGAGGCTTGCGACTATCACGGGTCACCCCCGCCGCGTCGTACCGTCCAGGTGGTCGGCGACCGTCGCGCTGACGGCCGCCGACCGTAAATCAGCGACCGGCCTCGAGAGCGCCGGAGCGACCGCCACCGTAGGAGCCGGCGAGGCCGGCGGTGGCCAGACCGTTACCGCCCGAGACCCGGCCGCCCTCCGAGCGGCTCATCTCGGCCTCGAGGCCCTGCCCGCGACCGTCGAGGTCACGCAGCTGGCTCTCCAGGTACGCCTTGAGGCGGGTGCGGTACTCACGCTCGAACTGCTTGAGCTCCTCGATGTGCTTCTGCAGCGCGGTGCGCTTGGCGTCCAGGCCGCCCATGGCCTCCTGGTGCCGCTGGCGGGCGTCCCGCTCGAGGGCGTCGGCCTTCGCGCGCGCCTCCCGGGTCACCTCCTCGGCCTTCGACCGGGCCTCGGCGAGCAGCTGGTCGGCCTCGCGCCGGGCGTCCGAGACGTGGTCGTCGGCCGTCCGCTGGGCCATCATCAGCACTCGCAGCGCCTGCTGCTCGCCGTCACCCACGGCGGCGGCAGCAGCGGCAGCGCCGCCGGTGGAGCGCACCTGCTCCAGCTCGGCCTGCATCGCGCGGGCGGCCTGCTCGGCCGCGGCCTTGTCGCGCTGCACCCGGTCGAGCTGGGCCTTGACGTCGTTGAGCTCCGCCGCGAGGCGGGCGTCACCGCCGGGGCCGGCGGGGGCACCGCCGCGGCCGCCGCGCTCCACCTGGGCGCGCAGCTCGTTGTTCTCCTCGATGAGACGGGCGAGCTCGCGCTCGACCTCGTCAAGGAAGGCGTCGACCTCCTCCTCGTCATACCCCCGCTTGCCGATCGGCGGCTTTTTGAAGGCGACGTTGTGAACGTCGGCCGGGGTCAGCGGCATCGAAACTCCTCGGGTCAGTTGCGGCCGCGAAAGCGCGTCGGTCATCAGGCGGTTGCCAGGATCGACGGCCTCAACACGAACTCCATCAGCACGAACAGGATAACCAGGAGCACAAGGGAGGCCAGGTCGATGCTCACGGTACCAATTCGCAGCGGAGGGATCACACGCCTCAACGCGCTGAGAGGGGGATCAGTGACGCTCCACACGGATTCCAGTCCCGCCGATGCGCCGCGACCAGGTTGCCAGCGGCGTCCGTACTGCAGGACCGCGCTCAGGACGAACCGGGACAGGAGAAGCAACAGGAAGACATACAGGACCAGGTACAGAACCTGGAGCACGATCGACAACACGACAGGCGACGTCCCTCGGCTCGGGGCGGGGGTCAACTCAGACTGAAAAAGCCGCCCTCAGCGATCTTGGCCTTGTCCTCCGCGGTGACCTGGACGTTGGCCGGTGAGAGCAGGAACACCCGGTTGGTCACGCGCTCGATCGTACCGCGCAGCCCGAACGCCAGCCCGGCGGCGAAGTCCACCAGACGGCGGGCGTCCGCCTCGTCCATCTCGGTGAGGTTGATGATCACCGGCACCCCGTCCCGGAAGTGCTCGCCGATGGTCCGCGCCTCCCGGTAGGTCGTCGGGTGCAGGGTGGTGATCTGGTAGCGCTGCTCCTCCTCGGCGGCGACCGTACGCTCCCGCGGCGCGGCCTGCGGAGCGAGGGCGAGATTGTCGCGGGTGTGGTAGGTCAACGCGCTGGAGGTCTCCCCCGTCGACCGGGTGATCGACCGGACGCTGGACCGCTCCGGGCGCTCCGGGCGCTCCGGCTCGTCCCGCTCGGTCTCCGTCGAGCGGCTGCTCGTCCGCTCGCTGAGCCGGCCACGCTCCCCCAGGCGGGGACGCGGCGCCGGCGGTTCCTCGGCGTCGTCCTCGTCGTCGGCGAACTCCTCGGCGTACCGGCTCTGCCGGTAACGCGAGTCGCGGTAGCCACCCTTGTCGTAGCCACCGTCCTCGTAGGCCCGCTCGTCGTCCTCTTCGACCAGACCGAGCCAGACCCCCGCCTTGCGCAGTGCACCCATCCCGCGCCCTTCCATCCGCCGTGCGGCACGCGCCCCCGTGCCGTGTCGCCTGTCGCGAGTGGACTTCTCTCTGCCCACCGGACCGGAACAGCAATCCACTGGCGCGCGATTCGCGTCGCGCGCCACGACCCCCCGACGACAGGATGCCGCCCCTGAAACAACACCGATGTAATTTGCTTCTTTCGCGGTCAGGCTACCGCAGCGTGGGGCGCATTCCGAGCAACGCACTGCCGACGCGGACATGTGTCGCGCCGTATCTGATCGCGATTTCCAGGTCGCCACTCATGCCGGCGGAGAGCGCCGTCGCCTCCGGGTGGACCGAACGCATCCACTCGGCCACCTCGGCCAGCCGGGCGAAGGCCCGCTCCGGCTCCCAGCCCAGCGGGGCCACCGCCATCAGCCCCGCCAGCCGCAACGCCGGCGCCGACGCGACGGCCTCGGCGACCGCGCCCAGCCCGACGTCCGGATCGGCGGAGTCCGGCAGCGCCCCGCCACGCGACAGGTCACCGTCGACACTCACCTGCACCAGCGCCGTCAGCGGCCGATCCCGGCCGGTCGCCGCCACGTCCAGCGCCCGGGCCAGCCGGACACTGTCCACCGAGTGCACCGCGTCGGCGTAGCGGACCACCGAGCGGGCCTTGTTGCGCTGCAACCGTCCGATGAAGTGCCAACGCGGCGCAGCCCCGGCCGCCGCCACCTCGGCGGCCTTGCCGGCCGCCTCCTGGTCGCGATTCTCACCGACGTCGGTCACCCCGAGTTCGGCGAGCGCCAGCACGTCGGCGGCCGGGTAGGTCTTGGTCACCGCGATCATCGTGACCTCGGCGCGGTCCCGTCCGGCGGCCGCGCAGGCGTCCGCGATCCGGGACCGCACCGAGGCCAGCGCGGCCGCCAGTTCGGCACGGCGGTCGGGCCGTACCCTGGTCGAGCTGTCGGTCATGGGTGGCGCTCAGGATCCGTTCTTGAGGAAGTCGGGCACGTCGACGTCGTCGAAGAGCACGCGGCGAGGCGACTGCTGCGGCGCCGGCATGGTCGGTGGCGGCGCCACCGGCGGGTTCTGCGGCGCCGGCTGGTTCTGGTTGGTCTTCCGCCCCGGCTCGGCCGCCTTGTACGCCGGCGCCCCACCGTCGAAGCCCGCCGCGATCACGGTCACCCGCACCTCGTCGCCGAGCGCGTCGTCGATGACCGCACCGAAGATGATGTTCGCGTCCGGGTGAGCCGCGTCGGTGACCAGCTGCGCCGCGTCGTTGATCTCGAACAGGCCGAGATCGGAGCCGCCGGCGATGGAGAGCAGCACGCCGCGCGCGCCGTCCATGCTCTGCTCCAGCAGCGGGCTGGAGATCGCCGCCTCGGCGGCCTCCACCGCGCGGTTCTCGCCACGGGCGCTGCCGATGCCCATCAGCGCGCTACCGGCGCCGCTCATAACGCTCTTCACGTCGGCGAAGTCCAGGTTGATCAGACCCGGCGTGGTGATCAAGTCGGTGATGCCCTGGACACCGGACAGGAGCACCTGGTCGGCGGTGCGGAACGCGTCCATCATGCTGATGTTGCGGTCCCCGAGCGCCAGCAGTCGGTCGTTCGGGATGACGATCAGCGTGTCGCACTGGTTGCGCAGCTCATCGATCCCGGCCTCGGCCTGCACCTGGCGGCGCTTGCCCTCGAACGAGAACGGCCGGGTCACGACGCCGATGGTCAGGGCGCCGAGCTTGCGGGCGATGTTCGCCACCACGGGCGCGCCGCCGGTACCGGTGCCACCACCCTCGCCGCAGGTCACGAAGACCATGTCGGCGCCCTTGAGCACCTCCTCGATCTCGTCACGGTGGTCCTCGGCGGCGTTCTTGCCGACGTCCGGGTTGGCACCCGCGCCGAGCCCACGGGTCAGCTCCCGGCCGACGTCGAGCTTCACGTCGGCGTCGCTCATCAGCAGCGCCTGCGCATCGGTGTTGATCGCGATGAACTCGACGCCCTTGAGCCCAACCTCGATCATTCGGTTGACGGCGTTCACGCCGCCGCCACCGATGCCGACGACCTTGATGACCGCCAGGTAGTTGTGCGGAGGTGTCATCTGAAGGTCCTTTCCCCCTCGAGATTGGCATGGGCCGGCCCCACACGGCTTGGCCAGGCCAGCAGTCGACGTCGGCAGTTCCTCGTGAGGACCAGGGGCGAACCCTCACCCTCTACTAGAGGCTTACAGTTATGTCAACCACTGATCCTCTTCGGGGCAACGTAAGCGCCGTCGCCCCGTGAACCAAGGACCTGACCGGCGTGTCGCCGCCCGGAGCGGGACGGCTCACGTCCGGTGACGTGCCGTCACCGGAAGGTGACCACGTCCGGCGCGCTCACGTCGAGCGTCTTCGCCCGCTGGTCCAGCAGCGCGGTGGCCACCCGCGCCTTGTCCTCGTTCCGGGACGCGTCGCCCCAGACCACCGTCCGACCGCCCTCCAGGCGGAGCTTGATCAGCGCGAGACTCTCCACGGTCACGTCCAGCAGGGAGTCCCGTAGCTCCGGAGAGAGCGCGCCGAGCACCTGCACCGCGGCCCGGGTACCCGGATCGTCCGCACCCGGCCGGGAGACCCGCACCAGCGGCACGTCGCCGGGGCGCTCGTCCAGGTTGCGGAAGACCGTGCCGCTGCGGTCGATCAGGACGAACCGCTCCCCCTGCGGCACCGCCGCCACCGGGGTGCGCTCCACCACGCGTACCACCAGCGCGCCCGGCCAGTCCCGGGTCACCGTCGCCCGTTCCACCGGCGCCAACTCGCCGATCCGCCGGGCCGCGGCGGACAGGTCCACCCTGGCCAGCGGGACCCCGTCCGGCACGCCGGCGGCCTCGCGCACCTGCACCGGCGTCACGAGCTCGGCACCCTCCACCCGCACCGCGCGCACCCCGAACAGGCCGGTGCCCAGGACGATCCAGGCGATCAGCCCCGCCAGCACGAGCACCGCCGCGGCCACCGCCCAGGGCAGCGCGGCGCGCATCCGACGCTGCCGGGCCCGGCGCATGAAACGCCGGGCCGAGGGCGGGACCGCGTCGCTGCCCGCCCGGACCAGCTGCCAACGCCGCACGACCTGGCCACGCCGGCCGGCCGTCTCACCGGTGGTCCGCCCGCGAGCGGGCCCGGGACTCATCCGGCGGCGGGCGCCGCGCCGTCCGGGGTGACGGCGTCACCGGCCGCCGGACCGCCGCTGCCGGCCGGCACCCCCGGAACCGTGCCCCCGATGGCCACGCCGCCTCCGGACGCACCCCCCGGCGTCTGCGCGCCGGTGCCGGAGGCTCCCGCCGTACGGTTCAGCAGGGCGTCCAGCAGCTGGTCGCCCATCAGCGAAATCGGCGGAGCGCCCATGGTCACCACCACGTCGCCGACGCGGGCCCGGCGGGCTACCTCCACCGGCGCCGCCTCCCACGAGTCGACGAAGACCTTCCGCTCGGCCGGCAGCTGCACCGCCTCGATCAGCGCGGCCGAACCCTCCCCGGGCTGGCGCAGCTCACCGGGGCCGAAAACCTCCAGCAGCACCAGCTCGTCGGCGATCGCCAGCGCCTGGGCGATCTCCGCCTGCAGGTCCCGGGTGCGGTAGAGCCGGTAGGGCTGGAAGACGACGATCAGGCGACCGTCCCCCGCCACCTCGCGCAGCGTCTGCAACGCGAGGGTCATCGAGGTGGGGTGGTAGGCGTACTCGTCGTAGACCAGCACGTCGTCGGCGACGCCCTTGCGCTCGAAGCGCCGGCGCACACCGGGAAACGCCGCCAGCGCGGCCTCCGCCGCCTCCAGCGGCAGCTCGAGCAGGTACGCGGCGAGCACCGCCGAGGCGCTGTTGAGGCCCATGTGCCGCCCCGGCACCGGCAGCCGGAACTCGCCGAGCGACCGGCCGTCGATCGCGGCGAGGTAACGCACCCCCTGCGCCGAGGAGGCCATCGCGGTCAGCCGCAGATCCGCGTCCGGCGACTCGCCGTACGTGTACACGCGGCGCCCCTCGGCCCGCAACGTCGCCGCCAGCCGCCGCCCGCCCGGATCGTCCGCGCAGGTGATGACGAACCCCTCCGGATCGGTGAGCCGGGCGAACTCGGCGAAGGCGGCCTCCAGGTTCGCCAGGTCGCCGTAGGTGTTCAGGTGGTCGGCCTCGATGTTGGTGATGATCGAGACGTACGGCCGGTAGATGAGGAAGGACCGGTCGCTCTCGTCGGCCTCCACCACGAAGTACTCGCCCGTGCCGTGGTGCGCGCCCGAACCGACCTCGGAGATCTCCCCGCCGATCACGAAGGACGGATCCGTGCCGGCCTGCTGGAGCACCATGGTGACCATCGAGGTCGTGGTGGTCTTGCCGTGCGTGCCGGCGACCGCGACCGCGCGACGGCCGGTCATCGCCGCGGCGAGCGCCTCCGAGCGGTGCAGCACCCGCAGGCCACGCCGGCGTGCCTCCACCAGCTCCAGGTGGTCCTGCGGGATCGCCGACGAGTAGATGACGGTGTCCACGCCGTCGAGGTTGGTCGGCTCGTGGCTCATGTGGATCGTGCCGCCCAGCGCGCGCATCCCGGCCAGCGACGGCCACTCCCGCAGCTCGCTGCCGGAGACCGGCAGGCCCCGGGTGAGGAAGAGCCGGGCCAACCCGCTCATCCCGACGCCGCCCACCCCGATGAGGTGGATGGCGCCGAGGTCCTCGGCGGTGAGCGTGCCGGCCGGGGTGAACTGCGCAGTCATCGGGCCACCGCCTCGTAGACGAAGTTCAGCAGGGCGAAGTCGCCGTCGCGCCGCCCGTACGCCGCCGCGGCCGTACCCATCGCGGCGAGCCGGTGCGGGTCGCGGATCAACGGGATCACCGTCCGCTCCAGCCAGGCCGGGATCATCTCGCTGTCGTCGACGAGCAGCCCGCCGCCGGCCTCCACCACGGGCAGCGCGTTGCGCTTCTGCTCCTGGTTGCTGTGCGGGTACGGCACGAAGATCGTGGGCAGGCCGATGGCCGCGACCTCTGCGACGGTCATCGCCCCGCCCCGGGCGAGCATGAGGTCGGCGGCGGCGTAGCCCAGCTCCATCTCGGACAGGTAGGGCAGGGTCACGTACGGCACCGGCAGGTCGGTGGGGATCGGCACCGGCTCGTTGCGGGCGCCCATCACGTGCAGCACCTGCACGCCGTTGCGGGCGAGCTCCTTGGCCGCGCCGGCGACAGCGAGGTTGATCGAGCGGGCGCCCGACGAGCCGCCGGCGACGAAGAGCACCGGCAGGTCCGGGCGGAGCCCGAGCCGGGCCCGGGCAGCGTCGCGCAGGGCGGCCCGGTCGAGCCCCGCGATGCTGCGGCGCAGCGGCACACCGACCACCCGGGCGTCCCGCAACGACTCGGCCTGCTGGGGCTGGTGCGGGAAGCCGACCGCGACGTTCTTGGTGAACTTCATGCCCAGCCGGTTCGCCACGCCCGGCGGCACGTTCACCTCGTGGATGACGATGGGCATCTCCCGGCGCCACGCGGCGAGGTAGGCCGGCACCGAGACGTACCCGCCGAAGCCGACCACCGCGTCGGCCTGGACCTCGTCGATCACCTTGCCCGCGGCGCGGGCCGCGGTCCACATCCGGCCCGGCGTGCGGACCAGGTTCATGTTGATCGACCGGGGCAGCTGGTAGGCGGGGATCGGCCGCAGGTCGTAGCCCTGCGGCGGGATCAGGTCGTTCTCCATCCCCCGGGGTGTGCCCAGGCAGGTGATCCGGACGCCGGGGTCGTGTCGGCGCAGGCAGTCGGCGAAGGCGAGCAACGGGTAGACGTGCCCCCCGGTGCCACCTCCCGCGAGCACCACCGAACGCAGCGGACCCATCAGCGTCTCCTCTCGCTCGCCGTCCCGCTCCGCGCCCGGGTCTGTCGGGCACCGCGGGGTACGGCCTGTTCGTCGGACCGCCGCTGCCGCGCCCGAGGCACCGGCCCACGGGCAGCCGGGGGCGACGCCGTCCGGCGACGCCGTCCGGGAAGCGGCGGCAACGGGGCCCAGAGTAGTCGGACCCACCGGGCCGGCGGACGGGCATGGAGGGCTCTGGCCGCATCGGGTTCGGCCCGGGCGAAGGAGGCGAGCATGCCGATCGCCGCGAGCGTGACGACCAGGGCGCTTCCACCGTCGGAGATGAACGGCAGCGGCAGACCCGTGATCGGCATCAGGCCGACCACGCCACCCACATTGATCACGGCCTGACTGACCAGCCACGTCGTCACCGCGGCCGCGGCGAGCCGGCGGAACGGGTCGTCGACGCGCCGGGCGATCCGCAGCCCGGTGTAGGCGAGCACCGCGAAGAGGCTGAGGATCACCGCGCAGCCGACCACCCCCAGCTCCTCGGCGACGACGGCGAAGATGAAGTCGTTGTGCGCCTCGGGCAGCCAGTCCCACTTCAGGCTGCCCTTGCCGAGCCCGACCCCGAACCAGCCACCGTGCTCGATCGCCAGTCGTCCCTGGAAGAGCTGGTAGCAGTCGGTCAGCTTGCACTCCTCCGGGTCCGGCGGGTTGAAGAAGGACATCAACCGGGCGAAGCGGTAGTTCTCCGCGCCCCGCTCGCCGGAGCCGGCGCCGAGCGAGGCGACCGCGATCAGCAGGCCGACCCCGACCAGACCGGCGAGCGAGAGCGCGCCGAACACCCGCAGCCGGACCCCGGCCGCCCAGAGCAGCCCGACGACCAGCGCCAGCAGGCAGATCATGGTGCCCAGGTCGTTGTAGCCGACCAGTACGAAGAGCAGGCCGACCATCGGTACGAGCGGTGTGGCCAGCTCGCGCCACCAGCCGAGCGCGGCGCCCTTGCGGGCGACCACGTGCGCGCCCCAGAGCACCAGCGCGAACTTGGCCAGCTCGGAGGGCTGCACCTGCACGCCGCCGATGAACAGCCAGTTCAGGTACGCCTCGATCGGGCCGATCGAGGCCGAATCCGTATTGCTCAGGCGCGCCCAGGCGACCAGCAGGTTGAGCACGAGCAGCAGCCCGATCGCGGTGAACAGCAGCGGCCGGCCGAGCGCCCGGTACGTCGTCGCGGGCAGCCGCTGGCAGGCCCAGAACGCGACCACACCGATCACCGCGAAGATCGCCTGCTTGACCACCGAGGTCGTGGCGCTGCCCTCCTCGGCGTAGTCCTTCACGCTGGTCGCGGAGAAGACCATGGTCAGACCGATCAGCAGCAGCAGGCCGGCGCTGGAGATCAGCAGGTAGTAGGAAGCCATCGGGCGGTCCAGCAGGCCGCGCAGCGCGGCGAGCCCGCCGGCCGCGTCCAGCCCGCGCAGGGGGGCCGCCGGTGGCGTGCCCGCGTCCGACCCCCGGGCCGTCACGCCCGCCTCCGGTGTACGCCCGCCACCCGGCTCCCGCCGGGGCCGGGCCTGGCTGGTGCCGTCGGTACCTCGTCCCTCCCCCACCCGGACATCATGGCGGCTGCGGCGGCCGCCTGCCCCCGCAACCGTCCCCTCGGCGTGTCGGGATGGACGTCGGGCCCCCGGCCGGCGTGTTCCGCACAGCAGGGGGCCCGTCGACGCGTCGGACCGCGGGACCGCCGGACGGCCCGGCTCAGGTGACGTTGGCCAGGTACTCGCTGTAGAAGAGCCCCAGCGCGATGGCCACGCAGATGCCCGCGATGATCCAGAACCGGACCACGATGTTGACCTCGCTCCACCCCGCCAGTTCGAAGTGGTGTTGCAGGGGCGACATCCGGAAAACACGCTTGCCCGTGGTCTTGAACGAGATGATCTGGATCACGACGGACATCGTGATGATCACGAAGAGGCCACCGATGATCGGCAGCAGCATGATGGTCCGGGTGGACATCGCCATGCCGGCGATCAGACCGCCGAGGCCCAACGCACCCGTGTCGCCCATGAAGATCCGGGCCGGCGAGGTGTTCCACCACAGGAAGCCGACGCAGGCCCCGGCCGCCGCCCCGGCGATCAGCGCGATCTCCAGCGGGTCACGGACCGTGTAGCAGTAGTCCCGGGTGTAGCTCGGGTCGGCACACCAGTGCCGGTACTGCCAGAACGCGATCAGCGCGTACGCGGCGAGGACCATCACCGAGGCGCCGGTGGCGAGACCGTCCAGGCCGTCGGTGAGGTTCACCCCGTTGGTCGCCGCCATCACCACGAAGATGAAGAGGATGACCGCGCCGACCTTCGTGAGCTCCAGCGCCGGGATGTCCCGGATGAAGCTCAGCGTCGTACTGCCGACCGTCTCGGTGTTGGTCGCCGTGCCCTTCGCGTCGGTCATGGTGCTCGGGAAGTAGAGCGCCACGACGCCGAAGACCGCGCCGACCAGGATCTGGCCCAGCAGCTTGCCGCGCTTGTTGAGGCCGCCGCTGTGCCGCTTGCGCACCTTGAGGAAGTCGTCGATGAAGCCGACCGCGCCGGAGAACACCATCAGCCCCAGCAGCACCAGCGCCGTGATGGTCGGCTCGACCTGGGCGATCTGCAGGTCGGGCAGCGTGGTCAGGGCGAGGTGCCCCGCGACGTACGCGATGACCGTGGCCAGGATGAAGACCACGCCGCCCATCGTCGGCGTGCCCTTCTTGCCCTGGTGCATGGCCGGGCCCTCGGCCCGGATCGGCTGACCGGCCTTGAGCCGCGTGAAGACCTTGATCGCGATCGGGGTGCAGAAGAGCGAGATCAGGAACGCCACGCCGACGGCGACGATTACCGCCCTCATGCGGTGGTCTCCCCACTGGCCTGCGCGCGTAGCGCGTCAGCCACCTCCCAGGTGCGGTACCGGGAGCCCTTGACCAGGACGACGTCGCCCGGCCGTAGCTCCCGCCGCAGCACCTCGACGGCTGCCGCCTGATCGGTGAGCAGCACCGACTCTCCTCCCCAGTTGCCTACCGCTGTCGCGCCTTCGAGGATCGGCGCGGCCGACTCGCCCACCACGAGCAGCCGGTCGACGCCCAGCTCGGCCGCGAGCCGGCCGACCTCCGCGTGGCCGTCGTACTCGTAGGGGCCGAGCTCGGCCATGTATCCGAGCACCGCGACGGTACGCCGCCCGCCGCCCAGGGCGGCCAGCGCCTTGAGCGCCGCCGACATCGACGCCGGATTGGCGTTGTACGAGTCGTCGATGACGGTCACCCCGTCGGGGCGGTCGAAGACGTCCATCCGCCGGGTCGACACCAACCCCAGCTCACCCAGCGCCTGCGCCAGCTCGGTGAGCGGCATGCCCAGCTCCCGGGCCACCGCCGCGGCGGCGAGCGTGTTGGAGACCTGGTGGCGGCCGGTCAGGCCGAGCCGCACCGGCGCGCGCCCCTCCGGGGTGACCAGGGTGTACGACCCGCGTCCCCGCTCGTCCAGCACGACGTCCTCGGCCCGCACGTCGGCGTCCGCCGCCTCACCGTAGAAGACCACCCGGGCGTCGGTGCGGGACGCCATCGCGGCCACCAGCGGATCGTCGGCGTTGAGCACCGCGAGACCGTCGGCCGGCAGCGCCTCGACCAGTTCCCCCTTGGCCAGGGCGATGTTCTCCTGCGAGCCGAACCCGCCGATGTGCGACGTCCCGACGTTGAGCACCACGGAGATCCGGGGCGGCACCAGCTCGCAGAGGTAACGCACGTGCCCGATGCCGCGGGCGCCCTTCTCCATCACCAGGTAACGGGTCTCCGGCCCGGCCTTCAGCGCCGTGTACGGGTGCCCCAGCTCGTTGTTGAACGAGCCGGGAGGCGCGACCGTCGCACCGAGCCGGGCGGTGAGCTGGGCGATGAGGTCCTTGGTGGTGGTCTTGCCGGAGGAACCGGTCAGCCCGACCACGGTCAGTTGCGGCAGCCGGTCGACCACCGCGCGCGCCAGCCGGCCCATCGCGTCCCGCGCGTCGTCGACCAGCACCATCGGCACACCGGGCACCTCCCGGGTGCCGAGAACGGCCACCACACCGGCCTCGACGGCCCCCTCGGCGAAGTCGTGCCCGTCGACCTTCTCCCCGGGGAAGGCGACGAAGATCCCTCCGGCGTTCACCTTGCGCGAGTCGAACTCGACCGAGCCGGTGACCCGGACGTCCGGGTCGGCGCCGACGAGCCGGCCGTCGACCGCGGCGGCCACCTCGGCCAGCGTCAGCGGGATCACCGGTGACCCGCCAGGTCGCCGAAGCGGGCGCGCAGCGCGTCGGCCAGCTCCGTGTGGTCGACGAACGGCAGCACCTCGCCGGCCACCTCCTGGCCGCGCTCGTGACCCTTGCCGAGCAGCGCGATCACGTCGCCCGGGCCGGCCAGCCGTACCGCCTCGTCGATCGCCGCCCGGCGGCCGGCCACCTCGGCGATCCGGGCCGTGGTGCCGGCCTGCCGGGCACCGGCGAGGACCTCGGCGCGGATGGCCGCCGGATCCTCGGTCCTCGGGTTGTCATCGGTCACCAGCACCACGTCGGCCCCCTCCGCGGCGGCGGCGCCCATCACCGGCCGCTTACCCCGATCCCGGTCCCCACCGGCGCCGATCACGCAGATCAGCCGGCCGGAGCTCAGTTCACGCAGCGCGGCCAGGGCGGCCACGATCGCGTCCGGTTTGTGTGCGTAGTCGACAACCCCGCGTACGGGCGCGTCAGCGGGGGTGACCAGTTCCAGCCGGCCCGGTACGCCGCCGCAGGCGGCCACCCCGGCGATCGCCGTGCCCGCCTCCACTCCGACCGCCGTCAGCGCGGCGATGGCGAGCAGGGCGTTGGCCACGTTGTGCCGGCCCGGCAGCGCCACGTTTCCGGGCAGGGTGAGCCCGTCGGGGCCGTGCACGGTGAAGCGCTGGGCGTAGCCCTCGCCACCGATGCCGTCGGCCCACCAGGTCGCGTCCCGGTCACCGGCGGCCGAGTAGCTGACCGTGGCGGGCTTGAACAGCGATCGCAGCGCCGGGTCGTCGTGGTTGAGCACCTCGATCCCGCAGCGCCCGTCGAACAGCTGCGCCTTGGCGGCGAAGTAGTCCGCCGAGTCGGCGTGGAAGTCGAGGTGGTCGGAGCCGAAGTTGGTGTAGCCGCCGACGGCGAAGCTGACCCCGCCGACCCGGCCCATGGCCAGCGCGTGGCTGGACACCTCCATCACCACTGCGGTCACCCCGCGCTCGCGCGCGGCGGCCAGCATGGCGTGCAGGTCGGTCGCCTCCGGGGTGGTCCGCACGCTGTCGATGACCAGGTCGCCGAGGCGGGTCTCCACCGTCCCGATCAATCCGGTGGTGTGCCCCGCGGCGCGCAGCCCGGACTCGATCAGGTAGGCCGTCGAGGTCTTGCCGGCGGTGCCGGTCACCCCGATCACGACCAGCCCGGCGGTCGGGTCGCCGTAGACGGCAGCGGCTAGCGCGCCGAGTACCGCGCGGGGGTCGGGCACCACGAGCGCCGGCAGGCCGGCCGCCGTGACCGCGGCCGCGCCGGCCGGGTCGGTCAGCGCGGCCACCGCGCCGGCGGCGGCCGCACCGGCGGCGAACTCGGCGCCGTGCCGGCGGGCACCGGGCAGGGCCGCGTACAGGTCGCCGGGGCGGACCTCCTGGCTGGCGTGTGTGATACCGGTCACCACCACGTCGGTGGCCTCGGCGGGCGGCTCGACTGTGAGCCGGGATGCGAGGTCGCCGAGCCGGGTGCCGGTGACCGTACGAGGGCGAGGATTGCCGGACACGGCGTCAGACCCTACCCGGTCGTCCGGCGCCGGCCGCACAGCCGCCCCGGTGGTTCGTCCCCACTCACCGATGATGTCCCGCCATGCCTGCTCAGCGCGGATAGACCACGAACTCGGGCGACTTGCTCGTCGTCGAGGGTGGCACCTTGTAGTGACGGAGAGTGAATTGCATCATCTCCTTGAACGCCGGCCCGGCGATCGCGGCGCCCCCGCCGGCCGGGACGTACGCGAACACCGCGATCACGTAGCGGGGCTTCTCGGCCGGCGCCATGCCGATGAACGAGGAGACCTCGCCGGGCTGCTTCTTCCCGTCCACCAGCCGCCAGCCGGTGCCGGTCTTGCCGGCCACCCGGAATCCCGGCACCGCGGCCGCCAGGCCGGTGGCGTTGTCGACAGTGGTGACCGCCTCCAGCAGCGTGCGCAGCGCCTGCGCGTTCTTCGGGCTCAGCACCGGGCGGGTGACCGGCGCCTCGGCCGGCGTCCGCTCGCCGTCGGGCCCGATGACCTCCTTGATGAGGTGCGGCTGGATGTACGTCCCGTCGTTGGCGATGGCGGCGTACGCGGCGGCCATCTGCAACGGGGTGGCGTCCACGCTGTGCCCGATCGGCACCGAGCCGTACGACGACTCGCTCCACTCGTCCGCGGGCAGCAGCCGGCCGCTCGCCTCTCCCGGCATGCCCTCTCCGGTCGGCTGTCCCAGGCCGAACCGGCGCTGGTAGTCGATGAGCCGCTCCTGGCCCAGCTTGTCGGCGATCTTGATGGTGCCGACGTTTGACGAGTACGCGAGCATCCCGGCGATGCTCATCCGCCGGCCGTTCGCCGGATGGGTGTCGGAGAAGGGGGTGTCGCCCTTCTCGATGCTGTTCTCGATCGGCAGCGTGGTGTCCGGGGTGATCACACCCTCCTGGAGCGCCGCGCCGAACGTGATGGCCTTGTGCACCGAGCCGGGTTCGACCACGAAGCTGCTCGCCACGTCCTCACGGGCGACCGGGCTGCTCGCCTCCGGCTTGGCCGCGTTGTACGTGGGGTCGCTCGCCTGGGCCAGCACGTCGCCGGTGGCCACGTCGATCACCACGGCCGCGCCGGTGGCGTTGCGCGTCTGCGCCATGTGCCGGCTGAGGATCACCTGCGTCATGTACTGCAGGTCGCGGTCCAGCGTGAGCTGCAGGGAACTGCCCGGCTTGGGTGGCGTCGTCTCGCTGTAACCACCGGGGATCGGGGCGGCCAGGTCGCGACGGCCGGCCTCGTAGACGCGCTTGCCGTCCTCGCCCCGCAGCAGGTCGTCGTAGCGGGCTTCCAGCCCCTCCAGGCCGACCATGTCCTGGCTGGTGAAGCCGATCAGGTTGGCGGCCAGGTCGTCGCCGGGCACCTCACGCCGCTCGTCACGGTGCACGCCGATACCGGGCAGTTCCAGCTCCTGCACCTGCTTGGCGACGCCGATCTCGACTCCCCGGGCCAGGTACTCGAAGCGCGACGGGTTGCCGTTCTCCAGATTGCGCGGCTGCATGAGCTTGGTCAGCTTGGACACGGAGATGCCCAGCAGCGGCGAGAGGGTCTTCGCGGTACCGGCCGGGTCCTCGATCATCGTCGGGTCGGCGAACACGTACCGGGCCTCCACGCTGTGCGCGAGCAGGGCGCCGTCGCGGTCGTAGATCGCCCCGCGTGGCGCCGGCAGGTCCACCGTCCGGGTCCGGTCCGCGACGCCGCCGCCGGCGTACGCGGGCGCGTCCACCGCCTGCAGGACGACCAGCCGGATTCCGATGACCACGAAGAGGGCGAGGGTGAGCACGGTGCCGAGGCGCAGCCGCAGCCGCGGGTCGGCGAGCTTCGGCGGCCGGGGCGGTTTGCGGGCCGGCCGGCGCCCGGCGGGCCGGTCCGGCCGGCGCGCGGTCCGGCGGCGTGGCGCGGACGGCTCGTGGGGCGGGTTGCCCGGAATGCGGGCCTGCACGGTGCGGACCACGCCGGAGCGACCGGCGGCCGCCGCGTCGCGCCGGGCCGCCCGGGCGGCTCCGGCACGGCCGCCGTCGAGCACCTGCAGCGCCGGCCGGAACGGGTCGCCCGACCGGGTGCCGCGCGGGGTGCGGCGCTGTTCTGCCGCGCCACCGCGCGGTGCCCGGTCGTGCTCCTCCCGGATGGTGCGCCCCCGAGGGGTGTACGCCCGAGCCCCGGAGATCCCCCCGCCCGGCTCACCGGCGCCGCGGCCCACGCCCTCCCGGGACGATCCGCGCCGGTCGCCGCGGCGCGGGTCGTCCGACCTCGGCGGCACCGGTCAGCGCTCCGCGCCCTGCTGGCTGGTCACCGACGGCGAGCCGGTGGCCGGCTGCGGCACGCCGATGGTCCGACCGTCCGGCAGGCGGATGTACGCCGGCTCCCCCGACTCGACCAGCCCGAGCTTGCGGGCCTGTGCGACCAGGCTGCCCGGCGCCTCGGCGTCGGCGATCTGCTTCTTGAGCTGCTCCTGCTCCAGGTCCAGCCGGGCCTGCTGCTGCTGCAGCTTCTCCAATCTGAACGCATTCTCATTGATCTTGGTGTTGACCAGCAGGATGCCGAGCACCCCACCGACCACCAGCACCACGATCAGCGCCGCGAACGGCGCGCGCGGCACCGACATCGGCGGTGGCGGCGCCACCCGTAGCCGCGGCGGGCGAGCGGCGGTCGCGTCACTGCCCTCCGCCGGCCGCAGCGCGGCACTGCCCTGGGTCGGGAACTCGCGCGCCCCCCGCGCCCGAGACTCCCCCTGCCGGTTCACCCGGTCCGTGCGAGACGTACCGTTTCCGACGCGGCCGACCCGCTCCGCCGCGATCCGGCCCCCCGACCGCGGTGCGCGCTGTCCGACGCCGGTGAAGTCCCGGCGCTCGCGCCCGTCAACGTTCATGTCCCCTCCCCCTCTACGTCCGTCCCTGTCCCGTCCCCCGGCGTCCGCCGGCGATCCCCCACGGATCGCACGGACCCAGTTCCCGGTTGGTTCATCGCCTTCACGCGCCGGCGGGACCGTTCGCGGTCGGTCCGCTCCCGCTCCTGCGCGTCCGGGTCGATGCGCTCCGCGGCCCGCAGCCGCACCGAGGCGGCGCGCGGGTTCGCGGCGACCTCGAGCTCCCCGGGCAGCTCGGCGCCCCGGCTCAGCAGCCGGAACGTCGGGCCGGTCCCCGGCAGCTCGACCGGGAGGTCGATCGGGCCGGTGCTGCGGACCCGATCGGCGAGCGCCGCCTTGGCGAGCCGGTCCTCCAGCGAGTGGTAGGACAGGACCACCATGCGACCGCCCACGTTGAGCGCGTCGAGTGCGGCCGGCAGCGCCGTCTCCAGCGCCGCCAGTTCCCTGTTTACCTCGATCCTCAAAGCCTGAAACGTTCTCTTTGCCGGGTGTCCACCGGTTCGTCGGGCTGGTGCCGGAATGGCATCCCGGATCAGTTCCGCGAGCCGGGCCGACGAGGTGATCCGGGCGCGTTCCCGTTCCCGGATGATCGCCGACGCGATCCGCCCGGCGAACTTCTCCTCGCCGTACACCCGCAGCACCCGCGCCAGTTCGGGGTGGCCGTACGTGTTGACCACCTCTTCGGCGGTCACCCCGCGGGTCTGGTCCATCCGCATGTCCAACGGCGCGTCCTGCGCGTACGCGAACCCGCGGTCGGGCGCGTCCAGTTGCAGCGACGAGACCCCCAGGTCGAACAGGACCCCGTCGACCCCCGGATAGCCCAGCCGGTCGAGCACATCGGGCAACTCGTCGTAGACCGCGTGCTCGAGGTGGATCCGGTCGGCGAAGCGGGCCAGCCGTACGCGTGCGTGAGCCAGCGCCTCGGTGTCCCGGTCCAGTCCGATCAGAATCGTCTGCGGATGCGCCTCGAGTACCGCCTCGGCGTGCCCGCCCAGCCCCAGAGTGGCGTCGACGTGAACCGTCCGGTCACCCCGACCCAGCGCGGGGGCCAGCAGCTCGAGACACCTCTCGAGCAGCACCGGCACGTGCGTGCCGCGTAGCTCCCCCATGTTGACCCCCACCGCTGGTTACCGTGCTTTCTTCTCGCGCCCGCGTCGGCCGGCGCCTTGCCGTCGTACCGCCAGATCCCCATCCGCTCCCCGCCCGTCGCGAGGCCGCAGGCCCCCGAGAGATCGTGCGCCTGGCACCGGGGAAGGGGTGCCAGGAACTCGAAAGCGGCTGGAGATCTCGCAGTACGCCGGGCGCCGTCCGCCCTACAGACCGCCGGGCAGCACCCCCTCCTCGATGTCGGCGAACTCGTCTTCGCTCTCAGCGAGGTAGCTCTCCCAGGCGGCCTTGTCCCAGATCTCCACCCTGGTGCTCGCGCCAATCACGACCAGATCCCGGTCGAGCGCCGCGTACCCCCGTAGGTGGGACGGGATGGTCACCCGGCCCTGCTTGTCCGGAACCTCGTCGTGCGCGCTGGCGAAGAAGACCCGGCTGTAGGCCCGGGCCGCCTTGCTCGTCATCGGTTGCGCGCGCAACTGCTCCGCGATCCGCTGGAACTCAGGCATCGGGAACACATAGAGACAGCGCTCCTGCCCTTTGGTGATCACGACACCCCCTGCCAGCTCATCCCGGAACTTCGCCGGAAGGATCAACCGGCCTTTGTCGTCCAGGCGCGGAGTGTGGGTGCCGAGAAACACGGCCCAACCCCCTCGCCCCTGAGCGGCGTTCGCGGCGCCGCTGACCCCCCGGGCCGGTAGGCCCTCCCGGCCTCACCATTGGGCCCCACTCTACTCCACTTCCCTCCACCTGCAACCAGAATCGCCCGCGTGGCGCGGCCGATCCGCGCCTAAAACCGCACGTCACAACGGGTGGGGCGGAGTGGAGGGCCGGAGCGGCCCACCGGCCGCGTCCGCTTTCCGACATTGATCGACTCCGTCCGGTGGAGGCAGAATCATCCGGCCGCGACAGCTCCCCGGCCGAACGGTTCGCCGTCGGTGCCAATCTGGTGGGACCGATGGTCCGGTAACCTCGCTCGCGTGACGGACGCGAAGATGCCCCTACGGGCGAAGGTGGCCAGCTCCGTGTCCCGGACCGCCGCGGCGCTGTCCCGGGCCGCGGGCCGGGGTGACGGCTCGGTGATCGGCGGATGGATCGGACTCAAGATCGACCCAGACCTGCTCGCGCACCTCGCCGCCGGTCGCACGATCGCCCTCATCTCCGGTACCAACGGCAAGACGACCACCACCCGGCTCGCCGCGGCCGCGGTCGGCGTACTGGGCAAGGTCGCCACCAACTCCTTCGGCGCCAACATGCCCACCGGCCACACCTCCGCGCTCGCCAAGGCGGGCAGCACCCCCTACGCGGTGCTCGAGGTCGACGAGCACTACCTGGCCCAGGTGCTGGAGGCCACCGAACCGCACGTGGTGGCGCTGCTCAACCTCTCCCGCGACCAGCTCGACCGCGCCAAGGAGGTCGCCATGATGGCGCAGCTCTGGCGTGCCGCGCTGGTCCGGCACCAGGACGTGCGGGTGGTGGCCAACGCCGACGACCCGATGGTCGTCTGGGCGGCCACCCCGCCGCCCAACCACGACCACCGGATCAACCCGCCCCAGGTGACCTGGTTCAGCGCCGGGCAACGCTGGCACGAGGACTCGTGGGTCTGCCCCGAGTGCGGCTCCACCATCCAGCGCTCCGGCGAGCAGTGGTGGTGCACCGGCTGCCCGCTACGCCGCCCCGAGCCGCAGTGGACGGTGGAGGACGACGGCGTGCTCGACCCGACGGGCGCATGGCACAAGGTCGCCCTCCAACTGCCCGGCAAGGTCAACGTCGGCAACGCGGCGACCGCCCTCGCGGTGGCCGCGGAGTTCGGCGTACGACCGGTCGACGCGGTGTCCCGGCTGTCCAGCGTCACCTCGGTCGCCGGCCGCTACGCCCAGGTGGAGAAGGACGGCCGCCTCATCCGGCTGCTGCTCGCCAAGAACCCGGCCAGCTGGCTGGAGGCGTTCGACATGGCCGACCTGGCGCCCACCCTGCTGTCGATCAACGCACGGGACCCCGACGGGCTGGACACCTCGTGGCTCTTCGACGTCGACTTCGCCCCGCTGCGCGGACGGCAGGTGCTGATCACCGGCGACCGGGCGTACGACCTGGCCGTCCGGCTCGACGTCAACGACGTGCCGTTCCAGCATGTACGCAGCTTCGACGAGGCGATCCGCGCGGTGTCCCCAGGGCGCCTCGAGGTGATCGCCAACTACACCGCGTTCCAGGACATCCGAGCGGAGTTGGATCGTGTCAACTGAAAGCCTGCGCATCGTCTGGGTCTACCCCGACCTGCTCTCCACCTACGGCGACCGGGGCAACGCCCTGATCCTCGCCCGGCGGGCGCGCCAGCGCGGCCTGCCGGTCGAGGTGCTGGAGGTCCGCTCCGACCAGCGGCTGCCCGCGACCGCCGACATCTACCTCGTCGGCGGCGGCGAGGACGGCCCGCAGGCGTTGGGCGCGCAACGGCTGATCGCCGACGGCTCGCTGCACCGCGCCGTCGCACAGGGCTCGGTCGTGTTCGGGGTCTGCGCCGGCTACCAGCTGCTCGGCAACTCGTTCTTCGCCAAGGGCACCAAGTGCGCCGGGCTGGAGCTGCTCGACATCACCTCCGACCGAGGCGAGGCGCGGGCCGTCGGCGAGCTGACCGGTGACATCGACGCCCGGTTGGGCTTGCCGCCGCTGAGCGGCTTCGAGAACCACGGCGGTCGTACCCTCCTCGGGCCGAGCGTCTCCCCGTTGGCCCGGGTCACCGCCGGCGTCGGCAACGACGGCGCCAGCGAGGGCGCGTGGCGCGGCAAGCTGCTCGGGACGTACTCGCACGGACCCGCGCTGGCCCGTAACCCGGCCCTCGCCGATCTGCTGCTGCGCTGGGCCACCGGCATCCACCAGCTGCCGCCGCTGGACGACTCCTGGCCCGACCGGCTCCGGTCCGAGCGCCGCGCCGCGGTGGCCGCCGCCCGAGCATGATCCCCGCCGTCCGGCGGCTGCTGCGGCAACCGTCGGCCGTCCGGTTCGCGCTGCTGGTGCTCGTCGTCGCGACCTGCGGTGTGCTGCTGCTCGTGGTGCCCCGGCCGGACCCGTCCGAGCTGCCCGGGCTGGCCGACCGGCTCGGTGACTTCACGCCGGTCGCGGCGGTCCTCGGTGGCGCGCTGCTACTGGTCGCGCTCGTTCCGCGCACGTTCATCACCCTCGCCTCGGGGGCGATCTTCGGCCCGTTCGAGGGCGCCGGGTACGCGCTGACCGCGGCGTTGGTGGCGGCCGCCATCGGGTTCACGGTCGGCCGGCTGCTGGGGCGGGAGTTCGTCGCCGCCCGGGTGCGCGGTCGACTGGCCCGCCTCGACGGCTGGTTCGCCCGGCAGAACGTGCTCGGGGTGATCACCGTACGGCTGCTGCCGATCGCCGGGTTCGGGCTGGTCAGTTACGGCTACGGCACCACCGGGGCACGTCTGCTGCCGTTCCTCGCCGGCAGCGTGATCGCCGCCGTGCCCAGCGCGTTCGGCTACGCCGCCGTCGGTGCCGCGGTCACCTCGCCGGGTGACGTCCAGTGGTTCGCCGTGGCCCCCGCGGGCCTCGGCCTGATCGCCGGCGCGGTACTGGTCCGCCGGCTGTGGCGGGCGGAGCGGCGCCGGCGGAGCATGCCGGGCGGCGCCGGTGAGCGTTAGCCCGGCGACCGGTAGCCCGGAACCCCGGCTCGGCCCTTCGCCTCGCAGAGCCTTTGGAGCTGATGTCGGAAACGACTCGCACGCCGACGCCGACTCAAGAGGCCGACGCCGACTCGCGGGCGGATTGAGTCGTTGGTGACGTCAGTTCCATAGGCGCGGCGACCGGGCAGAGCCACCGGCCTCGACGGCGGTGCCGCAGACCGCTGCGCTCCGCGTAAGGGCGCCGGCCGACCACCACGAACCTGCCGTGGGCGCGCCCGACGAGGACGCGCCCACGAGCAGGTTCAGAGCACGACCGAGACCATCCGGCCCTTCACCACGATGACCTTGCGCGGCTCCTTGCCGGCCAGGCTGCCGGCCACCGCCTCCAGGGCGGCCGCGCGGACCGTCTCCTCCGACGCGTCGGCGGGCACCTCGACCCGGCCGCGCACCTTGCCGTTGACCTGCACCGGGTAGGTCGCCGTCTCGGCGACCAGCAGCGCCGGGTCGGCCACCGGGAAGTCCACGTACGCGAGCGAGCCGTCGTGCCCCATCCGCTGCCACAGTTCCTCGGCGACGTGCGGCGCGAACGGCGCCAGCATCAGCACCAGCGGCTCGGCCACCTCACGAGGAGTGGCCGGCAGCCGGGTCAACGCGTTGGTCAGCTCGATCAGTTTGGCGATCGCGGTGTTGAACCGGATCCCCTCCATGTCGCCGCGTACGCCGTCGATCACCTTGTGCAGCAGCCGCCGGGTGCCCTCGTCAGCCGGGTCATCGGTGACCCGCAGCGCACCGGTCTGCTCGTCGACCACCGCCCGCCACACCCGCTGCAGGAAGCGGAACGAGCCGATCACCGCCCGGGTCTCCCACGGGCGGGACACCTCCAGCGGGCCCATCGACATCTCGTAGACCCGGAACGTGTCCGCGCCGTACGTCGCGCACATCTCGTCCGGCGTGACGACGTTCCGCAGCGACTTGCCCATCTTGCCGTACTCGCGGTTGACCTGGGCGTCACCCAGGAAGTAGCCGCCGTCGCGCTCGATGACCTCGGCGGCCTGCACGTAGCTGCCCCGCGAGTCGGTGTAGGCGTACGCCTGGATCATGCCCTGGTTGAACAGCCGGCGGAACGGCTCGACGCTGGAGACGTGGCCCAGGTCGAACAGCACCTTGTGCCAGAACCGGGCGTACAGCAGGTGCAGCACGGCGTGCTCGGCGCCGCCCACGTACAGGTCGGTGCCGCCGGTGTCGCCCTCGCCGCGCGGGCCCATCCAGTACCGCTCGTTCTCCGCGTCGACGAACCGGCCGGCGTTGGTCGGGTCCAGGTAGCGCAGCTCGTACCAGCACGAGCCGGCCCACTGCGGCATCACGTTGGTCTCCCGGGTGTACCGCTTCGGGCCGTCACCCAGGTCCAGCTCGACCTCGACCCAGTCCCGGCGCCGGGACAGCGGGGTCTCCGGGTTCGAGTTCGCGTCGTCCGGGTCGAACGTCTTCGGCGAGAAGTCGTCCACCTCGGGCAGCTCGACCGGCAGCATCTCCTCCGGCAGCGCGATCGCCGCGCCGGTCTCGTCGTACACGATCGGGAACGGCTCACCCCAGTAGCGCTGCCGGCTGAACAGCCAGTCCCGCAGCCGGTAGGTGACCGCGCCACGGCCGTGGCCGTTCGCCTCCAGCCACTCGATCATCCGGGCCTTGGCGTCGGCGACCCCCAGGCCGTTCAGGTCCAGGCCACGCTCGGGCGCGGCGCTGTTGATCGCCGGCCCGTCCCCGGTGTACGCCTTGCCGTCGAAGCCCTCGGACGGCTGCACCGTGCGGACGATGGGCAGGTCGAAGACCTCGGCGAAGGCGTAGTCCCGCTCGTCCTGGGCCGGCACCGCCATGATCGCGCCGGTGCCGTAGCCCGCCAGCACGTAGTCCGCGATGAAGATCGGGATCTGCGCACCGGTGACCGGGTTGGTGGCGTACGCCCCGGTGAAGACGCCGGTCTTCTCCTTCGTCTCGGCCTGCCGCTCGACGTCGGTCTTGGCCGCGGCCGCCTTGCGGTACGCCTCGACGGCGGCCCGCGGGCTGGCGTGCCCGCCCGTCCAGACCTCCCGGGTGCCCTCCGGCCAGGCCGCGGGCACCAGCGGGTCGACCAGTTCGTGCTCCGGCGCCAGCACCATGTAGGTGGCCCCGAAGAGGGTGTCCGGCCGGGTGGTGAAGACGGTGATGCGGGCTTCGCCCGCGGCATCGGAATCACCGGTCGCGGTGGGGAAGAAGATGTGCGCGCCCTGGGACCGTCCGATCCAGTTGCGCTGCATCAGCTTGATCGCCTCGGGCCAGTCCAGCTTGTCCAGGTCCTCCAGCAGCCGGTCACCGTACACGGTGATCCGCATCATCCACTGCTTCAGGTTCCGCTTGAAGACCGGGAAGTTGCCCCGCTCCGAACGGCCGTCGGCGGTGACCTCCTCGTTGGCCAGCACGGTGCCCAGACCCGGGCACCAGTTCACCGGCGCCTCCGAGACGTACGCCAGCCGGTGGTCGTCGACGATGCTCCGGCGATCGGCCACGGACAGCTCCGCCCAGGGGCGGCCGTCCGGCGTCGGCCGGTTGCCGCCCTCGAACTCCGCGACCAGTTCGGCGATCGGCCGGGCCTTCTTCGCGTCCTGGTCGTACCAGGCGTTGAAGATCTGCAGGAAGATCCACTGGGTCCAGCGGTAGAAGTCGACGTCGATGGTGGCGACCGAGCGGCGCTCGTCGTGGGCCAGCCCCAGCCGGCGCAGCTGCGCCTTGTACCGCTCGATGTTCGCCACCGTGGTGGTACGTGGGTGGGTGCCGGTCTGCACCGCGTACTGCTCGGCGGGCAGGCCGAACGCGTCGAAGCCCATCGCGTGCAGCACGTTCCGGCCGGCCATCCGCTGGTAGCGGGCGAAGCTGTCGGTGCCGATGTAGCCCAGCGGGTGGCCGACGTGCAGGCCCGCCCCGGACGGGTAGGGGAACATGTCCAGCACGTAGAGCTTCTCCGCGCCCGCCCGCGGGTGGCCGGGGTCGGCCAGCGGCCCGGTCGGGTTGGGGGCGTGGAAGGTTCCCTTCCGCTCCCAGTGGTCCTGCCAACGGTGCTCGATATCGTTGGCCAGGGCCGCGGTGTACCGGAACGGGGGGATGTCGCCCGCCGGTGCGGCTGCCTCACTCATCGCGTCTCCTCGCGTCGCTCGGCGCGGTCGTCTCGTGCGGTCTGCTGATGCTGCCCGCCCGCCCGAGGCGGACGACGGGCACAAAAAAGCCCCTCACGCAGGAGGGGCCGCCGTGCTGTCGCGCGCTCAGCGCATCAGCACGGCTCGGTAAGAAGCAGGAAGACTCCGGCCATGCCCGCAGTGTACCCCCAGGTCCGCGCCGCCTGGTGGCCCGCTACCACGCCTCGGGACGCCGGACGGCCAGCCTACTGGGATACCCCGAACCGGCTGCCGTACGGTTCCCCCAACCTGACGAATATTCGGGGCGTAACCGACGGTCTGGCCGCAGGGGTCGGCGATAACGACAAACATGGTTAGCCTGAGAGGCCAGTGAGTTTTCTGCGGCAGACGAGGCTCGGCGTCGCGAACCCAACGGCGGGTCCAGCTGCTCTTAACAGAGCTGCCGTTCCGGCGACGAGGAGGAGGCCCGTGACACAACAGACCTGGGACGAGGTCGGCGGCCTGCTGCCGCACGACGAGTTCCGCGCCGCGAGCGAGGCCATCGTGGCCAACATCGAGCAGGTCATCGAGGGTAAGACGGCGACCGTGCGCCTCGCTCTGGCGGTCCTGCTCGCCGAGGGGCACCTCCTCATCGAGGACGTGCCCGGGGTCGGCAAGACCAAGCTCGCCAAGGCTCTCGCGCGCTCCATCGACTGCTCGGTACGCCGGATCCAGTTCACCCCGGACCTGCTGCCCAGCGACGTCACCGGGGTCAGCGTCTACAACCAGGAAACGCACGACTTCGAGTTCCGGCCCGGCGCGGTCTTCGCCAACCTGGTGGTCGGCGACGAGATCAACCGGGCGTCGCCGAAGACCCAGTCGGCGTTGCTGGAGTGCATGGAGGAACGGCAGGTCACCGTCGACGGCGTGACCTACCAGCTCCAGACACCCTTCATGGTGATCGCCACCCAGAACCCGATCGAGATGGAGGGCACCTACCCGCTGCCCGAGGCGCAGCGCGACCGGTTCACCGCCCGGATCGCGATGGGCTACCCGGACGTCGGCGCGGAGCTGGCGATGCTCGACGGCCACGGCGCCACCGACCCGCTCGACGAGCTGCGCCCGGTCTCCGACGCGGTCACCGTCCGGCAGCTGATCGCCACGGTCCGCCAGGTGCACGTCGCCGACGCGGTCAAGCAGTACGCGATCGACCTGGTCACCGCCACGCGTGAGGCTCCTGACCTGCGGCTGGGAGCTTCCCCCCGGGCCACCCTCCAACTGCTGCGCACCGCCCGCGCGGTGGCCGCCCTGGAGGGCCGCGACTACGTCCTCCCCGACGACCTCCAGGCGCTGGCCGTGCCCGTGCTGGCGCACCGGATCATCCCCACCGCCGACGCGCAGCTGGCCCGGCGCACCACGGACGCGATCGTCTCCGACCTGGTGCACCGGCTGCCCCTGCCGAACGACCGCAAGCGCTCCCCCTACGACACCAGACCGGCGAGCGGCAACGGCCGCGGGCCGTACGAGCCGCGGAGGCCGTGACGTGCGTGAAGGGCTGCGCGGGCTGACCACCCGGGGCCGCTCGTTCCTGGCAGCCGCGGTGGCCGCGGCCGTCTCGGCGGGCATCCTCGGTGAGAAGGACCTGCTCCGGGTGGCCGTGCTGCTCGCCGTACTGCCCCTGCTCGCCGCGGCCTACGTCGGCCGCAGCCGCTACAAGCTGGCCTGCAACCGGTCGCTGGACCCGCACCGGGTGCCGGTCGGGGCGAGTTCACGGGTGGTGCTGCGACTGCAGAACATGTCCCGCCTGCCCACCGGCACTCTGCTCCTGGAGGACCGGCTGCCGTACGCGTTGGGCAGCCGGCCCCGGGTGGTGCTGGAGCGGCTCGGCGCGCACCAGGCGAGTTCGGTGGCGTACACCGTCCGGGCCGACGTGCGCGGCCGCTACGAGGTGGGCCCGCTGGTGGTGCGGTTGACCGACCCGTTCGGGCTCTGCGAACTCAGCCGCGCCTTCCCCAGCGTCGACCACCTGACGGTGATCCCGCAGGTCACGCCGCTGCCCTCGGTCCGGCTGCCCGGTGAGTACGCCGGCAGCGGCGACAGCCGGGCCCGGTCGGTGGCGGTGCACGGCGAGGACGACGCGGCGACCCGGGAGTACCGGGTGGGCGACGACCTGCGCCGGGTGCACTGGAAGTCGACCGCCCGCACCGGCGAGCTGATGGTTCGCCGGGAGGAGCAACCCTGGGAGAGCCGGGCGACGGTGGTGCTCGACACCCGCGCGTACGGCCACCGGGGCGACGGTCCGACGGCGAGCTTCGAGTGGGCGGTCTCCGCGACCGCGAGCATCGCCATGCACCTGCGCCAGGCCGGCTACAAGCTCCGCCTGGTCACCGGGGCCGGCGCGGACGTCGACGCCTCCGAGGGCGGCGGCGACGGGCTCCTGCTCGACCAGCTCGCCGAGGTACGCCTCGACCAGCGCACCGAGGTGACCGAACTGGTGCAGCGGGTCCGGCAGCGGTCCGACGGCGGTTTGATCATCGGCGTCTTCGGCTCCCTGAGCACCGCCGAGGCGGAGCTGCTGTCCGGGTTGCGCGGCAACGGCGCGACCTGCGTCGCGTTCCTGGTCAACAGCTCCACCTGGCTGAACCTGCCCGAGAAGGCGCGCGCCGAGGCCGAGCAGACGCACGCCGCTGCCGCACTGTCGCTGGTGCGCAGCGGTTGGCGGGTGATCGGCGTCGACCACGGCACCCGGCTGCCGGCGATCTGGCCGCAGGCCGGCCGCGGCTCGCAGGGGTTCGCGGTGCGCGCCGCGCTGGCCGAGACGGTGGCCGGCGGCGTGCGATGAGCGAGCGAAACAGCCAGCTTGGCGCACTGGAGCCCCGCTCCGCCGGGCAGCACGGCGCAGCAGCGGCATGAGCGGAGGGAAGCGGTCATGACCGGCCATCGAAATCTCGGCCTGGTGGCCGCGGGCGCGACGCTGCTCGCCGCGGCGCCGCTGTCGGCCATCTTCGAACGCTGGACCTGGCTGATCGAGTCGGCCGTCGCGGTCGCCGTGGTGGCCGGAGCGGCCGCGCTGGCCCGGGCGCTGCGCGCGCCCCTCTGGGGTCAGGTGCTCGGCATGCTGGCGGGGCTCACGCTGTCGCTCACCTGGCTCTTCCCGGGCGGCAGCGAGCTTCTCGCGGTCCTGCCCACGCCGGCCACCTTCGCCCACTTCGGCGAGCTGCTGCGCGGCTCGGCGCAGGACATGCGCTCGTACGGCGTGGAGGTGCCCGACACCCCCGCGCTGCTGTTCATCACGGTGCTGGGCGTCGGCGCCGTGGCCGTCGTGGTCGACCTGCTCACCGTCGGGCTGCGCCGACCGGCTCTGGCGGGCCTGCCGATGCTCGCCATCTACTCGGTCCCCGTCGCCGTCTACGTGGACGACGTCTCGCCGGTTCCGTTCGTGATCGGCGCCGCCGGCTATCTCTGGTTGCTGGGCGCCGACAACGTCGACCGGGTCCGCCGGTTCGGCCGCCGGTTCACCGGCGACGGGCGGGACGTCGACGTCTGGGAGAGCTCCCCGCTGGCGGCCGCCGGCCGCCGGCTCGCGGTGCTCGGCGTGGCGGTGGCGGTACTCCTGCCGCTCGTCCCCGTGCCGGGCATGAACGGCAGCCTGCTCGACTCCCTGAGCTCCAGCAACGGCAGCGGCAGCGGCAACGGCCGGCCCGGCCATGGCGGCGCCCCCGGAAAGATCAACCTGTTCGCCGCGCTCAGCGGCCAGTTGAACCAGTCCGAGGTGGCCGACCTGATCAAGGTGACCACCAACGAACCGAACCCGTTCTATCTACGCTTCGGCGTCGCCGACGAGCTGAAGTCGAGTGGCTTCGAGGTGACCAACCCGAGCGGGCGGCCGGTCAACCGGGAGCTGCCCGACCCGATCCGAGAGGTCAGCGGCGTCGAACAGCGCCAGTACGAGGCCAGCGTCGAGATCGCCCGGGATCTCGACATGCCACTGCTGCCGGTCTACTCCGAGCCGGTCCGCACCAAGGACCTGAACTCGACCTGGCTCTACGACGACGATCGTCAGATCGTCTTCTCCAACCGGGAGAACTCCCGCGGCAAGCGCTACTCGTTCGAGTACGTGCGGTCCACGTACACCGTGGCCGCGTTGCGCAGCGCGCGGAAGCTGCCGGCCGACCACCCGTTGGTACGGCGACAGCAGACCAGGACGCCGCCGGTGCCCGAGGTGACGGAGCTGGTGACGCGGCTCGTCCGGGGCAAGCAGACCGAGTACGACAAGGTCCGGTCGATCTACGACTACTTCTCCTCGGACAACGGCTTCAGTTACCAGCTGCGCACCGAGGGCGGGACCAGCGGCGAGGACATCGTCGACTTCCTCACCAACAAGGTGGGCTACTGCCAGCAGTACGCGGCCGCGATGGGTTGGTTGGTCCGGGCGGCCGGTATCCCGGCCCGGGTCGCGTTCGGTTTCACCAGTGGAAGCAACCGCAGCGGCAACACGTACACGCTCACCAATCGCAACCTGCACGCCTGGACGGAGGTCTACTTCGACGGGATCGGCTGGGTGCCGTTCGACGCCACCCCGGCGTACGGCGTCGCCGGCTCCACCCGGTCGGCCTGGGCCCCGGACACCGACGCTCCGGATCCGCTGCCCAATCAGCCGGGCGCGCCGAACGCCGCTCCGAACCCGGAAGAGTCCGCCGGGGCGGTGGGTTCGGAGCGGGAGGACCGCGACACCGACGCCGGACTCTCCCTCGGTGCGGAGACCTCCACCGAGCAGGCGCCCGTCTGGCCCTGGTGGGCGGCCGTTTCGCTGGTGCTCCTGTTGCTGCTGGCCATGCCGGCGCTCCGCCGGCTCACGTTGCGCCGCAGCCGGGGTGGCCGGGCACCGACGCCGGTCACCGCGGCCGTGCCGGACGTGGGTGTCCAGGCCACGACCGGCGACCGGATGGTGGTGGTCGGCGCCGACGCCGACCAGGCACGGGCCGATGCGCACGCCGCGTGGGACGAGCTGCTCGACACGCTGATCGACTACCGAGTGCCGGTCGACCGGACCGAAACCCCACGGGCGACCGCCGACCGGCTCGTCCGGGACGCGCTCAACGCGGACGCCGACGCCGTCACCGCGATCCGGTTGCTCGGCCGGGCTGAGGAGCGGGCCCGCTACGCGCGTGATCCGCTCACCGGTGACCCGCTGGCACCCGCGCTGCGCGTGGTCCGGGGCAGGCTCGCCACGGATGCCGATCGGCGTACCCGGTTGCTCGCGGCGGTGCTGCCGCCGTCAGTGTTGCTGCGTTGGCGGCTCGCCGTGGCGGACATCTCGGGCCGGATGGTCGCGGTGACCGGCCAGGCCCGTCACCGGCTGCTGCGGTGGAACCCGCGCCGGCTGCTCGCCGGCCGCACGGCCCGCTGACCGGCCGGCAGCGCGTCAGACCACGGCTGCTTGATCCACTCCTGCTCAGTGAAGTCGGGGTGTCCCGGTCACGGGAACACCCCGACTTCCTAAACAGCGAGCCGATCGACGCTCGGCACGCCCGACGATCGTCACGGCGCGGCCGCGCCCGACGAAGGTCAGCGGCCGGTCGGACTCAGCGGTGCCCCTCCGGGCGCTGACGCCACCTGTCCTCCATCCGGTCGATGAACGAGGGACGTCGACCGGACCGAACGCGGGTGCGGCGTCGACTGGTCGTCCCGCCCACCACGTGGAGATCGGGTGACTGCGCCCGACGATGCGACTGCACCGCGAACGCGGCCGAGGCCAACATGACGACGAAACCCGCCACAGCCAGGGGCGGGGTCTTGATCACCGCGCCATAGACCAGTAGGGCCAGCCCAGCGATGATGACGCCGGCAGCGACGAGCAGGCGACGCCGCGTGTGGAAACGCGGATCGCTGGCGCGCACGGCCGAGGCGAATTTGGGGTCCTCGGCAAGCGACCGCTCGATCTGCTCGAACAGCCGCTGCTCGTGCTCCGAGAGCGGCACGGCACTCCTCCCCGGTCACGTTGGTCGGCCCGTTCGGACCGACAGACCGTGGCAGCCAACCGGCTGCTTACCCGCAAGTCTACGAGGGGGGTCGCGCGTCGGAAAGCGGGACGACCTATGGCCCGGGCTGATTTTCGTTCCGACGAGGATCACGGTTGCCGAGCAGACTGGCCGGACCTATGACGGACCGCCCGAATCGGGCAGCGGCGGCGTCCGCGGCGGCTTCCGCCTCGCGCCACCCACGCTCGGGCGCGCCGAGGGTGAGCTGGCGAGGCGTTTCCTGCGCCGCGGCGAGCCCCTCGGCCCGTACGCCGACGAGCCGGACCGGCTCACCCGGGGCCAGCACGGTCCAGAGCGCCCAGACAGTGTCGAACATCTCCCTGGCCGTGTCGGTGGCGACCGGCAGGGTGCGCGAGCGGGTGACCGTGCGGAAGTCGGCGAGTCGCACCTTGAGCGAGATCGTCCGACCGACCTGACCGGCCCGGCGCAGCCGGCCACCGACCTTGTCGGCGAGCGCGAGCAGGGCACGCCGGATCTCCAGCGGGTCGGTCACGTCGACGTCGAAGGTGACCTCCGCCCCGATCGACTTCTCCACGTGCTCCGGGCTCACCGCGCGCGGATCACGCCCCCGGGCGAGAGCGTGCAGGTGGCCGGCGGACGCCTCACCGACGGCCTTGCGCAACATGCCGTACGGCGCCTCGGCGAGGTCGCCGATCGTGGCCAGCCCGAGCCGGCGCAACGCCTGCGCGGAGCGCTCACCCACCCCCCAGAGCGCGTCGACCGGCAGCGGGTGGAGGAACTCGAGCACCCGGGACGCGGGCACGACCAGCATGCCGTCGGGCTTGGCCCGGGTCGAGCCGAGCTTCGCCACGAACTTGCTCGGCGCCACCCCGACCGAGCAGGTCAACCCCTGCTCGCGCGCGACCCGGGCGCGGATCTTGCGGGCGATCTCAGCCGGTGAGCCGAAGAGCCGTCGCGCACCGGTCACGTCGAGGAACGCCTCGTCGAGGGAGAGCGGCTCGACCAACGGGGTGACGTCCCGGAAGACCTGCATCACCGCCCGCGAGGCGTCGGTGTAGGCGGTGAAGTCCGGCGGCAGGTAGACCGCGTGCGGGCAGAGCGCACGCGCCCGCATCATCGGCATGGCGCTGCGTACGCCGTAGCGGCGGGCCTCGTAGCTGGCCGAGCTGACGACACCACGCGGACCGAGGCCACCGACCACCACCGGCCGGCCCCGCAGCTCGGGGCGGCTGCGCACCTCCACCGAGGCGAAGAAGGCGTCCATGTCCACGTGCAGGATCGGGCTGCCCGAGTCGTCGGCGTCGGGACCGAAACGCGGATCACCGCCCCGTGGCAACGACTGGCTGCGACCCATGTCCGCAGGTTAGCCCCCGGGTACGACGGAACCGGTCAGCCCCGGACCACCAGCAGTGGGATGGTCATCTCGGCCGCCGTGTCCGACCCGTGGTAAGCCACCAGCCGCGACGCGAGCGGGCTCTCCGAGCGGGTGGCCAGTACGGCGTACGTGTCGTTGCAGATCACCACGACGTCGCCGATCCGGGCCAGGTGTTCGGCCGGCACCGGCCCGAACCAGCCGGCCGCGACCGCCTCGTCGCGGGTACGCACCCGGGCCGCGTCGCCGAGCACCGCCGACCAGGCGGCCACCACGTCGTCCACCGCGCCGGGCGTGACGTGCAGGTAGCGCACCCGGGCCTCCCCGGCGACGACCTCGATCCCGGCGCGCAGCCGGGGGTCGGTGTCCAGGTCGAACCGGTGCGCGGCGGGCACGTCGAGCTGGCCGTGGTCGGCGGTCACCAGCAGCGCGGCGTCGGCCGGCAGGCCGTCCACCAGGCGGGCGACCAGAGTGTCCACCTCCGCCGCGGCGACCCGCCACGGCGGTGAGTCGACCCCGGTGAGGTGGCCGTGCCGGTCCAGGTCGGGGTGGTAGCCGGAGACCAGGGTCGGTCCGGTCCCCGCGCTCAACGCGGCCAGCATCGTCGCGGCGAGCTCGTCGACGCCGGTGGCGCCGCGGAAGTCCCCGCCCCGGTTGGCGGCCATGGTCAGCCCGCTGCCACCGAACTCGGGACGGCTCACCACGGTGACGGCGACGCCGGCCGCACGGGCCCGCTCCAGTTGGGTCGGGACCGGTTGCCAGCGCAGCGGATCCGGATCCCCGGCCCACTCGATGTGACTGAGCACACGCTCCGTACCGGGCACCCGGACGGTGAAGCCGAGCACTCCGTGCGCGCCGGGGGCTGCGCCGGTGCCCATGGTCACCAGGCTGGTGGGGGTGGTCGACGGGAAGCCGGAGGTGAGCGGCCGGCCGGCTGTCGCGGCGAGCCCGGCCAGTGTCGGGGCGTACGGGGTGGCGGTGGGGATCTGGTACCAGCCGAGCCCGTCGACGAGCAGCACGGCGATGCGGCGTACCCCGGCCAGCCGGTCCGTCAGACCCAGCCGGTCGACGGAACCCGGCACCCCGAGCACCGCGAGCGCGCTGGGAAGCACATCGGCGAGGCTGCCGTCGCCGTAGCGGGGCGCGACCGGGGACAGCGGATCGGATGCCGCCGCGGACCCGGGACTGTTCGGGTCCGGCGGACCGGACGGCCGCGACAGGGCAGGCCCGGTCATGCCGGCCGGCGAGCGAACAGGTGCAGCTGGGCGGCGAGATCCCGGTACGGTGGCCGGCCGGCGAGCGCCCGCTCCAGCTCGACCAGGGCCCCGGGCTGACCGTCGGCGACCGCGGCCGGCAGCAGGTCGGCGAGGACGCGTACGCCGTGGATCTCCTCGACCACGAGCCCGGCGCCGCGCAGCAGGGCGGTGGCGGTGGCGGCGTCGTACCGCCGCCGCAGGGTGTCCCGAGCTCCGGCGGTGCCGGCCGGGTCCGTCGCCAGCGTGGCCGCGACGTCCAGGTGGCCGTTCATGGCACGGCCGAGCACCGCGGCGGCGCGACCGGCGAGCAGCACGCTCGCCGCACCGCCGGGACGCAGCGCGGTGGCCAGCGCGGCCACCACCGACGCGGGGTCGTCGACCACCTCGAGCACGGCGTGACAGAGAACCAGGTCGACTCCGGCCGGTTCGACGAGGCCGGCCAACGCGTCGCCGTCGCCCTGCACGGCGCGTACCCGGTCGGCCGCGCCCGCCTCGGCGGCCCGCCGGGTCAGCGCGGCGAGCGCGTCGGGGCTCGCGTCCACCACCGTGACGTGGTGCCCGGCCTGGGCGAGCGGGACGGCGAACCCGCCGGTGCCGCCGCCCACGTCGAGCACGGTCAGTTCGGCATCGCCCCGCCGGTCGAGTTCGGCACGGAGCACCGACCAGATCACGGCGGTACGGGGGGTCAGCGGCGGCCCGGTGAACCGGCCTCGGGTCTGCTCCACCCGGTCGAGCCTAGTCAGGTTCGGACGTGCCGACAGGGGGCCCCTCCGCTACCGGACCCATCAATGGGATTCCCCGGGTGAGCAGCAGGTGATCAGGCGGACGGCGGCAACGAGAGCAGCGCTGTCCCGGCGAGGGCGGACCAGGCGCACCGCCTGCCACAGCGGTCGCCGCGTCCGCCCGGCCGCCGGACGGCGGAGCGACGTCCGGGCCGGCTCGACGACGCAGACCGGTGCGACGGCGCTCCGCTCGGCGGTGGTTGCTACGACTCCCCTCCCGCCGCCGGGTCCCGCTCGACGCGAGAGCGCCGGGCATTCGCCACGGGGCCTTCGTTCACCTCGTACTCGCGCGGCTCCATGTGGTGCTCCGGCACCCATCCGGCGGCGAGGCGAGTACGACGCGCGTTGGCCACTCCGTTGTGACCGTTGTTCCCCGTCACTGCTCTTCTCCTTCGTACTACACGAGCCTGTTGCTGAGCTTCACCTGCATCAGGGTTATCACCACGATGATCGGGATCAACGCTGAGGCGTAACCCATGTGCGGGAACTGCCACGTTTCTGGAACAAATGGATAAGGTTAAACGTTCCCGCGTCGCTGCCCAACGTGTCCCGCGTCTCCCCGGTCGCCGGCGCAGCTCAACGGGAGCGGCTGTGTCCCGCGTCTCGCGGGGCCGGGCCGGTCTCCGGGCCGCCACCGACCGGGGTCACGCTCGTCGGATGGTCGTCCTGCTCAGTGCGTTCGGCATCGTGCTGCTCGGGGCGTTCGCCCAGGCGGTCAGCGGCTTCGGGTACGCCCTGCTGACCGTCCCACTGCTCGCCGCCGCGATCGACCCGCGCAGCGCGGTAGTGGTGGCGGCGCTGACCAGCATCGGGCTGACCCTCACCGCGGCCGTCCGGGAGCGCGCGTACGCCCGGTGGCGGGTGGCGGTGACGCTCACCGCCACCGCCCTGCTCGGGGTGCCGGTCGGCCTGCTGGTGCTCATGTACGCCCCGCCGCGGCTGCTCAGCGCGCTGATCGCGGTGGTGGTGCTCGGCTGCGTCGTGCTGGTGGCCAGCGGCGCCCGGATGCGCACCGGCCGCCTGGGGCTCGGCGCGATCGGGGTGCTCGTCGGCGTGCTCACCGCCGCCACCGGCACCAACGGGCCACCGCTGGTCGCCGCGTTCCACTCCCTCGGCTACGACCCACGTACCTTCCGGGCGACGGTGGCGGCGACGTTCGCCGGGACCGGCCTGATCGGGCTGGCCGGGTTCCTGCTGACCGGTCAGGTGGACACCCACGTGGCGCGGATCGCCCTCGCGGCGCTCCCGGCCGTCCCCCTGGGCTGGTGGCTGGGCAACCGGCTCTTCCACCGGATCGACCCGCGGCTGTTCCGCCGCATCGTGCTGATCGGGCTGCTCGGCAGCGCCGGCACGGCACTCATCGGCCTGGCCGGCTGACGCACCCGGCCTGCGTGCCGGCGTCCGTCGCCGGATCGGCGCGCCGGGTGCCGACGGCTCAGCCGGCCGGGCTCCGGCATCGCCTCGCCGACGTCGGCGCCGGGCACGGGCGGGTCAGCGGAAGTCGCGGGAGGCCGGGCTGACCGGCGGCTGGATCGGGTCCAGCCGGTCGGCGACCAGGTTGACCACCCCCTCGTACCGTTGCAGCCGGCCCCGCACCACCAGCCCCGCGCTGGTCCGGGCCACCCGCCGGTAGCGCTGCCACAATCCCGGCGAGCAGGTCACGTTGAGCATGCCGGTCTCGTCCTCCAGGTTGAGGAAGGTCACCCCGCCGGCGGTCGCCGGCCGCTGCCGGTGGGTGACGATGCCGCCGACCCGAATCCGCTGGCCGGGCTCCACCCGGCCGAGCCGGGCGATCGGCACCGCGCCCAGTTCGTCGAGGCGGGGGCGGATGAACGTGGCCGGATGGTTCTCCGGCGACAGCCCGGTGGCCCAGACGTCCGCGACCAGCCGGTCGACCGCCTCCATGCCGGGCAGGGTCGGCGCGGCAGTGCCGGTCACCGTGCCGGGCAGCCGACCCGGCCGGTCCTGCGCCGCCGCGCCGGCGGCCCAGAGCGCCTGCCGCCGGCTGAGCCCGAAACAGGCGAACGCGTCCGCGGTGGCCAGCGCCTCCAGCTGCGCGGCGGTGAGACCGACCCGCCGGGCCACGTCCGGCATGTCACGGTACGGCCCGTTCGCGACCCGCTCGGCCTCGATCCGCTCCGCCACCCCGTCGCCGAGGGTACGCACGCTGGACAGGCCGAGCCGGACGGCCGGGCCGCCCAGCCCCCAGGCGTGCGGCGGCTCCCCCGGCTCGCTGCCCCACCGGCTCTCGGGTGTGGACTCCAGCACCGCCAGGGCACCGCTGGCGTTGATGTCCGGCCGGCGCACCTCCACACCGTGCCGGCGGGCGTCGTCCACCAGGCTCTGCGGTGAGTAGAAGCCCATCGGCTGGGCGTTGAGCAGCGCCGCCAGGAACGGCCCCGGGTGGTAGCGCTTGAGCCAGGAGCTGGCGTAGACCAGGTAGGCGAAGCTCATCGCGTGGCTCTCCGGGAAGCCGTAACTGGCGAACGCGGTGAGCTTCCGGTAGACGTCTTCGGCCAGCTCGCCGGTGATGCCCCGCTCCGCCATGCCGGCGTAGAGCCGGTCGGCGATCTGCGCCATCCGCTCGACCGAACGTTTCGCCCCCATTGCCCGGCGCAGCTGGTCCGCCCCGGCCGCGTCGAAACCGGCCAGGTCGATGGCGAGCTGCATCAGCTGCTCCTGGAACAACGGCACGCCGAGGGTCTTCTCCAGCGCGTTGCGCATCAGCGGGTGGGCGAACTCCACCGGCTCGTGGCCGTTCTTGCGCCGGATGTACGGGTGCACCGAACCGCCCTGGATCGGGCCGGGCCGGATCAGCGCCACCTCGACCACCAGGTCGTAGAACTCACGGGGCTTGAGCCGGGGCAGGGTGGCCATCTGCGCCCGGCTCTCCACCTGGAACACCCCCACCGAGTCGGCCCGGCAGAGCATGTCGTAGACCTCCGGGTCGTCCAGCGTCATGTCGCCGAGATCCAGACTCATCCCGATCATGTCGTAGCCGTAGTGCAGGGCGGAGAGCATGCCGAGGCCGAGCAGGTCGAACTTGACCAGACCGACGGAGGCGCAGTCGTCCTTGTCCCACTGGAGCACGCTGCGGCCGGGCATCCGCCCCCACTCCACCGGGCAGACCTCGATGACCGGCCGGTCGCAGATCACCATCCCGCCGGAGTGGATGCCCAGGTGCCGGGGGAACGTCTGCAACTCGTTGGCGTACTCGACCACCTGCTCGGGAATGTCCGCCACGTCGACGGAGGCGATCTCGCCCCACCGGTCGATCTGCTTGCTCCAGGCGTCCTGCTGCCCGGGGGAGAAGCCGAACGCCTTGGCCACGTCCCGCACCGCCGAACGCGGCCGGTAGGAGATGACGTTGGCCACCTGGGCGGTGTGCTCCCGGCCGTAGCGGGCGTAGACGTGCTGGATCACCTCCTCCCGGCGGTCGGACTCGATGTCCACGTCGATGTCGGGCGGGCCGTCCCGCTCCGGCGCGAGGAACCGTTCGAAGAGCAGCCGGTGCCGCACCGCGTCGACGTTGGTGATCCGCAGCGCGTAGCAGACCGCCGAGTTCGCGGCCGAGCCCCGCCCCTGGCAGTAGATGTCCTGCTCGCGGCAGAACGTGACGATGTCGTAGACCACCAGGAAGTAGCCGGGGAAACCCAACGTCTCGATCATGTTCAGCTCGTGGTCGAGCTGCGCGTACGCCGTCGGGTGCGCCGCCCGGGGGCCGTAGCGCTCCCGGGCCCCCTCGTAGGTCAGCTGCCGCAGCCAGCTCATCTCGGTGTGCCCCGACGGGACCGGGTACGCCGGCAGCTGCGGCGCGACGAGCTGGAGGTCGAAGGCCAGTTCGGCGCCGAACTCGGCGGCCCGGGCCACCGCACCCGGGTACGCGGCGAACCGGGCCGCCATCTCTGCGCCGCTGCGCAGGTGGGCGGTGGCGGCGGCGGGCAGCCAGCCGTCGATCTCGTCCAGGCTGCGCCGGGCGCGTACGGCGGCGACCGTGGTGGCCAGCCGGCGCCGCCCCGGGGTCGCGTAGTGCACGTTGTTGGCGGCCACCGTGGGCAGGCCGGCCGTGGCGGCCAGCTCCGCGAGCGCGTCGTTGCGGTCGACGTCGACGGGGTTCCCGTGGTCGGTGAGCTCCACCGCGACCGTCTCCGCGCCGAAGAGCGCGGTCAACCGGTCCAGCTCGCGGGCCGCCGCTTCGACGCCCTCGGTGAGCAGCGCCGCCGGAACGTGCCCCTTGCGGCAGCCGGTGAGCACCAGCACGTGGTCACGCAGCTCCTCGGCGACCTCCTCCAACTCGCCGTAGACCGGGCGGCCCTTCTCACCGCCGCGCAGCTGGGCTCGCGAGATGGTCGAGGCGAGTCGGGCGTACCCCTCGTGACCGTGGGCCAGCACCAGCAGATGCCGCCCGAGTGGATCCGGTTCGCCGTTCTGCGGGCCGGGCAGCCCGAGCGAGAGTTCGGCGCCGAAGATGGTGGGCAGGCCCAGCGTCCGGGCCGCCTCGGCGAAGCGCACCACGCCGTAGAAGCCGTCGTGGTCGGTGACGGCGAGCGCGGTGAGCCCCAGCCGGGCCGCCTCCTCGGCCAGCTCCTCCGGATGGCTGGCCCCGTCGAGGAAGCTGAAGTTGGTGTGGGCGTGCAGCTCCGCGTACGGGACCGCGCCCTCGGTACGGGTCATCGCCGGCGGCTGGTACTGCTCCCGCTTCCGGCTCCAGGCGGGGCTGTCCCCACCGTCGGCGTCCACCGCGAGCGGGTCGACCACGTGCAGGTGCCGCTCGTCCCGGGAACGCCCACGCCCGGCCGAGCCGGCGCCGCCACCGGGTCGGCCGGAAAGCACCCGTTCCAGCTCCGACCAGGGCATCTCCGGGTTATGGAAGCTCATCCGGTCACCTCCACCCCGGACGCGACGCCCGGCCGGCATCCGACCCGCACACCCACGCCACCGGAATCCCACGCCCGACCCGGGCGGGCAACCCCGACCGGCGCGCGTCGGCGCAGCGCTCAGTCATAGATCGCCTCCACCAGCCACTGCCCGGCCTCGACCACCAACAGCAGGGCGGTGCCGTCGGCGAGAACGACCTGGAACCGGGCCCGACGCCGGGCCTCGGCCGGCGCCCACCAGCGCTCGTCGACCGGCCACGGACCGGCCCACCCGGTGATCTCCATCGGGCGGGCGGTGCCGACGGTCAACCGGGCTGGAGGGGCGCTCAGCTGCAGCCGCGCGCTGACCACCACCGGCTCGCCATCGACGTCGTGCACGACCGCGGCGAGCGGCGTGGGCGGCACCACGGCCGGCGCGGGCGGCGGCAGCCGGCCAGGCCACGGCGGCTCCCCCGGTCGCGCCGCCTCGCCGGGGCTCGGCGGTTCACCGGGGCGGCCCGGCAGCCGCTCGTCCCCCCACGGCACCAGGCGCACCTGGTCGGCCGGGGAACGTCCGCCGCCGAGCACCGCGGTGAGCACCGCCTCCGGGCCGAGGATGCCCTGCACCCGGCTCAACGCCCGATGCGCCCGTTCCCGCTCCTCACCGGTCTCCCCCCACAGGCCGGGTTGCAGGCCGGCCTGGGCGATCACCCCGTCGGGGATGAGCCGCAGCCGGATGATCCCGGCCGTCGGGCGGGTCCGACCGGCCCCACCACGGCCGCTGCTGCCGGTGAGCCAACCGTCGAGCTGCCAGCGGACCCGGTCGGCGATGGCCGCGGCGGTGAGCAGGCCGTCATGCCGCCAGACCCGGTGCAGTTCCTGGCCGTGCGCGGTGACCGCCTCGATGCCGAGCCGGGTGCAGGCAAGCGCGTACCCGGCGAGCCGGTCGTGCAGCTGTTCGGCCAGCGCCCGGGCGGCGAACGCGGCCGCGTCCACCCGGTCCACCGGCTCGTCGTACTCGGCGGTCACCGTCAGGTCGGCCGGAGGCTGGCGAACGGCGAGCGGGCGGTGGTCCCGTCCGGCGGCCAACCGGTGGGCGAGCGCGCCGTCGAACCCGAACCGGGCCAGCACGTCGCCGGCGGGTAGCGCGGCGAAGTCGCCGAGGGCGCGTACCCCGAGCCGGCGCAGCAGGTCGGCCAGGGCCGGCCGGCCCAACGCCTCGACCGGCAGACCGGCGAGGAAAGCCGGGGTGCCGCCCGGCGGTACGACCCGCCCGGTGCGGGCGGCCAGCCCGGCGGCGAAGACCCCGTCGGCGATCCCGACCTGGCTCTCCACCGCGCAGCTCTGGGCGACGTGCTCGATGATCCGTTCGGCGGCCGCCTCCTCGCCGCCGAGGTAGCGGCTCGGCCCCCGGGCGGCCACCGCGCAGGCGCCGGGACGGACCACCTCCACGCCGGCGACCAGCTCCTCCACCGCGGCGACCACCGGCTCGAACGCCCGGGCGTCGCGTCCCGGGTCGTACTCGACGACGGTCAGCTGGGGGCAGCGCCCCTGCGCCTCCCGTTTGCGCAGGCCCCGCCGCACCCCCTCGGCCCGGGCCTGCTCGGAGCAGGCGACCACCCGGTTGGCGTGCAGGACGGCGACCGGGCCGGTGGCGGGCACCCCGTCGACGATCTCGGCGGCAAGCACCGGCCAGTCCGGACACCAGAGCAGCAGGGTGCGTACCGGCGCGTCGCTCATGCCGGCCCGACCAGGGTGAGCGCGCCGCGCCGGGAGACCCCGACGACGGTACGGCCGGGCGAGGCCACCGGGCGGAGCGGCGCGGCGGCCGGCCGGTCGACGGCGGACGCCGCGGTACGAGGGATCACCCGGGTCAGCTCGTCACCCGGCAGCCAGACCTTGATCTCCTTGGGCCGGGCTGCCGCCCCGCGACCGCGCGCCGAAACGGTGACCTCCCGGCGGCGCAGCCGGCCCCGGCCCGGCCCGAGCCCCTCCCAGGCGCCCCGGACCACCTGCAACGTCACGTCCGCGCCCTCCCACCGGCCGTACGGCACGAGCACGCTGCCCCGCTGCCGGGCCCGGGCGGCCAGCCGGTTGGCGACCGAGGCGGAGACCGAGGCGGGCACCGCGGTGACCACGACGTCCACCCCGTCGAGCAGCGCGGCGATGACGGTGGCCCATTCGGGGCCCGGGTTCGGCACCAGGGCGAGCCGGTCCAGGGCGATCCCCAGCTCGGCGGCCGCGCCCGCCCCGAACGTCGGCACCCCCACCACGGCGCACCACGAGCCGCCCCGGGACGCCTCGGCGAGCAGTGCGAGCACCAGCGAGGCGCCGCCGCTGTGCCGCGGTTGACCGGCGGCGACCGCGATCGTGCTGCCACGCCGCAGCCCCCGGCTGGGCAGCAGCCCGGTCAGCTCGGGGGCCACCGGCAGCACCCGGTGGCCGCCCGCCGGGTCCGGCGCGCTCGCCGGACGGACCAGTCCGGCCAGCGCGGCGGAACCGACCACCATGTGGCCCGTCATCGGACCAACCCCCCGTCGTGTTGCTGTTGGATCAGGTGTTGCGGTCAGTGCCCCGGCCGGGCCGTGCCGGCGCTTCTCCGGGCACGCGGCCGGTCACCCGGCTCCGGGCACGAGGACGTGGCGCACGAACCCCTCGTCGGCCGAGGGTGCCGGGCTCGATGCCGGCCGCCCGGCTCCCCCCGCCGGGCGGCCGGCACCGTGCCCGGCGCGGGCCTGGACGGCCCGTCGCCGGCCACGTACGGCACGGCGGCGCCATGCCCGGACCGGGTGGGAGCGCCGGCACGCCCGCCGGTCCGGCCGGGGCCGGCGGTCACCTCGCCATCGGATCAGGCGGCGAGCCCGTCGAGTGCTGGTTGGTGGGCCGCACCGAGCGCGGTCTCCACCACCGAGACGAACTGCCCGGCCGCGCGGAGCAGGTCGTCGGCCTCCCGGGCGCTGACCACCCGGGGAATGCCGGCCTCGGCGGCGGCCCGTTTTCCGGCCCCGGCCGCGAAGTAACCGGCCCATTCGTCGAGCTCGGGGGCGACGGCGGAGAGCAGGACCCAGACACTGGTGATCTGGTTGCGGCGGATGGGGGCGGGCCGGGCGCGGGCGGCGAGCAGAGCCGCTGCCGCGCGCAGCGCGGCCAGGTGGGCGGCCGCGTAACGGAGGCCGTCGGGACGGGTCTGGCCGGCCTCGGTCAGCCCGTGCCGGGCCACCGCGAGGAGCTGGGCGGGGGTGCGGTGCGGCAGCACGTGCGCCGGCACCGTCGGTGGCTGAGCCGAGTTGGACGGCATGGACTGTCTCCTCCACAGGGCCGAGGCAGCCGGCCGGCGACGAACGTTCGTTCCGGCCGGCGGACGCCGGGTCGAGTGGTGCGGAGGAAGACGCACCGGTGTGGTGGCCGGCCGGGTGTGGATGCTTCCCCACACCACACCCGGCCGGCGTACCGGCGGGTTCGTCGTCCGCCGCCCGGGGGTCGTGGGCGGCGGACGACGCTCCTGCCTGACGGGACCGGGCTCGCGACTGCCCGGAACCCAGGTGCGGCCCGCGGAGCCGCACCGTCCGGAGGCGGCGCCGCGAAACACCGCGCCCCGGAGGGTTGGAACGAATGTTCGAGGCAATCGAACACTCGTTCTAACTGCTGCTGACAGTACACCCCTGCGCCGACGAAAATGCAACGTGTGACGCGCCGGACCGCCGGGGGTGCCAGCAGGGCGGGCGACCCGGGCCGGGACACGGCGTGGCCGGTCGGGCCGGCGCGGAGAACACCGGGAAGAATGACCCCATGCAGCCACACCCCAACGTACGGGCGGTGCAGGACGCACTGACCGACGCGAACGCCCGCGACGCCTCCGGCACACCCAGCGCCGTACGCCTACTGCCCGCGGCGGTGCCCACCGCCTCGGCGGCCGCCGAGGCGCTCGGCGTCGATGTCGGCCAGATCGCCAACTCGCTCCTCTTCGAGGCCGACGGCGAGCCGCTGCTCGTACTGACCTCCGGCGCGCACCGCGTGGACGCCGCCGGCCTGGCCGCGTCGATCGGAGTCACCCGGCTGCGACGGGCCACCCCGGAATTCGTCCGCACGCACACCGGTCAGCCGATCGGCGGTGTCGCCCCGCTCGGACACCCGCGGCCACTACGCACCCTCGTGGACACCGCGCTGGCCGCGTACGGCGAGATCTGGGCCGCCGGCGGCGTGCCCCAGGCGGTCTTCCCGAGCACCTACGACGAACTGCTCCGGATCACCGCCGGCACCCCCGCCGAGGTGGCGTGAACGAGCCGAGCGAGCGAACCGCCGGGCGCAGCAGCGTGGCGCCTCGCGCCACCGCGCAGCGGAAAGCGGTGGCGTGAACGAGCTGCACGTCCCGGAGCTGGTCACGCTGCACGTGTGGCGGACCGCCCCGGCGAAGCTGCCCCGGGCGCTGACCCGGATGGCGCTCGACCCGCGCCGGCTGCGCGCCACCGCCGGCGTGCGGTTCGGCAAGCTGCTCGGCACCGGGACCGGCACCGGCTTCGGGCCGGGCGACGCCGACCCGACCCGGTGGGCGGCGCTGACCGTCTGGGACTCCCCCGCCGCGGCGGCCGGCTTCGACGACACACCCGTGGGCCGGGCCTGGGCACGGATCGCCCGCGCCGCCGTCCGGCTCGACCTGCGGCCGCTGGCCAGCCGGGGCGAGTGGTCGCGCCGCCGTCCGTTCGGCGAACCGGCCGGCGGCCCGGTCGGCGGCCCGGTGCTCGCCCTGACCCGGGCCCGGCTGCGGGCCCGACGGGCGGTCACCTTCTGGCGGGCGGTCCCGCCGGTGGCCGCGGCCCTGCGCACCGCGCCCGGGCTGCTGGCCCGGTTCGGCGTCGGCGAGGCCCCGCTGGGCTGGCAGGGCACGGTCAGCGTGTGGCGCGACCCGGCGGACCTGGTGGCATTCGCGTACCGTCACCCGGAGCACCGCGCGGCGATCACGCGTACCCCCGTCGAGGGGTGGTACGCCGAGGAACTCTTCGCGCGGTTCGAGATACGCGACGTGGTCGGTGACCGCACGGTGCTGGGCTGGGTCGCGAACGACCAGGACACGAGAGGTGGGTGGGCATGAGGTTGGTGCGGTGGACCCCGGACGATCTCGTCCGACGGCTGGACGACGTGGTGGCCGTCTACGGCGAGGCGATGGGCTACCGGATCGACCTGTTGGAGGCCCGGCGCGGCTACATCGCCACCCATGTCCGCCGGCCCGGATTCCGCGCCGTGGCCAGCCTGACCAGCGAGGGCCACCTCGCCGGCTTCGGGTACGGCTACCTCGGCTCGTCCGGACAGTGGTGGCACGACCAGGTGCAGCGGGCGTTGGAGCCGCCGGCCCGGCAACGCTGGCTGACCAACTGCTTCGAGGTGGTCGAGCTGCACGTCCGTCCGCCGGCGCAGGGGCACGGCCTGGGCGCCGGCCAGCTGCGCGCGCTGCTCACCATGGCCGAGGGGACCACCACCCTGCTCTCCACTCCGGAGGCCGACGAGCAGAAGTCGCGGGCCTGGCGACTGTACCGCCGGTTCGGTTTCGTGGACATCCTGCGCGATTTCCACTTCCCCGGCGACGAGCGGCCGTTCGGCGTGCTGGGGCGGGACCTGCCGCTCGAACCTCCCGCGACATGATCCGGCGGCGGCTGCCCTGGGCGCTGCTGGCCCTGCTGGTGCTCGCCCAGATCTGCTACCCGCTGACCGCCGGGACGACCCGGGCGCGGCTGACCGTGGCCACCGTCGGCCTCGGCTACCTGCTCTCGGTCGGCCACGCCCTGCTCAGCCGGGGTCCACGCACCGCGGCGGCGCTGGTCGCGGCGGCCACCGGCGGCGGGTTCGCCGTCGAGGCGGTCGGGGTCGCCACGGGGGTGCCGTTCGGCAGTTACGACTACTCGGGCGAGCTGGGGCCGAAGGTGGCCGGCGTACCGCTGATCATCCCGCTGGCCTGGACCTGGATGGCCTGGCCGGCCTGGCTGGCGGCGGTCCGGCTCAGCGCTGTGCCCGGCGGCCCACCGGCCGGGCACACGACCCGCGGCCCGGCTGCCGGCCGGCTCGCGCTGCGGCGGGTCGCGCTGGCCGCGCTGGGGCTGGCCACCTGGGACCTCTTCCTCGACCCGCAGATGGTGGCCGAGGGCTACTGGCGGTGGCGGGATGCCGTTCCGGCGCTGCCCGGCCTGCCCGGCGTCCCGCTCAGCAACTACCTCGGCTGGCTGCTGTTCGCGGTGCTGCTGATGAGCGCGCTGCGTCCGCTGGCCGGGCCGGGGATGACGACCACCGACGGCCGGGACGCGCCGATGTTCGCGCTCTACCTCTGGACGTACGCCTCCAGCGTGCTGGCCCACGCGGTCTTCCTGGACCTGCCCGCCTCGGCGCTCTGGGGCGCGGCCGGCATGGGGGTGACCGCCGTGCCGCTGGCGGTGTCGCTGCTGCTGACCCGACGACCCGGCGGCCGGCCCCGGCCCTGGCGGCCGCAGCCCTCCGGGGTCGACGCGCCGGCATGACCGCTCTGATCGCGCTCGCTCTCGGCGTGGCCGTGCTGACCGGCCACACCCTGGTCAACGCCGCCCGCTGGCTACGCCGCCCGGCAGCGCCCCCGGGCGAGGTGACCGAGCCGGTGGCGGTGCTCCTGCCGCTACGTGACGAGGCCGAGCGGGTGGGCCCGTGCCTGCGGGCGCTGCTCGGCCAGCGGGCGGTGCCGGGCCTGCGGATCGTGGTGCTCGACGACGGTTCCACCGACGGCACGCCCGACGTGGTCCGCGCGATCGTCGGCGACGATCCGCGGGTCACACTGCTCACCGGGGCGGCTCCGCCGCCGGGCTGGCTGGGCAAGCCGTACGCCTGCTGGCAGTTGGCCACCCGGGCCGACCCGGCGGCCACCGTGCTGGTCTTCGTCGACGCCGACGTGGTGCTCACCCCGTACGCCGTGGCGGCGGCGGTCACCGAACTACGCTCGGCCGACGTGACGCTGCTGTCGGCGTACCCCAGGATCGTGGTGGCGACGGCGACCGACCGGCTGGTCCAGCCGCTGCTGCAGTGGCTGTGGCTGACCTTCCTGCCGCTGCGGGCCATGGAGCGTTCGCCACGGCCGTCGCTGGCCGCGGCGGGCGGGCAGTTCCTGGCCGTCGACCGGGCCGGTTACCTGCGGGCGGGCGGGCACGCCGCGGTCGCCGGCCGGGTCCTGGAGGACATCGAGCTGGCCCGGACGGTCAAACGCGCGGGTGGCCGGATCGCGCTCGCCGACGCCTCGCGGTTGGCCGCCTGCCGGATGTACTCGGACTGGCGGCAGCTGCGCGACGGCTACTCGAAGTCGCTCTGGGCCACGTTCGGGCATCCGGGCGCGGCGGCCGCCGTGCTGGCCCTGCTGCTCCTGCTCTACACCGCGCCACCGCTGCTGGTGGTGGCCGCGCTCATCACCGGGTCGGTGCCGGCGGCGCTGGTGGCCGCGGCGGCGTACCTGCTCGGGGTGGCCGGTCGGGTGGTGACCGCTCGGGCGACCGGCGGCCGGTGGTGGCCCGACGCGCTGGCACACCCCGTGTCGGTCGTGTTCCTCGGTTGGCTGACCCTGCGGTCGTACCATCTGCGGAAGCGGCGGCGGCTGTCCTGGCGGGGCCGCCCGGTCAGCTAGGAGGCGCATGATGGCGCGAATCGTGGTCGTCGGCGCCGGGGTCGGCGGGCTGGCCACCGCCGCCCGGCTGGCCGCCACCGGGCACGAGGTGACCGTCTTCGAGCGGGCCGACACGGTCGGCGGCAAACTGGGCCGCCACGTGCACGACACCTCGGCCGGCCCGTTCCACTTCGACACCGGGCCGAGCCTGCTCACCCTCCCCGAGGTCTTCGCCGACCTGTTCGAGGCGACCGGGGCGAAGCTCGACGAATACCTCGACCTGGTGCCGCTGGAGCCGATCGTCCGCCATGTCTTCCCGGACGGGTCGACGTTGGACTCCTGCGCCGACCCGACCGAGTTCGCCGCCCGGATCGGCGCCGCCTTCGGCGACCGGGCGGCGGCCGACTGGCAGCAGCTCTGGCGGCGGGCCGCCCGGGTGTGGGCCGCCTCCTCCCGGGACGTGCTGCGCCGCCCGATCGACTCGCCCCGGGACCTGGCCGCGCTGGCCTGGCGGCTCGGCGACCTGGCCGCCATCGCGCCGGGCCGGACGCTGCGCGGTCTGAGCCGCCGCCACCTCACCGACCCGCGGCTGCGGATGCTGCTCGACCGCTACGCCACGTACACCGGCGCCGACCCGCGTCGTGCGCCGGCCGCGCTGGTCGCCGTCCCGTACGCCGAGCTGACGTACGGCGGCTGGTACCTGCGGGGTGGGCTGGGCACGCTCGCCGACGCGCTGCTGTCGCGCTGCCTGGACCTCGGCGTGGTCGTGCAGACCGGCACCGCGGTGACGCGGATCGACGCGGCGGGTGGCCGGGTGCACGGCGTACGCCTGGACGGCGTCGCCAAGCCGGTCCCCGCCGACGTGGTCGTGGCCAACTGCGACGCGCTCACCCTCTACCGGGACCTGCTACCCAGCCCACGCCGGCTGGCCGGGCTCACCGACCGCAGCCTGGCCGGATTCGTGCTGCTGCTCGGGGTGACCGGCTCCAGCGGGCTGGCCCACCACAACGTGTTCTTCCCCGGCGACCACGACGCCGAATTCGACGCGGTCTTCGGCGACCCGGGACGGGGGGTGCGGGCCCGCCCGGCGCCGGACCCGACGGTCTTCGTCACCGTCTCCGACGACCCGCTGGTACGGCCGGACGGCCACGAGGCGTGGTTCGTGCTGGTCAACGCGGCCCGCCAGGGCACCTCGACGGGCGCGGTGGACTGGCGCCGGCCCGGCCTCGCCGAGGCGTACGCCGACCGGGTCCTGGAGGTGCTCGCGGCGCGCGGCGTCGACGTGCGGGACCGGTTGCTGTTCCGGGAGATCCGTACCCCGGCCGACCTGGACGCGTCGACCGGCGCGCCGGGTGGGGCGATCTACGGCACCGCCGGGGGCCTGCTCCGGCCGGCCAACCGTGGCCCGGTGCACGGGCTGTGGCTCGTCGGCGGCTCCAGCCATCCGGGAGGCGGTCTGCCGATGGTCACCCTCTCCGCCCAGATCGTCGCCACCGACATCGGCGCCGCCGCGTAGCCGGCGTAGTTCAGCCGGCCTCGATCAGGGCGCGGCGGACGGCGGCGAGAAGCTGACCCAGACCGAAGCCGGCGAGCAGCACCCAGACCGCGGACGCCATGGTGATGGTGCCGGCCGCGAGATCCGGCTCGATCAGCCCGGCCAGCCCGGCCACCAGCAACCCACCCAGTGCGACCAGGACCCGGGTGGGCCGCTCCCCCACCGTCACCGCGCCGATCTCCCGCATCCCGGCGGAGACCGCGCGGGCCCGCACGTACTCGTGCAGCCAGGAGAGCGCACCACCCGCCGCCGCCAGCGCGCCCGGCGCGCCGACCAGCCAGAACGCCACCAACCAGGTGGCCTCACCGATCCGGTCGGCCACCGAGTCGTAGACGTAGCCGAGCCGGGTGGTGCGGCCGGTCACCACCGCCACCGCACCGTCGACGCTGTCCGCCACCCCGGCAAGCAGCACGAACAGCGCCCCGAGGAAGGGCCCGTCCACCGGTCGTACGGCGAACACCGGCACACAGACGCAGAGCAGCACACCGGCCACGGTCACCGCGGTGGGACCGACCCGGAGCCGGCCCAGCACGTACCCGACGTGGTAGGCGAAGCGCAGCCAGCCGCGCACCACGGGGGCGGCCCGGCGGGGGTCGAAGCCTCCGTGCAGCCGCGCCCACACCGTGGCGTACTGGTCCCAGTTCATCAGCTGTGTGCCCACCACTGACCAACCGTCCCAGCCGGGATCAGGTGTCGGGAGGTGTCAGGGCCGCGCCCCCACCCGGAGGTTCTGCCAGACCTCCCGGGTGGCGGTGGACCGGTTGAGAGTGATGAAGTGGATGCCCGGCACACCCTGGTCGAGCAGCCGGCCGCACATCTCGCTGGCCTGCTCGATGCCGAGCCGGCGCACCGCTTCGGGGTCGTCGGCGACCTTCTCGAACCGCGCGGCCAACGCGAGCGGGAAGGGCGCCCCGGAGAGCTGGACGGACCGCTCGATGGTGGCCATCCGGGTCACCGGCATCACGCCGGCGAGGATCGGTGTGTCGCAACCGGCGGCGGCCACCCGGTCCCGCAGCCGCAGATAGTCGTCGGCGTCGAAGAACATCTGCGTGATCGCGAACTCGGCGCCGGCCCGGCACTTGCGGACGAAGTGCTCGGTGTCACTGGCCACGTCGGGCGAGCGCGGGTGCTTGTACGGGAAGGCGGCGACGCCGACGCTGAAGTCACCGGCCGCACGGATCAGCTGGACCAGTTCCTCGGCGTAGAGCACGCCCTCAGGGTGGGGGACCCATTCGCCACCGGGGTTGCCCGGCGGGTCACCGCGCACCGCGAGCATGTTGCGCACCCCGACGCCGGCCAGCCGGCCGATCACGTGCCGTAGCTCGGCGATGGAGTGGTCGACCGCGGTGAGGTGGGCCATCGGCAGCAGGGTGGTCTCGGTGGCGATCCGCTCGGTCACCGCGACCGTGGTGTCCCGGGTCGACCCACCGGCTCCGTAGGTGATGGAGACGAAGGAGGGCCGCAGCGACTCCAGCTCACGGATCGCCTGCCAGAGCAGCCGCTCGCCCTCGACTGTCTTCGGCGGGAAGAACTCGAACGAGAAGGTCGGCTGCCGCTCACGGATCAGCTCCCCGATCGCCGGCTGCGGGTTGGGGAGGACAGAGGGGAGACCGAGCGCCACGCCCCGACTCTAGCGGGCGGTACCCGCCGGATCCGTGACCTTCCCACCCGCGGGCACCTGAGCGGAACCCCGGCGGACGTACCGGCCCGTCGGCGGCCGGCGACACGACGGCCGCCCGCGCCGGCGGCGGCCCGGCACATGACGGCTGCCGTCCCGGCGGGCCCGGCGCACGGCGACCGGGGCGTGGTGGAACCCGGCGACGGCGCAGAAAGCGTCGTACCCCGGGGGTATCCAGTAGGCAGCGCGGGTGGAGCCGGCCGCGGCCGGACGCCACGGGGGGGCCGTGCGGGGGTCGCCGTTGTCAGCGGCGGTGCGGTCGACCGAAGGGCGGGCCGTGACGCCGTACCCGCGACCGATCCGGAGGACCGATGGCCTCGTCCCCGCCCGACGACCCGCTGCTGTTCGGGCCGCTGCTCACTCAGCTGCGGCTGGCCCGTGGCTGGAGTCAGCGGCGCATCGCCGCCGAACTCTGCGCCGCGGCCGGCATCCCGACGCTGAGCCGCCACGAGGTAGCGTAGCAAACAGATTTACAGCAACCCTCTACACTGCCTGACGTGCGCATACTCGGGGTGATCCGGCTCAGCCGGGAGACGGACGAATCCACTTCGCCTGAGCGGCAGCGTGACGCGGTGACCAAGTGGGCTGAGCTACACGGGCACACCATCGTTGGCTGGGCGGAAGACCTAGACGTGTCGGGAGATAAGAACCCGTGGGACCGGCCCGATCTGGGCCCGTGGCTGCGGGGCCAGGCGGATGAGTTCGACGGGATCGTTGGCGCAAAAGTTGACCGTCTGTCACGCCGGCTGTTGCACTTCGTGCAGTTGATCGAGTGGGCGGAGACGCGGGGGAAGGTAGTTGCGTCGGCCACGGAGCCGATCAACACGTCAGACCGCTTCGGGCGGATGATCTCGCAAATGCTCGCCATGTTCGCCGAGTTTGAGCGTGACGCGATCAAGGAGCGGGCCGGGGATTCTCAGCGGAAGGCGCGCGAGGTCGGTCGCTGGCACGGCGGTACGCCCCCGTACGGATACAAGCCGGAACGGCTTCCGGATGCCGGTTGGACGCTCATTCACGATCCTGTGTCTTCCGAAAACGTCCGCGAGATTGTGCGGCGTATCCTGGGCGGCAGCTCCATGAATGCCATCTGTTCTGACTTCAACTCTCGCGGCATACCCACTCCATCGGACCACTACCGGCAGTCCGTCGGTAAGCCCATGAAGGGCTACAAGTGGAAAACGACGGCACTCATTCCAATGCTCAGGTCTCGCGCCCTGTTGGGCGAGATGGAGATTGCGGGCAAGCCTGTCACGTCTAGCGATGACCTGCCGGTTAGGCGTGCGGACCCCTTGTTGACGTACGCGGAGTGGAAGCAAATACAGGATGCGCTAGAGAAGCTGTCGAAAAGAAAAACTCGCACCGCTTCGACCGCACCGCTGCTGCACATTGCCTTTTGCGAGTGCGGGTTGCCGCTCTATCGGGTTTACGCAAGTGGCAACAAGGGCCCCCGGCAGCATCAGTATTACCGCTGCAAGGGCAGGAACCTTTCGCCTCAGACTTGTTCTGCGAAGACGATGCGTGCTGACGAACTAGAGCGGCATGCCGTCGAGTCCCTGCTATTGCTGGCAGGCGGTCTGGAGATGACGGAGAAGCGGCTCATTCCGGGTGAGGACAGCGCGGCAAAGCTAGAACAGATTGAGCGCCGGTTGCAGGAACTCAGGACGGACCGGGACGCCGGGTTGTTTGAGGGCGAGGACGCCGAATTTCAGTCTCGTTATCTGGCGCTACGCCAGCGCAAGCGGGAACTGGAGGCTACTCCTTCTATTCCTGACCGCTGGGAGGAAGTACCTACCGGGCGAACGTTCCGCGAGGTGTGGGACGGCCTGGCGTCGGCGGAGGATCAGCGGGCGTTTCTGCTGTCGTCGGGGTTGCGGGTGACGCTGCACGCTGATCCGGTACGTACGCGGTCCCTGCTGCCTGGCCTGCCGTCCGGTGAGTCTGGCGGCCGGGTGTCGGTGGAGATTCCCCACGACCTACAGCGGCGAGTGTTGGATCGTGTCGCTAGAACGGCGTGAGAGCCCCTGTAAGCCCCTAAAAGCCCCGGCTAAGCGTGTTGCCCGCCGGGGCTTTTCTGCTGCGCCTAAGGTGCGTTACAAGCCGTGGGACACTGACAACCCGGCCCGGGGTGTTGGTCGCTGATAAAGTTACCCAGCAACCCCGGCGATACGGGGAATCAGCCACGTAGACGGGCCCCACGATTGGGCCCGTTCTCTGTCTGCGACACGGCAGCACGCCGTTTACACGCATTCACCAATCATCGTCCGGGGAGGAGTCTGCCCACACATGGCGTATTCAAAGGATCGGAGCGCGCAGGCTAGCGCGTATCTCGACTGGCAGCGGGCGCTGATGGAAGAACCGTTGCCCTCTGAGGGTGTAGCCGCTGAGGTTGCCCGCAAACACCACATTGCCACGGAGGAAACGTGGCAGGGGTTCAAGCTTTTCATCCTACGCATGTCGCTTTACGGCACGTGGGGAGAGAATATCCGCGTCGGCTACGGCAAGGTTGCCGACGTGATGGGCGCGGGTAGTTCCCGGAAGGCTCAGGATTTGGTGACGGCCGCGCGTCAGCTCGGCTGGTTGCAGAAGGTCAAAAACGCTGGTTCCCGTGGTGGTCCGAACGGTGGCGGAACCGCTGCGACCCTTCGTGTGAGCATCCCTTACGTCGAGGAAGACGACGACTTCGACGTGATCGCCGGGGCACCTGTGAGCCCCGCTGTCAGCGATCCGTGGAGCGCCGTGGAAGCCCCGCCCTACTGACAGAGCGTACGGCCGGCGACTCCGGTCCGTGACTGACTTGCTGACTACCTATTCTGTCTCTGTCCCTTTTCCTATGACTGTCCCTATGAACTGTCACTGTCACTGTCGTGTGCCGGGGTGGAGCGAAACGACACACCGGCTAACAACCTTGCTTCGCCTAGGGCTACGCAAGGTTCAACCCGCCAAGGTAAGGACAGTCCCGTGGGGCTGTCTGGGTAGATAGACCCTTCTTCAACCAGCAAAGGCAAACAGCAAGAGTGTTCTGGTTGATGTCGCAGGGGTGGGGAAAGACTGACAGCACCACCGTCCCGTGGTCATGCTCAACTGCCCGGGGGTGCGCTACCGCAATGCAAACATGAGGGCGACAAGGGCAATTACGTAGAAACCAATTTGCGAGACAAACAACACCAGGTTGGTTACTGTGTACAGCCGTCGTGCGTGCCGATTCACCCAGACGAGCCTAATAGAACGTGCGAGCGTGGCACATGCCACTAGAGTCGAAGCACTAGCAACCGCCACCAACACACGATTGGCCGTGAGGTAACCGGCGGCTACTGCCAGCAGATAGAGCACGCCAGCCGCAATGAGGTTCGCTAGCACGTTAACCAGGACGTCACGGGCGAGTTCGCGACGTGGCCTGGCAGGCGGGGGCGTCTGCGGACGGCGGCGAGCCTCCCTCATGCGGTGCTGAATGCGCGTAGTCACCACCTGAGCATGACGGACGCGCGCAATCAGGTGCAGGGGGCGGTCAGAACTTCCCGGCTCCATCCTCTGGACCCCGGTTCCTAGGGGGATTTTTTTGTGCGTGACTTCGTGACATTCCTTGGTCACAAACAGTCGAATCCGCGGCTTGACCTGCGGAAACGCGCGAAACGCCGTGACATTCCCCCGTGACACTTCGTGACATCTGCTGTCACGTTTTCGGAAGGAGGCTAGTCATTCACAATTTCAAGAAGTGCCGCGTCTGCGGCAACCCGGTTAGGGGCAATCGGTTTTTCTGCGACCGTACGGAATGTCAGCGGCGGGCCGCTGCGGACCGGAAGGCACGTAGCCGTGCCGGGAAGATACGGAAGGCGGCTGAGCCTGCCGTGGTCGAGCAGGCCCAGGAGGACGTTTACACGCTTGAGGACTTTTTCGCGGAGTGGGGGGAGAAGTGCTAGTGAAGGATTACCGTTGGTGCAGCACGCACAATGACGGCCACCCGCTCGACGGCGACGTGTGTCCGGAATGGCTGGATGCGTTGCGCGCCCGTGAGGCTCTGATTATTCAGCGTCGGCAGGATTGGCAGCGGGCCCAGAATCGGGCCGGACGCTACCGCAATTGCCTTGTGTGTAATCGGCGGTTTGATGCCGGGCAGCCTAGGCGGGGACGGCCTAAGGAGTTGTGTTCCGCTGCCTGTCAGGAGACCCGGGATAACGAGCTTCGGAAGCTGCGGCATGCCGGTATCAATACCCGGCTGAGTAAGCCTAAGCACGGTTTGCGGACGCGAGGGGTATTGCGGGCCACCCCCGAACTGCTCGACTTTCTGGCGGCTTTCCCGGACGCCTGGTCATATGAGGGCCGGCCCGCCGCTTAAAGCGGTAAGGGTGGTGGGTGAACCCAATTCGGGATAGGGGTTAGGGGCTCGGCTGGGAAACCAGCCGGGCCCCTTCTTTGTATGGAGGGAGTGGAACGGATGGAAAGCCTTGTTTCGGCATTCCGGGAGCTTGACGCTTCCGACCTTGACGTCATGGCGGTTGAGTTTTACCGCCGAATGAACCGGCACATGGTAGAGGGCAAGGACAGGTGGGCGAACATTGATCGCCTGATTGCGTGCGCCGCTATTGACGCCCGAGCGGCAAAGTGAACGCGGACCGCTGACTAGCGGGACAACTGAATAGACAACTCCACAACAATTGAAAACGCAAAAGACCTTTAAGCCGTCCCGGTCGGGGCGGCTTTTTTTGTTGAATTGGAGAGACTGTCTTGTCTGCACTTGACAATGTTTCCCTGCACGCCCGGCGTGCCGCCCTGGTTAACAACCTGATTGAGATCGCCGACAACCCGGCCCTTCCGGTTGAGTCGCGTAACGCTGCTATCGACACCATGGCCCCGGAGGTTTCTGCCCCGGCCGAGGTTGAGCAGCGAACCGAGGTTGCCCCGGTGGAGACTCGCGCGGCCGTTGAGGCTGAGCAGCGTTCCGCTATTGCCGCTAACCCGGTTGGTGTCCCCGGTACCCGTACCGAGGTGCGTGCCGGTGATCTGCTGGCGTCTGAGGTTCGCGCCATTTCTGGCGCTGCCGGTATGGGTGCGGCTTTCACCCCGGCTGAGAACGCCACGTTTGTGGTCGATTTCCTGGCTAAGCAGTCGGTGATTTTCCGTTCCGGCGTGAACGTCATTCGCACCACGGGTGACAGCATCGTCATTCCGCACCTGACGGCGGATGGTTCGGCCGGTGCGATCGCTGAGGCTGCCGCTATTCCGCTGTCGGACCCGAATGCTGAGAGCCTTACCGCTGTTCCGCGCAAGTTTGCTCAGGGTTCCCGGGTTGCGAATGAGGTTCTGGCGGACGCTAAGCCGTCCGCCTTGGACGCTCTCGGTAAGTCGCTGATCCGTTCGGTTGGTTTGGCTTTCGACCTTTCCGCGTTTGAGGGCAACGGCACTGCGCCGAATGTCCGTGGCCTCAAGAACGTTGCCGGTATCGGCTCGGTTTCGATGGGCACGAACGGCGCCGCTCTCGCGTCGCTTGACCCGATTGCGGACGCGCTGGGAATGCTGGCCGAGGCGAACGCCGATGATGAGTCGGCCGTGATCGTGATGCCGCCTAAGGTCTGGCGCTCGATCCTCAAGTTGAAGGAGGCGACGGGTTCTAACAAGTCGCTGATTCAGAACAGCGCCGGTAGCGCGTCGGACGGTGTGAGTAAGCGGCTGTTTGGTCGGCCGGTGTTTCTGTCCGGCAATCTGAGCACCAGCGAAACTCAGGGCACCGGCACGGGCGCTAGCTCGATTTACGTTTACGTGCCTTCCGAGGTGTACGCGGTCGTCCGTGAGGACGCGGTGTTTGACGTTAACCCGTACATCTTTGGCACCACGGATGAGACGTTTGTTGCCGCGAAGATGCGCGCGGACATTCTGGTTCCGAACCCGGCCGCTGTTGTGCGGATCGCTGGCGTTCTCTGATCCCCGATTGCCCCGGGCCCTCATTGGGCCCGGGGCTTTTTTCTGTAGGAGGTGACCTAATGGCTTTTTGGAATCGGAAGAGGGAACAGCGGGCTATCAGCCCTGCTAGCGGTTTGGCCGAGGCTTTCACGGCTCACGGTCCCACATGGTCCGGGGTGAACGTAAACCAGGATTCGGCGCTTAACCTGTCGGCTGTCTACACGTGCGTTTCTCTTGTTGCTGACGCCGTGGCGAGTCTTCCCGTTGATGTTGTGCGGTCTGTTGGTGACTCCCGCAAGCCTGCCCCGGGTCCGGTGTGGCTGAGTAAGCCCAACCCGTTTGATACGCCGTTCGACTTTTGGCAGAAGGTGATGACTTCCCTTCTGTCAGACGGCAACGCCTTTGTGCAGGTAGTTCGTGGCGGCAATGGCAGGGTCGTTGCGCTGATGCCGATTGACCCTCGCACTGTGCGCGTTGAGCTGACCGAGGACCGTTCCTCGGTGGTTTACAAGATTGCGGATAAGACCTTTACCGCCCGGGATGTAATCCACGTTAAGGGGTTCGCACAGGCGAACAGCCTGCGTGGTCTGTCGCCTCTTGAGAACGCCCGGCAGACCATTGGGGCCGGGTTGGCTACGGAGGAATTCGGCTCGCGCTTCTTTAGCCAGGGCACCACCCTTTCCGGTGTGATTGAGCATCCGGGAAAGGCTAACCCTGAAGAGATTGCCCTCATGGGCCGGCTGCTCAAGAAGAGTCACGCCGGGCTTAAGAACTCTCACGCGGTAGGCGTCCTCACGGGTGGTGCCAAGTGGACGAGCATTTCGGTAACCCCTGAGCAGGCACAGTTTTTGGATACTCAGCGGTTCAACCGGCTGAATATCGCCGGGATCTTCCGGGTGCCCGCTTACATGCTCGACCCAACGGTTAGTAGCTCGTGGGGTACGGGTGTTGAGGAACAGCACAATTGGTTTGTGCAGCAGACGTTGATGCCGTGGCTTATCCGTATCGAGCAGGCGTTCTCCGCCATTCTGCCCGAGGGTCAGTCGCTGCGGTTCAACGTGAACGCGAGGATGCGTGTTAAGACGTCTGAGCGTTACGCCGCTTACCGGACCGCCATTGAGTCGGGTTTCATGTCGGTTGACGAGGTGCGGGCCCTTGAGGACCGCGAGCCGCTGGCCGGCGGGGCCGGCAACTTTGGAACACCGGTCACTCCTGAGGACAAGTCCGCTTAGGACACATTCGCGGCGAACTCCCGCTACCTTCTGTGGTGAAAGTGGCTTTCCTCCCGAGTCGTTCGCGTGCGGCTGCTTGGAACCGGGAACTTCGAAGCCTTAGGCTCGAACGCGGAAGGCACGCAATAACCCGAGGTGCGTTCGCACGTTGGGTTAGCGGGTGCCCGGTTTGGCCTTACGATGGGCCGGACGCAAGCACCGACGCGCCGACGCGCAGGCCCGACTTGACCCGGGTCCGCCCGGCGGCTGCAATTGATCGCGGTAACGACGTAGTCGCAACAAGTCCCCCACACACGGGGGGATGGAAAGAGCGAACGCCCGGGGCCTAGACCGGGCGTCGCTGGCGACTCGTTGTTACTCCACCGTGCCTCGGTTTCGACAAGGAGTCAGCGTGGCGACCGTACCAACAAACGAGCAGGACGACAACGGGACACGGAATCCGCACTCCGTGATCCTGGACTACCTCAAGACGTTGCCGGGCGTACTGAGTAGCGCGGCTGCCCTGCTGGTAGCCGCCACTGGGTTGCTGACGGCATTCCTGCGGTAGCTCGTCGGGGCCGGGTGTTATGGCGCCCGGCCCGCTCCGCCGCCGGTGATCGTTCACGGCCGCGTGAGCGGTACCTCCCGCTTGCGTTCAATCCACGTGATGAACCGTTCGTACAAGACGTTCGGGTTCGGCGGGGTGCCCGTGTCGAGCCGCCCGAAATCCTCCATCGCTGCCGCCAACTGTTGCCCCATGTACACGGCGAGCCCGGCAAGATTGCGCCGGTACTCGACACCCAGCAGCAGCCGGGCCGGAGGGCACGGCCAATCCATGTCCGGGCACACCCTGCATTTCCATAGGGGCCGCCGTGGCAGATGGGGCCGGTGGGGGTCGAGCTGTCCCGGGTGGCGTTGCGCATCGGGCCGGGGCGGCATCACGTGGGGGCGGGCGTACACGGGGCTTTCGTTGGCGGCCTGTTCCATACCTAATACGGTGACCGGGAGCGTTGACCCGGGTCAAGTACCCGGGACAACTCTTTACCGTCCAATGTATGGAGCTGGTTGGTGCGGCGGAGATTCGCGTAATGCTCGGTGGCATCAGCAAGCAGCGGGTGTACGTGATCACGTCGCACCGGAATTTCCCTGAGCCGGTGGCGGACCTGGTGCAGGGCAAGGTGTGGCGGAAGTCCGACGTTGAGGCGTGGATCAGGGAGCACCGGCCAGACTTGGCACAGTGAAGGGCCCCGGCGTCCCGGGGCCCTTCCTGTTGCTCCTTCAGTCGAGCGAGACCACCCGGTGAACCTCGAACGTCGCGTACAGGCGGCCGTCCCCGTCAACCTCGCTGTCCGTCATGACGGCTCCCTCGGGAAGTTCCGCCGCAAGGTGGATCAGTTCCGCCAGGGTCACCGGGCCGTCAACAACGGCGATCCACTGGCCCGGGGTCATTTCGGTGATCATCACTGCTCCTAAGCGGCGTTGAGGACGGTGCGGAGACGGCGGTCAGAGATGCCGAGGGCGACGGCTACAGCCTCCCGCGTGGTGCCAGGTTCCGCCAGCATGGCGACTGCCAGGCGACGAGTTTCAGCGGTCGGGCGACGCTTCCGCCGGGGCGGCTCAGGTTCCGGGGCCACGGGCCCGCCGGGGCCGTCCGTGGGGGTCACCGCGGAGTCGTCAGGCGTCGATTCCTCCGGGTCCGTTTCCCGCTGCGCCACAACAGCTCCTGCTACTTCCGCCGGAACAACAGCGGCACCCTTCCCGGAACGGGCGAGCACTTCCACGGTGAGCAGCAGGGCCACGGCGGGCCAGGCGGACACAACCCGGGACACCGCGTCAGGTTCCGCTACTAGGACGTTGGCCGCCAGGGAAGCGGCCACGCCTACCAGGAACGCCAACCAGGCGGACCACCGGGACCGTCGGCCGTCCCCGAGAGCCAGGGTGGCAACCAGGATCATTCCGTCAACGGACAGCGGCAGCAGGGCCGCCAGGAACGCCGGTTGACCGGCATCTAGGGCAAGTTCCCGCATGTGATCGTAAGAGCCGACAGCGGCAATCACAGTGACGGCAACGGTTCCGGCGATCGACGCCAGGCGGCGGCCGTTCATCGGCCAACCGCCAGAGCTTCCGAGCGGCAGCAACGGCAGTTGTCGGCACGCTCCCCGATGTGCCGGGGGCAACGGTCCGTCCGACGGTCCGGCGGCAGAGCGGCACCACGCCGCTCCGGGTATCCGCACGGCTGCTGCTGCGGGGTTTTGTTCTTGGGGAGGAATCGACGCCAGTCCCGCGCGGCAGCGCGGCCCTTCAACTTCGTTTGATCTTCCCCAACTTCGGGCGACACCTTGGGGCTGTCACCCCCAGGGCCGCCGTTCGTCACCCCCTGGCGCTCACTGTCACCCCCGGCAGGCTGTCCGGTCACCAGCCGGTAAACCCGGGTGGTGACGTTGGCGACCTGGCGCACGACCAGGCGGCCGAGCTGCACCAGCTTGACGAGGCACCGTTGCACAGTGCGAGTGCTCACCCCGGCGTACTCAGCGATGGTGGCGACGGACGGCCAGGCGTCCCCGTCGCGGTTGGTGTGGGCAGCGATCGCAACCAGGATCAGCCGCTCATTGGCGCGGAGGTCGCGGGACGCCAGTAGGGCCACTTTCACGGCGGCAGCGCCGCCAGCAGGGGTATGGGTAAAGTCGTGCATGTCCGGGTACCTCCGGGCCAGCCCCGGGGCGTTCCAGCGCCGCCGGGGCGATCTATGCAGGCTGTAAACCTGCCCGACACGAGGTGTCCAGGTGGGAGCGGCAGGTGCGGGTGCCCGGCGACTTCTGGCTGCGCTGGCTCGCCGTCGTCCTGGCCGTGCCGGTCGAACTGCTGGCCGACGCGGCGACCCGCGCCCGCCGGCTCGCCCCGTCGGCGACCGGGCCGAGCGGCGCCGGCCGATGGAACGGATCGAGACGTTAGACCCGGTTGGTTAACACGCCAAC
>NZ_JBEXFP010000018.1:0-134780 GCF_040606825.1 Micromonospora sp. NPDC005367 | reverse complement strand
CGCGGAAGTCGTGTTCGAACTGCGGGTCGTCGAAGTCGATCGGCTGTTGGCCGACCGAGGCCACGTTCACCACGCGCGCCGCCGGGGCTCGGCGCTACGAGGCCGGCCGGGGCTCCCACACGGCCTGACCACCGCCGGCCTGTCCTGGCCCGGCCTGGCTCGGTTCGGCCCGTCCCGGCCCGTCCTGGCTCGTCCCGGCTCGGCTCGGCCCGTCCCGGCCTGGCTCGGCCGGGCTTGGCCTGGCTCGGCTCGGCCCGGCTCGGCCCGGCCCGGCTCGGCTCGGCTCGGCTTGGCCCGTCCCGGCCCGGCCCGTCCCGTCCCGGCCCGTCCCGTCCCGGCCTGGCTCGGCCGGGCTCGTCCCGGCCTGGCTCGGCCCGGCCCGGTTCCGCTTGGCCCGTCCCGGCTCTCTGCCTGGTCAGGTCGGATTCCGCCTGGCCTGGTCCGGCCTCTCGCCAGGTCAGGTCCCGTCACCGCCTGGCCCGGCCCCTTCATGCCCGTCCGGCCTGACCGCTGCCCGGCTGGCCCGCAGAGAACACGTGGTCAACTCGAGATCATTGAAGTCGGGGCGTCCGACGTGCCCGGACGCCCCGACTTCACGGAAGTCGAGTCGATCACCCCGATCGCTGGGCCCGGTTCGGTCTCTTCTGGGTCTTTTGCGCAACGCCGAAGACGCCACGTTCGGCCGGTACGGTGCGGCGCCCCGGGGGCGGATTCGCCCCCGGGGCGGTGGACCTGTTAGCCTTGTCGCCGGCCCGCCCGGTGTTAGCCGGGTGGGACCGACGCCGGTTCGCCGGCGGAGGGGCTGTGGCGCAGACCGGTAGCGCACCTCGTTCGCATCGAGGGGGTCAGGGGTTCAAATCCCCTCAGCTCCACCCACCCAGATCAAAGGCCGTTTCCGCTAGTCGGAGACGGCCTTTGCGGTTCTGTGCGGCACCCGGACGAGCGGGGCGGTGCTCACACGCAGCCAGCGGGCACCCCTCGAAGGACAGCCTGGGGGCGCAGCGAGGAGCTGATCCACCTCTGCGACCGGCAGGCCGAGGTGCGAAGCCGCCCGGCCGGGTGGCCGGCCGGACTGCGTCGAGGCCGGGAGCGCCCGGAAGAACGACGTCGGCAGTCGGGCCGGAACGAGGCCCGACTGCCGGAAGCCCGCGGGAGGCCGCCTCGATGGCGGTGCCGGGGGAGGTGCGTCACTCCGGGCCGAGCGGGGGCAAGGGAGGAACGGCGCCGGGCAGGGAGCCCTGTCCCGGGATGCCGCCGTTGTGGCGACGCAGGTACTCGCGGAGGGTGTGGATCATGCTTTCCGTGGTTGAGCCGGAAACTCCTTCGATGTGCAGCCGGTCCGTGGCAGCGATACCCATGACCAACTCGATGGCGGGCCTTCCGGAGACCATGAGCCGTAGGGTCTGCCTTCCGGTCACGTGGACGATGTCGCCGCCGGGAGTGGTGATCGGGATCGCCGCCTGGTTCGGCTGCATCGGCTGACCCGGCGTTGGGGGTGGTGGCGCCTGGCTGCCGGCCGGGAGGAAGAAGTTCACGCGGTCGCTTGCGGTCTCCAGTCCGTCCACGCTCTGCAGGTGGTATTCCTTGGTCGCATCGCTGACCGTCGCACCGCTACGCATGTCGAGAATGGACTCGTAGGTCAGCAGCCGGTAATTCGACAAATAGACGACCAGAACCTTGTAGAGCGAGGCGCGCAGCACGCCGTCTGCTCCGCGGGCGATCTGGTAGGGGACTTCCGGCGGCAACCCGTGGAAGACCAGAAGGTTCTCGCCCCATTTCAGGGTGACCTCGCCCGGGTGGCGGTTCAGTCGCCGGCGGCCGGCGTCCGCCGCGTATCCTTTTCCTTCCTCCAGCCACTGATCCATCTGCTCGTCGGAGGCACGGGGATAGGCCGCGGTGAACGCCGATTTGTAGGAGGAGTAGGCGCCGGCAAGCTTGAGGCCGCCGAAGATCGCGGCCGCGCCGCCGCCGACGATGCCCAGGCAGCCGAGGCAGGCCAGGCCCGACATGCCGCTGTCCAGGGACGCGCCGATGAGAGACAGAATGCCGACGAGCAGAAGCAGGCCGCCACCGCTGAGCGCGATCAGGGCGCCGAGGTTCGAGGGCCTCGCGGGTATCGGATTGAAGTACTTGTGTACCAACTCTTGCCGACTGTGGTTTTCCGTCATGTCTTCTCACCCCATGCTTCGTCGGTAGAGACTGAGCCACGTCAGACACTCCGGCGCCGGGACATGACCGACGATTTCGGCAGCGTGACTGGTGGAGACCTGGCGTACGGCCAGGTTGTTGCTGTCGTGGCCTGCCACTGGCAGGCTGCGCAGCCCGTAGTAGTCCTCGCGGACCAGCGCCAGGAGGGCGTGCGCGTGGGCCGAATCGGGGGCGAGGCGGCAGGCCTCACCAAGCAGGCGCTCGATGCTGCCGACCAGCTCGCCGGAGTGGTTCGCCGGGCGGGTGCCTTGCAGCAGGACGAGTGCCCAGTAGTAGTACAGGTCCGAACTTCTCGCGTGCCTGCTGTGCAGGTCGGGCAGCTGATCGAGGGCCGAGGTGTAACGCCGGCCGTCCAGCGCCCGCAGCATGGCGACGTACGCGGGGTCTCCGGCGAGTGGATCGGCGAGCACGTCGGCGAGCCAGGGCACGCTCAGCAGGAGCGTGTCGACGGGGATGATCCAGGCGGCTCGTGCTGCCAGTGATCTCTCCGCGTTGACCACCATGCCGACCACGAGTCCGGTTGTCGCGTCCGTGGCCGCGCTGCCGCTGAATCCGGTCTCCACCCACGGCGTGTGGCCCTGGCAGGCGTCGATCTGGAGCCATTCGCCGGTACGACTGGGGCCCACCACGCGCGCTTGGCTGTGACGTCCTTCCTGGCCGCGGTCCGGTAGCCCGAAGAGATCCAGGACCGTTCCTGTCGTGGGCCGTGTCGCCGGGCCCATGGACGCGAGGGCGTCGGCCGGGTGGCCAGAGATGTCGACTACCGCGATGTCGGGGACGGGGTTGGTGTCGCCGTCGAAGGTGCTGGGGATGGCCACCCGTCGAGCTCCGGGCAGCGAGGTGACGAGGCAGGTCCGCTGCTCAGGATCGATGAGGTGGGCGCAGGTGAGCGCATGTGTCGGCGTGACGGCGAAACCGCATCCCGTGGTTTCGCCGACCACCTCCAGCCGCCACCTCTCGTGGAGGTTGCTCACGACCTGTGTACTTCCGTGGGGTCGGCGCGTCGCCACAGCAGTTCGACCGAGATGTTTCCCTCCAATGCCGACCGGGCGATCACCGCCCCCACTTCGGTCGTCATCTTCACCGCGAAACCGATCTTGATTTCGTCGGGGCTTGAAGCTCTGCGCAGATCTTCGAGTATCGCCTCGGCGGCGAGTCGGATATGGGCAAGGTTCGCATCGAAGAACTCGCGCGCTTCGCGAATCCCGTTGACCCGCCTGCCGACAGGCGCCGAGCCCCTTCGCTCTTCCTCGACCTCGACGATGACCGCGGTGCCGTCGCGGACGACAAACCTGACCAACTCGGTTTCTGACATCGGCCCCCCAAAGCGTCAGTACAGATTGAACCAAGTCGAATGATCTTACAAGCCCTCCGAACGTCCATTGTCGATCGGTTTGGCTATTGAGGACTGTCGGTGTGGCGACACCTGGCGGGCAACTGGACGAGCGGGGGCGACATGCACCATGCTCACCCCGCTTCCGAGCTGGCTGGGCACGGGGTTCGCGTGGCCCTGGCAATATCCGTCATCCGCGGCCAGCCGGGGACGTACGGACCCGGGCGGGCCCGAAGTGTCCACCGGAGCGTGGGAGACGTCCGCGCCGGTCGAACCTGTGGAAGTCGCGGTGCCGGCTGGCGGCCTGGTGATACCTGACCATCTCGCCCAGCGTCTCCCCACGCTCGCCGACGTCACCGAGCGTGGGCGATCACGTCGGTGCCACGACCGCAGATGTCAGTCGCGCCGCCACTTCTGGTGCGCTGCGCCGGTGCAGTCCCAGATCTGCAACCGGGCGCCGTTGTCCGGGTTGGCGTCGACCACGTCGACGCACTTGTCCGCTCGTACGTACACCAGGTCGTGTGCCTTGTTCAGGTTGAACCTCTGGGAGCTCGCACCGGTGCAGTCGGCCAGCTGGACGGCTGCGCCGTTCTGCGTCGAGTGTCCGGCCACATCGAGGCACTTGCCCATCGAGCGAACGCTGCCGTCGGACGGGAAGGTCCACAGCTGCCCGGCCGACCGGCGGCAGTCCCAGATCCGGAGCCGGGCACCGGCGGTGGCGTTGCCGCCCGGGATGTCGATGCAGCGGCCACTGGCGAAGCTGACGATCTGATCGCCGGCGGGCGGAGCGGCCGGAGTCCGCTGCGGTGGCGGAGCCACCGAGGCGGGCGGCTGCGCCGGATTCGTGGCGCCGGCCGTCGGACTGCTGCCCGTACCGGGCGACGCCTGCCCGTGCTCCGGCCCGCCCGACGGGGGCCTGGTGGACCTCGACGGAACGCCGGCCGGAGGCAGCGCCTGGAACCCGTCCGCGACCAGCTCGAAGATACTCCGACCGGCCAGCCATTCGGCGTCCGCGGTGGTCCAGCCGATCGTGTACGCGTGCCCGTTGTTGGCGACGAAGTCACGGCTCACCGCGTGCATCCGCATGCCGTCCCCGCCGGTGTACGTCCACTCCCATTCGGCCGCCCGTACCTGGTACTCGACCGTGGCGAGGCGGACCTTCTGGTAGTCGTCGTACTGCTTGCGCTCCGTCTTCTCCCGGGCCCGCAGCTCGGCGACCACACTGGTCGGAGCCGAGTCGAGTTCCCCGACGACGAGCAGCCGGGCACCGTCCGGCTCGCGGAACTCGATCCGCTCACCGGCGCGCCGCGGCTGCCAGCCGTCCAGCACCGGTACGAGGAAGCGGGGATCGTCGCGGTGGTAGTGCCAGCCCGCGCCCGGTGGCGGCAGCTCCCTCGACACCGGCGTCTCGGCGAGCGCGGACGGGTCGGCGGTCGCCGCCGTGGCCTGGTCATCGGCCCTTGCGCCGAACAGCCCGCCGTTCACGATCGCCACGCCCAGGAGCAGTACGAGCACCGCGACGGCGGCCGACCCGACCAGCAGGCCACGACGCCGCCGGACCGGCGACGCGGCAGGTACGTCGGTGGCGGGAGCGACCGTACCGCCGGTCTCGCCCGGACCGGCCGATCCGGGCCTGCTGCCCGGGGTCGCGCCCGGAACGTTCGCCGCGGCCGAGCCGGTTCCGGCTCCCGTGGTCGTCCCGGGCCCGCCCGGGGCGGTCGCGTCGGCCCGTCCCGGGCTGTCCGCCGCGGGCGAGGAGGGGGCGGGTACGGCCGCGTCCGGCGGCGGAGGGGCGGGGTCGGAGGTTGGGAGGGGGCCGGCGGCGACGAACTCCGGCACGATCTGCGGGCGGGGTCCGCCGTCGGAGTTGACCCGGGTGATCGGCCCGTCCGCCGCCGGCCCGGCCGTGTTGGTGTCGTCGCCCGTGGCGGCGGCGCGAGTCAGCAGCCGACCCGCCTCCTCGGCGCTGATCCGCTGTCGCGGATCCCGCCGCAGCAGCCCGTCCAGCAGTTCGGTCAGCGCGCCTGCCTGCCGCGGCGGTGGTGGCGCCTCGGTGGCCAGCGCGGCGAGCGTCGCGATGGGCGTGGAGCGGCTGTACGGGGTGCGTCCCTCGACCGCCGAGTAGAGGGTGGCGCCGAGCGACCAGAGGTCGGCGGCCGGACCGACTGCGCCGTCGGTGACCCGCTCCGGAGCGAGGTACGCCGGCGAGCCGAGGACCATGCCGGTTCGCGTCATGCGTGGATCCCCGGGCAGGGTCGCCAGCCCGAAATCCGTCAGCACGACCCGGCCGTCGTCGGCGAGCAGCACGTTGGCCGGCTTGACGTCCCGGTGCAGGATCCCGGCTCCGTGGGCGGCGCGCAGCGCGCTCAGCACGGCCAGGCCGATCCGTGCGGCTCGGGCCGGCGGCATCGGTCCGTCGGCCTCCAGCGCCTGCTGCAGCGTGCGGGACGGGACCAGTTCCATGACGATCCACGGGTCGCCGTCGGTGAGCAGCACGTCGAAGACGCGTACGACGTTGACATGGCCGAGGCGGGCGACGGCGCGCGCCTCGCGCATGGACCGTTCGCGCAGCTCGTGCAGTTCGCCGTCACTCAGCCCGGGTGGCGCCACGAGTTCCTTGAGGGCCACGTCCCGCTGGAGCATTTCGTCAAGGGCCTGCCAAACGCGGCCCATCCCGCCTTGACCGAGCGGTCGGACGAGCCGGTAGCGATCAGCGATCAATCGTCGAGCGGATTCGGGCACGAGAGGAGACGGTACTTGACGTTGTTTACGGAACCCATTGCCGGCGGGGATGCAATAGCGACAGTCGCGCAGGTCCGGCGACCGCGCTGCCTGCTTTCCGGTCGCCCATTGGAGAGTTAACTCCACTTTTTGGTACGTCCGTTGTCGCCGGAAGCAATGTTACTAACACGTAGACGGCCGAGTCGGGAGTGCGGGTGAACAAGAATCGCATTCCGTCATTGCCGCCCGAACTCGACGGTAACTGTAACTCGACGGTAACAAGTGGCAGGCTGTGCCCATGGAGGATCAGTCGCCACTGTCCGCGGACGAGTTGTTGGACATCGTCGACGAGCAGGACCGAGTGGTGGGCCAGGCTCGGCGCGGCGAGGTGTACGCCGCCGGACTCCGGCACCGCTGCGCGTTCGTGCTGGCGCGGGACGACGAGGATCGCGTGTTCGTGCACCGCCGTACCGCTCGTAAGCTCGTCTTCCCGTCGCTGTACGACATGTTCGTCGGCGGGGTGGTCGGTGCGGGCGAGTCGTACGACGCGGCGGCGCTGCGGGAGGCCGAGGAGGAGCTGGGGGTACCCGGTCTGCCCGCTCCCGTGCCGTTGTTCAAGTTCCTCTACGAGACCTCCGAGCACAGCTGGTGGTCGTCCGTCTACGAGGTGCGCTGCCCGGCGAAGGTCGCCCCGCAACCCGAGGAGGTCGCCTGGCACGATTTCCTGACCGAGGACGAGCTGGACCGGCGGCTCACCGAGTGGGCCTGGGTGCCGGACGGCTTCGAGGCGTACCGCCGGCTTCTCGACTGGCGGGCGGTGGGAGGCCGGACGTGACAGGCCGACCTCCCGATCAACCGCTACGGCTTCCAGGATCCGGCGGGCTGGAACTGGTGCAGGTACTCCAGCACACCCTTCTTGTCCGCGACGTTGAACACCACCGTGCCGGTCAGCTTGCGCCCCGCGGCGATCTCACCGGGCTCGAGGCTCTCACCGCAGCCGGCGAACAGTCCGGCAATGGCGTTGGTCTCCGTACCGTCCGCCGCCACCCATTGGAAGTAGAGCGGATTCACCGCGGCGCTGCCCTTGGTGACCTCGACGGTGACGTCCGCGATCAGGTAGATGCCCTTGTCCGGCTTCGGCGCGAACTGGTTGCAGCCCTTCGTCCTGGTGCTGAACTTCGTCACGGTGATCTCGACAGCACTGAGGTCGTTGCTGATCACGAGGGTGTCGCCGACCGGCATGTTCCAGGTCTCGCCGTCGGCCGTCTCGTCCGGGTCGACCGGGAGGGCCGACGGGCTGTCCACGTCTCCGGTCGGCGTCGTGGTCGGCAGGGAGGCCACCACCTCGTCCGCCTGGTTCGCACCGTAGATCAAGGCGGCGACGCCGCCACCGCAGCAGAGCAGAGCCAGCACCGCCGCCACGATGACGATGATCAGCACCGTCTTGTTCGACTTCTTCTGCGGCGGCTGCGGCCCGCCGGGCGGATAACCGCCGGGCGGGTAGGCACCGGGCGGGTAGGCACCGGGCGGGTAGGCACCGGGCGGGTAGGCACCGGGCGGGGCCGGGTACGGCTGGCCGGCGGGCGGGTAGGGACCGGGCGGTGGCGGCGGCTGAGCCGTGCCGGGCGCGGCCCAGGGGTTACCGGACGGCTGCTGAGGTACGCCGGACCCGGCCGGCCCGGGCGTTGAGGGCGCTGCCCACGGGCTGCCGGAGACGGGCGGTTGCGGCGAACCCGGAACCGGCTGCTGGGGTACGGCCGTCGGCTGCTGCCCTCCGGCGGTCGGTGCCCACGGGTCGTACGGCATCGAACTCGTCGGCCCGGCCGACGCCGTCGGCATCGGGGTGGTGGCGTTGCCCTGAGGGAACGGGGACGTCGGCATCGGGGTGGTGGCGCTCTGCGGGAACGGGGGCGGTGGCATCGCGACGGTCGAGTCGGTCGGAATCGCCGGGCCGTACGGCATCGCGACGGTCGGGTCGGCCGGAATGGCCTGGGCCGGCGGCATCGGGGCCGTCGCGTCGGTCGGGAGCGGCGGGGCCGGGGGCATCGTTCCGCCCTGCGGTGCCGACGGGATCGGGGCCGTGGGGAACGCCTGGGTCGGCGGCTCCGGATACGGCTGGTCGGGATCGTGCGGCCCGGCGGGCGGCTCGGGGTGGCTCACCGTACTCCTTGGATCGTGGGCATGGGAGGGGAGAGAGGGAACTCGCCGACGCTACCGTGCCCGGACGACCGGTTGTGCCCCGCCGGGGCCCGCCCGCGCTCGTCACGACAGGGGCAGTACCGCGGCGGTGCGGACCAGACCGTCGGTCACCACGAAGCGCCCGTGCACCGCTCGCGGTGGATTCCCGACCGGCGCGGCGTCGACCCGGGCGGGCGCGATCCGGGCGCTGAAGGTGCCGGCGTCCGGGTCGATCTCGACCAGCGCGTCGGTGAAGTCGAGCCAGGTGCCGACCACCGGATGCCACACCTTGTAGATGGTTTCCTTGGCGCTGAACAGCACCGCCGGCCAGGAGACGCCGACCGGCAGCCGGGCGAGACGCACGTCCTCCTCGGGCAGGCAGATCAGTCGGCGTACCCCCGGACTGAGTTCCTTGTGCTGCTCCGCGTCCATGCCGATGGCGCGGACCTCGGAGCTGCGGGCCGCGGCCGCCGCGCAGTATCCCCGGGTGTGGGTGATGGTGCCGACCACGCCGGACGGCCACACCGGCGCCCGGTCGGCGGCCGGCACGGGGGCCGGTGGCAGTCCGAGCGTGGCCATCGCCCGCCGCGCGCAGACCCGACCGGCGGTGAAGTCCCGCCGTCGGCTCTCCACCGCCCGTTCGCCGAGGCAGGCGAGTTCTTCGGCGAGCAGTCGACCGGCCCAGTCGCCGGGCCCGGCCACGGCCACCGCGACCTCCGGCGGCAGCAGGTCACGCATCGCCCGTCCCGGCGGGGCGTGGATGCCGCGACGGCCAGTAGGTGCGCGGGCCGAGCCGGGTCGGTCGGCTGCCCGATCGGCCAACCGTCAACTTTCTGACTGCCATGACTGGCGAAAGTACCGCAACCATGTAACACAGGATGGTTCTGCGGCGCTGTAGCCCAAGCACGGCACGAGGGCATCGAACGTCGTAAGTTCAGGTCGGCGCGCCCGCCGGCCCCTGTCGGAACCGGAGAGGGAGTGCGATGACCGGTGGTGCGGAACCGTCTGGCCCGGTGAGCGGTGAACACGCGCCGGAGCCGCCCAACTGGAGCTGCGGCTCCTGCGGCGAGGAATGGCCGTGCGCGACGAAGCGCAGCCGGCTGCTCCAGGAGTACGGCGACCGCGCGACGCTCAGCGTCTACCTGGGATCCTGCCTCGCTGCCGCCAGCGAGGATCTGCGCACCGCTTCCGTGACATCCCTCCAGGACCGCTTCATCGGGTGGCTGCCCCGGGGACCGAGGAGCACCTGAGCCGTCCAGCGGGTACCGGTCCCGTCCCGACCTGTGCGGCTCGGGACGGGACCGGCAGCTCACCGCCGACGTGTCAGACGCGGCGGGGCCGACGGGTGAGCGCGAAGCCGACCACGCCGGCCACCGCGGCCAGGACGCCGCCGACGCTCGTCCAGATCCACCGCGAGCCCAGCGCGGGCAGCAGGTCGTCGAACCAGCTCTCCTGGTCCGCGTCGTCGACGGGCGCGGCGGCCTGCTCGTCGGTCAGCACCGCGCCGGCCCGGGTGTTCGGCACCAACGGCACCGCCAGCTCGCCGTCGTCGGCCGGGGCGCCCTCGCCGTCGGCGCTGACCAGCAATTCGACCTCGACCGGCGCGCCCAGGTCCGGCTCCGGCACGTCGGCGACCGAGAGCCGGACGAAGTACGTGCCGGGCAGTGGATCGCCCGACCACGGCTCGGCCCACGGCCGTACCTCGCGCAGCGTGCAGCCGAGCGAGACGCTGCTCGCCGCCTTGTCGACGGTCGGGGTCTGCGCCCCGGCCGTGCACGCCTGCCGGCGGCGAAGCCCGTCGAAGACCTCGACGGTCCAGGTCGACGCGCCGCTGCGGGCACCGGGGAACGAGACGGTGGCCGAGATGTCGTGCACCTGCCCGGCGTCCGCGGTGAACGACCAGTAGAGGTAGTCGCCCGTCGAGGCGTCCACCTGGACCGGCTGGCCGGCGGCGATCGTGGTCGCGGTGAGGAAGGAGGTGCCGGCACGGGTCACCGTCGCGGCACCGGGGGAGGGCGTCGGCCCATCGCTCGGGGCGGCGAGTGCCGCGGCGGGCAGCGCCACCGGGCCGGCGGCGGCGACCAGCGCGGCCAGCGACCGGGTCAGAGTCGTACGCACGCTCACTTCTCCCTCCACGTGGCCACCCACCAGCGGGTCAGCAGGCCGGTGAGCAGACCGGTGATCAGGCCGGCCACGGTCAGCAGGGCCAGCAGCACCCAGCCGCGGCCGAGGTCCGGGCCCTTCGGCGTCGGCGACGCCGCGACGACGTCGACGGTCAGCTCCACCGGCATGCCCGGGCTCGCCTCGGTGCCGGCACGAGGGGCGAACGAGTTGCTGACGACCAGGCAGACCATGGTCGGCGGCACGATCTCCGGGTCGGTCGCCGCCGTGGTGATCGAGCCGTCCGAGTTGTCCCGCTCGTCCGCGTCGTCCTGATCGTCCTCGTGGTCGTCCGACCAGCGCAGGCCGGCGGAGACCACGTCCGCCCGGTCGCTGCCCGCGTCCACCCCGCGGACCAGCTCCCGGCCGTCGGTCGCGACGGCCCGCAGCAGTACGCCGTAGTCCGGGTTGACGGGCCGGTCCAGCGCCACGCTCACCGAGGCGCGCAGCTCCTGACCCGGCCGTACCGGCACCCGGTACCAGCGGTGCTCGGAGAACTTCTCCCGGTCGGTGTAGACGCCGGGAGCGAGCAGCGGCGCCCCCTCGCAGACGGAGCTGCCGCCGACCACCGTCGGCGTGCGGGTGTACGTCTCCTGGGCCCGGTCCACCAGCTGCTTGATCCGGTTGGTCAGCTGGTCGGTGCTCTGCGCCGCGGTGTACGTCCCGCCGGTCGCGGCGGCGATGCAGAGCAGCTGCCGGCGTACCTTCTCGTCGGGCGCGAGGCCCAGCGTGTCGACGACCAGCCGGGTGCCCTGCGCGGCGAGTTCCCGCGCGACGTCGCACGGGTCGGGCGGTGCGCAGGTGTCCTCGCCGTCGGTGATCAGCACGATCCTTCGGGTGGTGGCACCGGAGCCGAGGTCCTCGGCGGCTTCGCGCAGCGCGAGCCCGACGGGGGTGAAACCGGTCGGCTTCAACCCGGCCACGGCGTCCTTCGCCTGGGTCCGGTCCACCGGGCCCACCGGGACGATCTGCTGGGTGTCCTGGCAGCCGACCTTCTTGTTCTCGCCCTTGTACGTCGCACCGAGCACCCGGATACCGAGCTGGGTGGTTTCCGGCAGCGCGTCGACGACCTCGTCGAACGCCTGCTGTGCCACCGAGATCCGGCTCTTGCCCTCGATGTCCCGGGCCCCCATCGAGCCGCTGACGTCGAGGACCAGCTCCACCCGGGGCGGCTCGGCGGGCTCCGGCTCGTCGGCCATGGCCGGTACCGGCCCGAGCAGCGCGGGAATCACCACCAGTCCGGCGAGGACGGTGGTGGAACGTCTTAAGTTGATCACTGGGCGAAGTGTAGTGAGGTCCACTTAGGATGATCACTCGGGTGTGTCGGCGCCGGAACCGCCGCCGCCCCCACCGCCCCCACCGCCGCCGTCGCAGCCGCGCGGCCGCCGTCCCCGCGCGGCTGTCGGAATCGTCGTCCTCGCGCCGCTTCGGAGGCGATACGGTGCCATCGGTGACCCAGGGTCAGTTGTCGGATCTGTCCCGTGACCAAAGGGGTATCCGTCAGAAATCTGACCCAAGTTGACCCGTTGTGCCGGTGGTGCGGGGTGGTTAAGCTTCTCGTGCGCGCCCCAATCGCCCGCTTCCCCCGTGGCAGGCGATCGGGGCGCGCTTCTCTGTCGGAACGGCTCGCACGCGAACGCGTACGGGCCGTTCTCGTTGCCGTCGTGCTCCGCCGCCTGCCGCCCATCGGGCCCCCGGCGGACGACCGGCGGCGGATCCGTTACGGGTCAGATCCAGCGACCGCCCAACCACATGCGGGACGACCACTCCGCGTACGGGATCACCTCGCCGACGAAGATCGGATAGAAGTACGCGAAGCAGAGCGCCACCAGCAACACGTAGGCGCCCGCGACGACACCACCGATCAACCGGCGGTCGTATCCCGCGTCGCCTGTCCGGGCCGCTCCGGCCCGCGCCCCCGTCGGCGAGACGATCGCACCGAGCACGTACACCACCGCCAGCACCATGAACGGCAGCGCCGGCGCGGTGTAGAAGGAGAACATCGTCCGCCCGTCCAGGGCGAACCAGAACCAGGGCAGCAGGCCCGCGGCCACCATCAGCAGGATGGCGCCCGCCCGCCAGTCCCGGCGGGCCAGGCCGAGCCAGGCGGTCGCTACCAGGGCCGGGAGGAACGACCACCACAGCAGCGGGGTGCCGAGCAGCAGGATCTCCGCCGCGCAGTTCGTCGCCCCGCACGGGCCGTCGCCGGACCAGTAGAACGCGACCGGGCGGCCCAGCAGCAGCCACTGCCACGGCCAGGACTGGTACTTGTGCCCCGTGTCCAGGTGGGTGTGGAAGCCGTACGCGGCCTTGTGGTATTCGAAGAGGTTGATCAGCGGCCCGATCACCGGTTTGTCGCTCAGCGGGGCGCCCGGGTAGTTGGCGGCCAGGCGGTAGTAGCCGTCATCGGTCAACAACCAGCCGGACCAGGTGGCCAGGTAGGTGCCGAGCATCAGCGCCCCGGCCAGCGTCAGCCAGGGCAGTTCGCCGACGAACGCGTCCCGCCACGGGCGGCGTACGCCCGCCGAGCGGCGGACACCGGCCTCCCAGACGAACACCAGCAGCACGAACGCCGGCAGGAAGTAGAGCCCGCTCCACTTCACCGCGCAGGCGCCCGCGAACAGCACCGCTGCGACGAGACGCCACCACGGCCACCCGCGCCACCCGTTGGCCGGTCGACCGGCCCGCCCCGGCTGGGTGGGATCCAGCCCCGCGTCCAGCGCGCGCGTCCACTGCCGTCGGCGGGCGTCCCGGTCCAGCACCAGCGCGCCGAACGCGGCCAGCACGAAGAAGAGCAGGAAGATGTCGAGCAGCGCCGTGCGGGAGAGCACCAGGTGGAAGCCGTCCAGGGCGAGCAGCAGGCCGGCCGCGCAGCCGAGCGCGGTGGACCGGAACAGCCGCCGCCCGATCCGTACCAGCAGCAGCACCGACAGGGTGCCGATGACGGCCGCCGAGAAACGCCAGCCGAACTCCGGCGCAGTGGTCATGAGGTGCCCCGGCACCGAGACGTGGCTCTCCGCGTCCTGGTAGCCGAACGCCCACTCGCCGAGCCCGATGAGCCACTTGCCCAGCGGCGGATGCACCACGTACGACGGGCCGCCGTCCTTGTAGTTCCACTCGACGCCGCGCGAGATCAGCCCGTACGCGTCCTTGGCGTAGTAGGTCTCGTCGAAGATCTTGCCCTTGGGGCCGGACAGGCCGACGAAGCGCAGGATGCCGGCGATGAGCACGACCACGCCGGTGGCCAGCCACGACCACCGGTCGAGCCGCGCCTCGACGGTGGCCAGCCGGGCGCGGACCACGCTCGGAACGCGGCCGCCGTCGGCCGGCCCGCCACCGGCGGTACGCTCCGAATCGACCCGGGGCGCGTTCGCGCTCTGTGCTGTCGACGCACTCGTCACCCGGCGATCGTAGGCTGCGGAGGTGACCGGTGGCGTCAGTCGTCCCCGATCCCGCCACCGCCGTCGATCGAGGAGCGAAAGATCTCGTGGGTGATTTGTCGGACGTTGGACGTCTCATCCTGCTCGGCGCGCCGCTCGGTAACCCGGCGGACGCATCCGCGCGGTTCCGTGAGGTGCTCACCACCGCCGACGTGGTGGCCGCCGAGGACACCCGTCGCCTCACCCGGCTGGCCCGCGACCTCGACGTCACCGTGCCGGGCCGGATCGTCTCCTACTTCGAGGGCAACGAGGAACGGCGTACGCCCGAACTGGTCGAGGTGATCCAGGCCGGCTACACCGTCGCCCTGGTCACCGACGGCGGCATGCCGAGCGTCTCCGACCCCGGCTACCGGCTGGTCCGTGCCGCGCTGGACGTCGGGGCACCGGTCACCGCCGCGCCGGGGCCGAGCGCGGTCACCACCGCCCTCGCCCTCTCCGGGCTGCCCTGCGACAGGTTCTGCTTCGAGGGCTTCCTGCCCCGCTCGCCCGGCGCGCGGCGGTCCCGCCTACGGGCGCTCGCCGGCGAGGAGCGCACCCTCGTGATCTTCGAGGCGCCGCACCGGGTCGCCAGCGCGCTGGCCGACCTGGCGGACACGTTCGGCGCCGACCGCCCGGCCGCGCTCTGCCGCGAGCTCACCAAGACGTACGAGGAGGTGCTCCGCCGGCCGCTCGGCGAGCTGGCCCGCTGGGCCGCCGAGGGGGGGCCGCGTGGCGAGATCACGCTGGTTGTGGCCGGAGCGCCCGCGACCGCGCCGGAGCCCCCCGACGACGACACGCTGCGCGCCGCTGTCGCCGACCGGGAGGCGGCCGGCCTCTCCCGGCGGGACGCGATCAGCGAGGTGGCCACCGCGTACGGCCTGCGCCGCCGCGACGTGTACGGCGTCGTGCACCGCTGATCAACTCCGGACCCGTCCGGCCGCGCGACCGTCGGGCGGCCGGCCGAGGGCCTGGATCTCCAGCTGCCGGATCCGCTCGTCGGAGAGTGAGCGCCCGCGCGGGTCACCAGGCGGTGACGAGGAAACCCGCCGTGATCAGCGCCGGCCCGGCGAACGCGAGGCCGATCCCCCAGCGGCGCGCCCGCTGACCCTTCAGCCGGGTTGCCCCGGTCCAGCGGGCGATCCCGGCGCCGCAACCCGCCACGGCCAGCAGGCCGAGCACCCAGCGCAGGTGATGGGCGGCCCCGCCGGCGTCGGCGTACGCGGTCGCGCCCTGCGGGCCGGTCATCCGGGCCGGGAGTGTCCTGCCGGGCACCGCCCGGTCGGCCGGCACGTCGCTGACCCGCACCCCGTGGGCGATGAAGCGCCGGTCGTCGGCGGTGAAGATGCCTCGGCAGCGCTGCGTCAGGCCACTGCCACCGCATTCGGTGATCACCGTGGTGCCATGCGTGGCGTGGCCCAGCGCGACCCAGAGCGGCCCGGCGCTGACCCAGGCGAAGAACGCCGCGACCAGGCTCAGCGCCAGCAGCGCGGCGAGCCCGGGAAGCGGGTCCGCGGGTGGCTGGCACGACGGGCGCGCCGGCGGCGGCCGGCGTCATCCCGGGCCGGCCGGTTCCGCTCCTGTGCCGGCTCCTCGCGGATCGGGGTGCCGTCCCAGTGCACCTCCTCGATCGGCGCCCAGAACGTCTGATCGTCCTCACCGGGCTCGCCGTCGGTGCCGAGGGCCAGGCGACCTCGCCGCTTGGACTGGCGTACGGGCACCCGGCGCGGCAGCGCGTCCACCGGCGCCCCGGTCGTCGGCTCCACGTCGGCGGCGCGCTCCTCCTCGGGTGCGCGGTCGCCATCCCGGCTCGGCGTCGCGGCGTGGCCGGGGTGCTCCGCGGCCGGGCGACCGGACGATTCGTCTTCGGTCTCCGCCGGGCTGTCGGCGGTCTCCGGCTGGTCTCGGCGGGTGCGGGCGGGCGCCGGCACCTTGCCGGTCCGCGGTAGCCGGGTCTGCTCCCGCTCGGGCGCCGGACCGGTGCGTGGTGATCGGCCGGGGGTCGGCGCGGCGTCGGTGCCGGGCACCGGACGGGGCTGGGGCGCCACCCCGGGGCCCCGCGCCGTCGGGGTGCGCGCGGGTCCGTCGCCCGACGTGTCGTCGTCCGCGGAGGCGTCCCCGCCGGTGTCCGGCCGGGTCGGGGCGTCGTTGCCGGGCGAGGTGTCCCGCCCGTCGGCGAGCGCCGCCCGCGAGGGGCGTTCGTCCGGTTCACGGCGCGCTCGTCTGCCAGCCACGACGTTCATTGCACACCCGCTCGTTCCCCCGATCGGGCAGCATAACGTCGTGTCGATGACAAATCGGACCATCGGCCTGGGAATCCTGGCCGGTTCGCCGACCCGGCACCGTCACGACCGCCGCGGCACGGGCGGCAACAACTTCATGATCACCGGTTGTGGGGGTGGGGTGCGGGTGTATTGATTCGTCGGCAGGCGGGGCGGGTCACTAGGCTTGCTGGTCATGAGTCACGTTCTCGCGGCGGTTGCCTGGCCGTACGCCAACGGCCCGCGCCACATCGGCCACGTTTCCGGTTTCGGCGTTCCCTCCGACGTCTTCAGCCGGTACATGCGGATGGCCGGCCACGACGTGCTCATGGTCTCCGGCACGGACGAGCACGGCACCCCGATCCAGGTGCAGGCCGACGCCGAGGGGGTCACCCCGCGTGAGCTGGCCGACCGCTACAACCGGGTGATCGTCGAGGACCTGCACGGCCTCGGGCTCTCGTACGACCTGTTCACCCGCACCACCACCCGCAACCACTACGCCGTGGTGCAGGAGCTGTTCGAGGGGATGTACCGCAACGGCTACATCGTGCCGAAGACCACGATGGGCGCGATCTCCCCGTCCACCGGTCGGACGCTGCCCGACCGCTACATCGAGGGCACCTGCCCGATCTGCGGCTACGACAGCGCCCGCGGCGACCAGTGCGACAACTGCGGCAACCAGCTCGACCCGATCGACCTGATCAACCCGAAGTCGAAGATCAACGGGGAGACGCCGGAGTTCGTCGAGACCGAGCACTTCTTCCTGGACCTGCCCGCCCTGGCGGACGTGCTCCGGCAGTGGCTGGACACCCGGGAAGGGTGGCGTCCCAACGTGCTGCGGTTCTCGAAGAACCTCCTGGACGACCTCCAGCCCCGCGCGATCACCCGGGACCTCGAATGGGGCGTGCCGATCCCGCTCGAGGGTTGGCGGGACCGGTCCGACAAGCGGATCTACGTTTGGTTCGACGCGGTCATCGGTTACCTCTCCGCGTCCATCGAGTGGGCCCGCCGCTCCGGCGACCCGGAGGCGTGGCGCCGCTGGTGGTCCACCGACGGGGAGGGGAAGGACGCCCAGACGTACTACTTCATGGGCAAGGACAACATCGTCTTCCACTCGGTGATCTGGCCCGCGCTGCTCGCCGGCTACTCCGGCGAAGGAGCGCGCGACGGCGAGCCGGGCGAACTCGGGCGGCTCAACCTCCCGACCGAGGTGGTCTCCAGCGAGTACCTGACCATGGAGGGCCGCAAGTTCTCCTCGTCCCGGCGGGTCGTCATCTACGTCCGCGACTTCCTGGAGCGCTACGACGCCGACGCGCTGCGCTACTTCATCGCCGCCGCCGGGCCGGAGAGCAACGACACCGACTTCACCTGGGCGGAATTCCTCCGCCGCAACAACGACGAGCTGGTCGCCGGTTGGGGCAACCTGGTCAACCGCTCCGTCTCGATGGCGGCGAAGAACTTCGGCGCGATCCCGCCGATCGACCCGGCCGGTCTCACCGAGGCCGACGAGGCGCTGCTCGCCACCGCCCGCGCCGGCTTCGAAGTGGTCGGCGACCTGATCGGCCGGCACCGGCAGAAGCAGGCGATCGGCGAGGCGATGAAGGTGGTCGCCGAGGCGAACAAGTACCTCTCCGAGCAGGCCCCGTGGAAGCTCAAGGACGAGGCCGACAAGCCGCGGATGGGCACCATCCTGCACGTCGCCCTCCAGGTGGTCAGCGACGCCAACACGCTGCTCACCCCGTTCCTGCCGCACTCCGCGCAGAAGGTGTACGAGCTGCTCGGCGGCACCGGTGTGCACGCGCCGATGCCGCGGATCGTGGAGATGGAGGACCTCGACGGCGGGCCGGCGTACCCGGTGCTGACGGGGGACTACACGCAGGGCACGCGGTGGGAGTCCGTACCGCTGGCGGTCGGGCGGCCGCTCGCGGCGCCGAAGCCGGTGTTCCGCAAGCTCGACCCGTCGATCGTCGACGAGGAGCTGGCCCGGCTCGGCGCCTGACGGATCCACGGGCCCGCGACCGGCGGCTGCCGGACCGGCCCGACCGACGACAGGCTGCCGGCGGGGTCCGGACCCGGCGGTGCGGCCCGGGGCATCCCCGGGCCGCACCTCACCCGACCGGCGGAGAGCCGGTCGTGCCCGGCCCGCGCCCCGCACCAGGCGCGGCCGCGGACGGCATCAGGCGCGGCTCATCGCCGGCGCCCCGATGAAGTTCATGATTGCGTCGTTGACCTCGTCGGCGTTCGTCCACGGGATACCGTGCGGAGCGCCCTTCAAGGTGATCAACTGGCTGCCGGCGAGCATCGCTTGCAACCGCTGCCCGGTCTTCGCGAACGGCAGCACGTTGTCCTTGTCACCCTGCACGATCAGCACCGGTACGTCGATCTGCGGCAGGTCGCCCCGGAAGTCGGTCAGCCAGGCGTTCACCGAGTCGTAGGTGCCCTTGGCCGAGGCCCGTGCGCCGATCTCCCAGTGCGCCCGGTACGCCTCCTCGCTGACCAGCTTGCCCTTGTTCTCGCTCCAGTTGAAGAAGTTGTTGCAGAACTGGGTGAGGAAAGCGAAGCGATCCTTGATGATCGCCTGCTGGAAGCCGTCGAAGAGACTCTTCTCGACACCCTCCGGGTTGTCCGCCGTCTGCATCAGGAACGGCGCCAGCGGGGCCAACATGATCGCCTTGCTGACCCGCTGCGACCCGTACGCGCCGAGGTATCGGGTCACCTCACCGGTGCCCATCGAGTGCCCGATCAGGATCACGTTGCGCAGGTCCAGCTCGGACATCAGGACGTCGAGGTCGGCGCTGAAGGTGTCGTAGTCGTACCCGATGGTCGGCTGCGCCGAGTTGCCGAAACCGCGCCGGTCGTAGGTGATGACCCGGTAACCGGCGTTCAGTAGCGGAATGGTCTGCTTCTCCCAGGTCGCACCGTTGAACGGGAAGCCGTGGATCAGCACGATCGGCTGGCCGGAGCCGTGATCCTCGTAGTACAGGTCGATGGGCGCGGAGTTCTCCGTACCCACGGTGATGAACGGCATGCTCTTCTCCTGAAGTCGGGCTCGGTTCTCTCCTCGCCCGGCGCATTCCCGTCCGATCCGCCGATATGCCCGGTCCGGCGCGGCGGGCGACAGCCCTCCGCCCGCCACCTCAGAGCGCGTACGGGAAGTCCACCACCTGCGCGTCAGTGACCTCCGCCCCCGGCGCCCAGACCTCGTACACGCCCCGGTCGTGGCACTGTGCCCCGGTGAGCGCCACGCTGTCCGGGTCCGGCCGGCGCAGCCGGAGCCGCAGCCAGCCCGCCTCCTCCCGCAGCACGACGCAGGGCACGCCCCGCCACTGTCCGATGCGCAGCCGGCGGGCCGCCGCCTCGACCGGATAGCGGGCGGCCCGGGTCATCGCCAGCACCCGGAAGCCGCCAGGCAGGTCGGCGACCGCCTCGTACTCGGCTCCGCCGTACGTTCCGACCAGGTGGGTGGATCGGGGCGCCTCACCGACCGGCAGGTACTCCTGGTCGGGCGAGAGCCCCGGTACCGCGGCGAGCAGGTGCCGCCACTGCGGCCCGACCATCCGCAGCCAACCCCGCTGCTCCGCCTGGTAGGTGTACAACACCACCTCGACTCCCTCGGTCGGGTAGGCGAGCAGGCTCGCGTTCGCCGGCATCGGCAGGTCGGCGAAGTCGCGGGTGACGAACTCGGGGATCAGCTGGCTGCTGCTGGGCACGAAACCGGTGCCGAGCACCGGAGGGCCCAACCGGTCCCGGGGCGGCAGCGCGGTCAACCCCCGGTGCGCCGCACCCACCGGGATGTCGTAGTCGCCCGGGTCGGCGGCCCGCCAGCGCAACGCGTACGCCACGTCCACGCCGTCGCGGCTCACGTCGCCGTCGGTACGCAGCAACATCGCCGTGGCCGGCGTACGCAGGTGCGCCACGTCGTGCTCGCGGTAGCAGAAGCCGTGCGGCAGCCACCCCCGCACATACCCGGCGAGCTGCCGGGCGGAGAGCATCTTCACCATCCGGGTACCCCGCCGGACCACCGCCGACCCGCGGACCGTGCCGAGCAGCGGGTCACCGGCGGCGTCCGGCCGCTGACTGAGCTGGTGCACGTACCCCCAGCTCCGCTCCCGGTGCGCCGGGATCATCAGCGGCGACTCCGGCTCCTCCGGCGGCTCCGGCGCGCCGTGCACCGCGGCCACCTCGGTGACGTGCACGAACCGGTGCCAGGGCAGGGCCGAACCGGGCCGGGGCGCCCACTCGAACCCGGGCACCTGGTCGGCGCTGAACAGCTCGTACGCGGCACCCCGCGCGATCTCCTCCGCCGGGTACACACTGCCGCCGTACGTCACCCGCAGCCCGGTACGTCCGTCGGCCTCACCGCTGGTCTGCGGCTCGACGCTCATCGCGTCACCGTGCCGCGGTACCCGTGATCTGCCCACTCGTGTCGCCGCTGCGCGTCGGCGCGAGCGCCACGCGGCTGTTCCCAGTGGTTCGCTGCGTTCCGCTCGCTCACCGGGCGACCGTAGAGTCGCCCTCGGTAATCGAGGTGAACAGCAGGTGGCGGGCGGGTGGACCAGCTCGGTGTGTGATCCTTTGGGTGATGAGCCAGCCAACCGAACAGCCGATCGACGCAGCCGAGTCCCGGCGCGCCCGTGCCGCCCGGCGTGCGGGCGAGTTCCCGCCCGCCCCGGAGCCCCTGCCCCGCCCGGTGCTCGACAGCCACACGCACCTGGACATAACGGTCAGCGAGGCCGGTGTCCCCGGTGGCGGTCCCTCCGACGACCCGGTCGGTACGGCCATCGAGGTCGCCACCAGGGTCGGGGTGGACCGCCTGGTGCAGGTCGGAGTGGACGTCCCCTCGTCCCAGTGGGGCGTGGCGACCGCGCAGCGGTATCCGGCGGTGGTGGCCACCGTGGCGTTGCACCCCAACGACGCCCCTCGCCTGCCCGAGCTGGACGAGGCGCTGCGCGAGATCGAGGCGCTCGCCGCCCACGACCGGGTGCGGGGCGTCGGGGAGACCGGGATGGACTTCTTCCGCACCGGCGACGAGGGCCGCGCCGCCCAGGAGGAGAGCTTCCGGGCGCACATCGCCATCGCCAAGCGGTACGGCAAGGCACTCGTCATCCACGACCGCGACGCGCACGCCGAGGTACTGCGCATCCTCGACGACGAGGGCGCGCCGGACACCGTGGTGCTGCACTGCTTCTCCGGCGACGCCGCCTTCGCCGCCGAGTGCGTACGCCGTGGCTACCTGCTCAGCTTCGCCGGCACGGTCACCTTCGCCAGCGCCGCAGCGCTGCGCGAGGCCGCCGCGTTGACGCCGATCGACCAGATCCTGGTGGAGACCGACGCCCCGTACCTCACCCCCACGCCGCACCGTGGCCGCCCCAACGCGTCGTACCTCATCCCGCTGACCGTCCGCGCGCTCGCCGCGTCCACCGGCGCCGACCTCGACGAACTCTGCGCCGCGATCTCGGCCACCGGCGACCGGGTCTTCGGCCCGTGGTGAGCTCCGTGATGGACCGGCACCCGGCTGAGCCGGGCCGCTTCCAGACGGCCCGGCCGGCCCACCTACGCTGCTGCCCATGAGCGGTCTCCTCGGCCCGGCGGAGATCCGGGAGCTGGCCGCCCGGTTGGGTGTGGCCCCGACGAAGCGGCTCGGGCAGAACTTCGTGCACGATCCGAACACCGTGCGGCGGATCGTCACCGCCGCCGGGCTCGCGCCCGACGACGTGGCACTGGAGGTCGGCCCCGGGCTCGGCTCGCTCACCCTGGCCCTGCTCCCGGTCGCCGCGCACGTACACGTCGTCGAGATCGACCCGGTGCTGGCCGGCGCGCTGCCCGAGACCGCCGCCCGGTACGCCGGCCCGCACGCCGCCCGGCTCACCGTGCACCACGCGGACGCGCTGCGCGTCACCGCGGCCGACCTCGGCGACCCGGCGCCCACCGCGCTGGTGGCGAACCTGCCCTACAACGTCGCCGTGCCCGTGGTGCTGCACCTGCTCGCCGAGCTGCCCGGCCTGCGACACGGCCTGGTGATGGTGCAGAAGGAGGTCGCCGACCGGCTGGTCGCCGGTCCAGGCTCCAAGGTGTACGGCATCCCGTCGGTCAAGCTCGCCTGGTACGCCCGCGCCCGCGCCGCCGGCCGGGTCCCGCCCAACGTCTTCTGGCCCGTGCCGAACGTCGACTCCGGCCTGGTGGCCTTCACCCGCCGCGAACCGCCCCGCACCGACGTGGCCCGCGAAAAGGTCTTCGCCGTGGTCGACGCGGCGTTCGCCCAGCGGCGCAAGACACTGCGTGCCGCCCTCGCCGGCTGGGCCGGGGGCGCCGACCGGGCCGCCGCCGCGCTCACCGCCGCGGGCGTCGACCCCGGGGCACGCGGCGAGGCGCTCACCGTCGAGCAGTTCGCCGCCATCGCCGCGTCGGCCCCGGCTGCCGCACTCGCCGGGCAGTAGGCTGGCGCCGTGCCCGCCGGCACCCCGCACCACCTGCGGATCGAGCAGGATCCGTTGCACGTGTACGCGTACGACCTGGTCGATGGCCGGTACGAGCCGGTCGTCGACGCTGCCGAGGAGCTGATCGTGGAGAAGCCGTTCGACATCCGCCTGCGTGCGCGGGACATCGCCCCGTGACCGAGGCCTGGCGACCGGACGACGAGGACGAGCAGCGGCGTGGGGCCAGCGGCCCGGTGAAGGTGCGGGTGCCCGCGAAGGTCAACCTCCACCTCGGCGTGGGACCGCTGCGCCGCGACGGCTACCACGAACTCAACACCGTCTACCACGCGATCTCCATCTACGACGAGCTGACGGCCCGCCGGGGCGACACCCTCACCCTCACCATGGAGGGAGAAGGCGCCGGTGAACTGGCTCTGGACGACAGCAACCTGGCGATCCGGGCCGCCCACGCGCTCGCCGGGTACGCCGGGGTGCTCCCGCACGCCCGGCTGCACCTGCGCAAGCAGATCCCGCTCGCCGGCGGCCTCGCCGGTGGCAGCGCCGACGCGGCCGCCACCCTGGTCGCCTGCGACGCGCTCTGGGGCACCGGACTCTCCCGCGACGAACTGGCGGGCATCGCCGCCGACCTCGGGTCGGACGTGCCGTTCCTCATCCACGGCGGCACCGCCCTGGGCACCGGGCGCGGCGAGGCGGTCAGTCCGGTGCTGGCCCGCCCGACCTCCTGGCACTGGGTCGTCGCCATCGCGGACGGCGGCCTCTCCACGCCCGCCGCCTACCGCGAGCTGGACCGGCTGCGCGAGGCCGGCAGCGCCGGCCCGCCGCTCGGCAGCACCGACGCCCTGCTCGGCGCACTACGCCAGCGGGACCCGCGGGTGCTCGCCGCCGCGCTCGGCAACGACCTCCAGGACGCCGCCCTCGCGATGCGTCCCGCGCTCGCCGAGACGCTCAAGGCGGGCGAGGCGGCCGGAGCGCTGGCCGGCATCGTCTCCGGATCCGGACCGACCTGCGTCTTCCTCGCGGAGGACAGCAGGCGCGCCGAGCGGATCGCCGCCGAGCTGACCGCGGCCGCCGTGTGCCGCGAGGCCCGGGTGGCGCACGGCCCGGTGGCCGGCGCCCGGATCATCTGACGCCACCACCTGCCCGCCGTTCGCCGCAGCGGGCGGCGACCGCGCGATCGAGGGTGTCCGCGTACCCTTGAAGGCCAGGCGTCCCGTGCCTCGCCGGCACCGGACGCCTTGATCATGAAAGGTAGGTCGTGGCCAACATCCTCAACCTGGACCGGGTGTCCAAGGGCTACGGGGCCGCCGGGCCGCTGCTCACCGACGTCTCGCTCGGCCTCGACGACGCCGACCGGATCGGCGTGGTCGGGCTCAACGGCGCCGGCAAGTCGACGCTGCTCCGGCTGCTCACCCGCAGCGAGGAGCCGGACGACGGCCGCGTCACCCACCGCCGCGACCTGCGCGTCGCCTGGCTGCCACAGAACCTCACCCTCGCCCCCGACGCCACCGTCCGGGACGTCGTGCTCGGCACCGAGTGGCTCGAGGAGAGCATGGGCGCCGAGCACGAGTGGGCCGGTGACGCCGGCGTCCGCGGCATCCTCGACGGCCTCGGCATGCCCCACCTCGGCCTCGACCAGCCGGTCGGCCCGATGTCCGGCGGTGAGCGCCGCCGGGTGGCGCTCGCCGCGCTGCTGGTCCGCGACTCCGACCTGCTGATCCTCGACGAGCCCACCAACCACCTCGACGTCGGCGGCGTCGACTGGCTTGCCCGGCACCTGCTCGGCCGTAAGGGCGCGCTCGTCGTCGTCACCCACGACCGCTGGTTCCTCGACGCCGTCTGCAGCGCCACCTGGGAGGTCGCCGACCAGACCGTCCGGTCGTACGAGGGGGGCTTCGCCGCCTGGACCCTCGCCCGTGCCGAACGGGAACGGGTCGCGGCGGCCACCGAGGCCCGCCGGCAGAACCTGCTCCGCAAGGAGATCGCCTGGCTGCGCCGCGGCCCGCCCGCCCGAACCTCCAAGCCGCAGTTCCGGATCGACGCGGCCAACGCGCTGATCGCCGACGTCCCACCAGCGCGCGACACCATGTCGCTGCAACGGCTCGCGACCGCCCGGCTCGGCAAGCAGGTGTACGACCTGGAGCAGGTCACCCTGCACGCCGGCCCGAAGGAGATCCTGCACGACCTCACCTGGCAGGTCGGCCCCGGCGACCGGGTGGCCATCCTGGGCGCCAACGGAGCCGGCAAGACCACGCTGCTGCGGATGCTCGCCGGTGTCACCCGCCCGGACGGCGGTCGGTTTGTCACCGGCTCCACCGTCCGGCCCGCCTTCCTCTCCCAGGAACTGGCCGAGCTGCCCGGGCAGCTGCGCGTGCTGGAGGCCGTCGAGGAGGTGGCCCGCCGCGTACAGCTCGGCGACCGGGAGATCTCCGCCGCCCAGCTCGCCGAGATCTTCGGTTTCGACGACCGGCGACTCTGGACACCGGTCAGCGACCTCTCCGGTGGCGAACGTCGCCGCCTGCAGATGCTCCGCCTGCTCGCCGGCGAGCCGAACGTGCTCCTCTTCGACGAGCCCACGAACGACCTGGACACCGATACCCTCGCCGGGCTGGAGGACCTGCTCGACTCGTGGCCGGGGACGCTGATCGTGGCCAGCCACGACCGCTACCTCATCGAGCGGGTGACCGACGTCGTGTACGGCATGTTCGGCGACGGCCGGCTGGTGCACCTGCCCGGCGGCGTGGACGAGTACCTGGCCCGGGCGGCCGGCCGACCCGGCTCCGCCCGTACCGAGGCCGTGCCCGCCGCCACGCCGGAGGCACCGGCCCGCACCGGTTTCTCCGCCGCCGAGGTGCGGCAGGCCCGCAAGGACCTCACCCGGTTGGAACGGCAGATCAGCAAGCTGGAGCAGCGTGAGGCGGCGCTGCTCGGCCAGCTGGCCGAGCACGCCACCGACTACGCGAAGGTCGCTGAGCTGGACGGCCAGCTCAAGGACCTGCGGGCCGAACGGGAACAGACCGAGGAGTCCTGGCTGACCCTGGCCGAGCAACTGCCCGCCGACTGACCCCAGCGACCTCGACCCATCGACGGTGGCGGCCCGGCCAGTGGTCGCCACCGCAGGTGGGCCCCGTGTGCCGAGTCACAATCCGGCGTGCGGGAGAATCGTCGTCGACCCTCACCCGAAACGGCGTTGGAGACTCAGACATGGCCCACACCCCCGTCAACCACCCCGCGCGGCCGATCTACCGGGCGATCGGCGGGCTGATCGGTCTGTACCTGGTGGTCTTCGGTGTGCTCGGCATCATCGCGACCGCCGGCAACGACGCCCTCGCCCAGGATGACACCCTGGTCCTCGGCCAGGGCACGAACCTCGTCTTCTCGCTGATCAGCATCGTGTTCGGCATTCTCGTGCTGGCCGGTACCGTGCTCGGCCGCAACATCGACGTGGCGATCAATCAGTGGGTGGCGTACGTCCTGATGGTCGGCACCCTCGGCGGGCTCGCGTTCATCCGGACCGACGCGAACATCTTCAACTTCAACATCGGCACGGTCATCGTCTTCATGATCGCCGGCATCCTGCTGCTGATGGTCGGCATGTACGGCAAGGTCGGCACCGACGAGGAGAAGGAGGCGTGGCAGAAGGCTCGCCTCGTGCTCTGAGCTTCTGGTTGCGCTTCTGGTTCCCTGCGCTTGAAGGTTTCGCCGGAGCCCGACCCGCTCCGGGCGGTCAGGCTTGATCCCTCCGCGGGTCGGGCTCCGGCGAAACCCCTCCTGGTCCTGCTCCGTCCGGCGCCTTCGGCCCGGAGGGGTGGGACGTCTTTTTGTGGCTCGGCCCGGCAGGACTTCCGCTGGGTGGGCGGGATCTTTCTTGTGCGGGTGGACCAGTGGGTTCGCCGGACAGTTGGTGGTCCGGCGGGCGACAATCCTCCAGAACCGGTCATCTCGGGCGGAGGAGAGGCTCATGGCGCATTTCCCGATGAACCATCCGGCGCGGCCGATCTACCGGGTTCTCTCCGGGCTCATCGGGCTCTACATCCTGATGTTCGGTGTGTGGGGAGTCGTGCTGACCGCCGGCGAGTCCCTCTTCGCCCGCGAGAGCAACTGGGCCCTCGGGCTCCGCACCAACCTCGCGTTCTCCATCGCGTCGGTGATCTTCGGCGCCTTCTTGATCATCGGTGCCTCGCGCCGCACCAACCTCGGCCACTACATGAACCTGACCGCCGGCATCGTCTTTCTGGTCACCAGCATCCTCATGATGTCGCTGTTGCAGACCGAGGCGAACTTCCTGAACTTCTCGATGTCGACGGTGATCGTGTCGATGATCTTCGGCCTGGTGCTGCTCGGCACCGGCCTGTACGACAAGGTCGGCCCACCCGAGCTCGCCGAGGCGGAGCGACGCAACCGGGACAAGCAGATCTCCGAGGCGAACACTCCCTGACCAGATGCGGCCGCCCCGGTGGATCGGCCGTGCTCAGCGGTTCCGAGAGGAGATCAACGTCGGCTTCGCCTCCAGATGCGACAAGCCGTTCCAGGCCAGGTTCACCAGGTGCGCGGCGACCGTCTCCTTCCGCGGCTTGCGGACCTCCAGCCACCAGCGGCCGGTCAACGCCACCATGCCGACCAGCGCCTGCGAGTAGAGCTCGGCCAGCTTCGGGTCGTACCCCCGGCTCTTGTACTCGGCGCCCAGGATGTGCTCGACCTGATGGGCCACGTCGTTGAGCACGCTGCTGAAGTTGCCCGTCGCCGCCATCAACGGCGACTCGCGGACCAGCACCCGGAACCCGCTCGTCTCCTCCTCGATGTAGCTGAGCAGCGCCATCGCCGCCTGCTCCAGCAACTCCCTCGGATGGCCGGCGGTCAACGCCGTGGTGATCCGGTCCAGCAGCGCGCGGACCTCCCGGTCCACCACGACGGCGTAGAGCCCCTCCTTGCCACCGAAGTGCTCGTACACCACCGGCTTCGAGACCTTCGCCCGAGCCGCCACCTCCTCCACCGAGGTCGCGTCGAAGCCACGCTCGGCGAAGAGTTGCCGCCCGATCGAGATCAGCTGCTCCCGGCGCTGAGCCGCCGACATGCGTACCCGCGAAGGAGACTTGCCGCCGGGCCCGGCGACCGGTCGTTGTCGATTGACGCCACTGTCGCTGCTTGACACATCCGCCATCTGGTCACCTCGCCGGCGCTCGGTGACGCCCTGCCGTGGGATGGTGCCTCCGCCGTATCCGGTCACTTCGCCGCCTCACTGATGTACGGCCGGAGGGCGCTCGCGCGCCGCCCGACCGTACCCGCCGCGTGCGTGGCCCCCCTGTCGCCGTGCCGCGCGGCATTCCCCCCGCTTGGTTCGGTCACCGGGCAATACTGCCAGGTAACGCGCGAGCTCAACTCCCGGATCATCCCGCCGACGGCGACACGAGCTTCGCTGCCAGACGTTCCGGCTTCGGCCAGCGCACGTCGTACGCCGCGCCGAACTTCTCGAGGAACCAGATGACCCGGGCCGAGATGTCCACCTGACCGCGCATGACGCCGTGCCGCGCACAGGTCGGGTCCGCGTGGTGCAGGTTGTGCCAGCTCTCTCCGAAGGAGAGGATCGCCAGTGGCCAGAAGTTCGCCGCCCGGTCGCCGTTCCGCATGGCGAAGGGGCGCTCGCCGTAGACGTGGCAGACCGAGTTGATCGCCCAGGTCACGTGGTGCAGCAGCGCGATGCGGACCAGCCCCGCCCAGAAGAGCGCGGTCAGCGCGCCCTGCCAGGACCAGGTCAGCAGCCCGCCCATCAGCGCCGGACCCAGCACTGAGACGGTCACGATCAGCGGGAAGAGCTTGTCGACGCGCTTGATGTCCCGGTCGGCGACCAGGTCGGGCGCGAACCGCTGCCGGTTGGAAAGTTCCCGGTGGAACATCCAGCCGACGTGCGCGTGGAAGAGGCCGCGGGTCAGGCCCCAGACGCTCTCGCCGAACCGCCACGGCGAGTGCGGGTCGCCCTCCAGGTCGGAGAAGGCGTGGTGGCGACGGTGGTCGGCCACCCACTGGATGATCTCGCCCTGTACGGCGATCGAGCCGGAGACCGCCAGCGCCACGCGCAACCCGCGCCGCGCCTTGAACGAACCGTGGGTGAAGTAGCGGTGGTAGCCGACCGTCACACCGAGCCCGGAGAGCACGTACCAGAACGCGGCGATGCCCACGTCGGTCCAGCTCAACCAGCCACCCCAGGCCATCGGCACGGCGGCGACCAGGGCCGCGAAGGGAATCACCACGAACAGCCAGAGGGCGACGAGGATGCCGGGCGACTGCGTGCCCTGGGTAAGTGGCTTCGGTCCGGACGCTTTCGGTTCGAGCAGAGCGGTCGACATGGCACCTCGCAGGGGAGTCGGGGACATCGCAAGCTACGCCTACGTCACCGTAACTTACGGAACCGTAGATCGCACGGGGAAGTTCGCGAGCCGCTTTCGTCGTACCGGCGACGTAGCGTCGCCCCATGACCGACCCTCGTGACGAGGACGACCTGTACGCGCAGGCCGTGCGCCTGCGGTCCCAGGGCTGCTCGGTGCCCGTGATCGCGCAACGGCTGGGGGTGGCCAAGTCGACCGCCTACCGCTGGATCGGACACATGCCCCTACCTGACGACGAGGAGTCCCGAGCCCGACGCCGGGCTCACTCAAAGGTGATGACCGACGCGCAGTGGGCAGGTCATCGAGCAGCGCGGGACGCGGCTCGGACGGACACCGTCGCGGCGACCGCAGGCTGGGTGAAGTAGCTTCGCTACCGGGAATTGGTCCTCGTCGGAGCGGCGATCTACTGGGCCGAGGGCACGAAGGCGAAGCCGTGGCGTCCCAACGACTGCCGGGTCAGGTTCGTCAACAGCGACCCCGCGCTGATCACGCTGTTTCTCCGCTTCGTGGCGGCGATGGGCGTGCCACGCGCGGACCTGCGGTTTCGGGTCAGCATCCACGAGAGCGCCGACGCGCTGGAGGCTGTGCGCTGGTGGTCTGCTCTGGTCGGCGTCTCGCCGGAGGATTTCCAGCCCACTGTCCTCAAGCGGCACCGGCCAACCACGAATCGGCGGAACACCGGCGACGGCTACCGAGGGTGCCTCGCCGTCGAGGTGGCCAGGTCGAGCCGGCTGTACTGGAAGATAGAAGGGATCATGAAGGGAATGGGCGATGGCATGCCGCCACCGGGACGCTAAGGTGTAGTGGTCGGCAGCTAATCGCCTTGACTGTTTTGACCGTCCCGGGTCGTCTAATGGCAGGACGTCAGGTTTTGGTCCTGATTGTAGGGGTTCGAATCCTCTCCCGGGAGCTTCTGCTCGTCGGCCGTTGATGTCTGGTTAGCATGACCGCGGAAGTGTCGTCGTCCCGACGGGAGCCAGGTCGTGTCCCAGCCCCACCATCGCACCGTCGTCGTGCTCGCCGCCGGTGAGGGCAAGCGGATGAAATCGGCGCTGCCGAAAGTGCTGCACCCGCTGCTCGGTCGTACGCTGCTCGGCCATGTGTTGAGCGCGGCCGCGCCGCTCGGCGCGGACCGGACCGTGGTGGTGGTCGGGCACGGCGCCGACCAGGTCCGCGGGCACCTCGCCGAGATCGCGCCGGACGTCGTTCCGGTGCTCCAGGCCGAGCAGCTCGGCACCGGTCACGCGGTGCGGATCGCGCTCGAGGCCGTACCGGACGCCACCGGCACCGTCGTCGTGATCAACGGAGATGTGCCGTTGCTTCGCCCGGAGACGGTGAGCGCGCTGGTGTACGCGCACGAGCAGGCCGGCGCGGCCGCGACGGTGCTCGCCGCCGAGGTGCCCGACCCCACCGGCCTGGGCCGGATCGTGCGGTCCGCCGACGGCCGGCTGGAGCAGATCGTCGAGGAGCGGGACGCCACCGCGGCGCAACGCACGATCCGGGAGATCAACGCCGGCAGCTACGCCTTCGACGTGGTGCGGCTGCGCGACGCGCTGGGCAAGCTGTCCACGGACAACGACCAGGGCGAGGAGTACCTGACCGACGTCTTCGGTCTGCTCAACTCGGCGGGTGAGCCGGTGGCCGTGCACGTCGCGTCGGATCATACGGAGACGTTGGGCTGCAACGACCGGGTCGAGCTGGCGGCGCTGCGCCGGCTGCTGCGCGACCGGATCAACGAGGGCTGGATGCGTACCGGGGTGAGCCTGCTCGACCCGGAGACCACCTGGATCGACGTGACCGTCGCGCTGGATCGGGACGCCGTGGTCGACCAGAACACGCAGTTGCGCGGTGCCACCGTGGTGGGCTCCGGCGCCGTGGTCGGCCCGGACGTGACGCTGATCGACACGGTGGTGGGCGAGGGCGCGACGGTGCTGCGCAGCCACGCGGTGGGCGCGCAGGTCGGCCCGGGCGCGAGCGTCGGTCCGTACGCGTACCTGCGTCCGGACGCGCGCCTGGCGGAGAAGTCGAAGGTCGGGACGTTCGTCGAGGTGAAGAACTCCGAGGTGGGGCCGGGCGCGAAGGTGCCGCACCTGTCGTACGTGGGTGACGCGACGATCGGCGCGAAGGCGAACATCGGCGCGGCGACGATCTTCGTGAACTACGACGGGGTGAACAAGAACCGGACGATCGTCGGCGAGGGGGCGTTCGTCGGCTGCGACACCAGCCTGATCGCGCCGGTCGAGGTGGGTGCCGGTGCGTACATCGCGGCGGGCAGTGCGATCAGCAAGGACGTGCCGCCGGGCGCGCTGGGTGTGACTCGCGCGCCGCAGCGCGAAATCGAGGGCTGGGTGGCCCGCAAGCGCCCCGGCACGGTGTCCGCGGCAGCGGCCGAGCGGGCGTTGCGTGCCGCGGAGGGTGCGTCGGCGGGAACCGCGGCGGCAAGTGAAGGTGAGGCAATCCACGGGGATGGCCGGGCCCTGGGCGGGGAATCACCCGAGGGAGATACTGCAACCGACTAGTCCCCGGCCCACCACCACCGCGCGCCGGGCACCACCGACCAACGGGAGCAGACGGGCCCATGGGCAGCATCGTCGCCGAAAACCGCAAGAGCCTGATGCTCTTCACCGGACGTGGCTTTCCGGAGCTGGCCAAGGAGATCGGGGAGGTGCTCGGCATCGCGCCGACGCCTACCGATGCGTACGATTTCGCCAATGGCGAGATCTTCGTGCGGTACAGGGATTCGGTGCGTGGTTCGGACGCCTTCGTGGTGCAGTCCGTCACGCACGGTGTGAACACCTGGGTCATGGAGACCCTGATCATGATCGACGCGTTGAAGCGCGGTTCGGCCAAGCGGATCACCGTCGTCCTGCCGTTCTACCCGTACTCGCGGCAGGACAAGAAGCACCGGGGCCGGGAACCGATCTCGGCCCGGCTCATCGCCGACCTGCTGAAGACGGCGGGGGCGAACCGGATCCTCACCGTGGATCTGCACACCGCGCAGATCCAGGGATTCTTCGACGGGCCGGTCGATCACCTCTTCGCGATGGACGTGCTGGCCGAGTACGTCGAGCGCCAGTACGCGGGCCGGCCGCTGACGGTGGTCGCACCGGACTCGGGCCGGGTGCGGGTGGCCGAGCGTTGGACGGACCGGCTGGGTGGGTGCCCGCTGGCGTTCATCCACAAGACCCGCGATCCGATGAAGCCGAACCAGGTGGTCGCGAACCGGGTCGTCGGTGACGTCGAGGGCCGGGTCTGCCTGATCGTGGACGACATGATCGACACGGGTGGCACGATCTGCCGCGCGGCGGACATCCTGAAGGAGTCCGGCGCCGCCGACGTGATCGTCGCGTCGACCCACGCCCTGCTCAGCGACCCGGCGACGGAGCGCTTGAAGAACAGCCCGATCAGCGAGGTCGTGGTGACCAACACGCTGCCGTTGCCGCCGGAGAAGCAGCTCGACAAGATCGCCGTGCTGTCGATCGCTCCGCTGCTCGCCCGGGCGATCCGCGAGGTCTTCGACGACGGTTCGGTGACCACGCTCTTCGGTGGCCTCAGCTGAGGTCGCTGTCGCCTGTCCGGCGGCCGTCGTGGGCGGCCGCCGGGGATGGCGGAGTTGGCCTGCGAGTCAACGTCGGCGGTGATATGGGGACTGGCGGAAAGCCGGGAATTCTCTCGGGTAGACTGGTGCGGTTGCCACGGCGAGGGTGCCCGGCGGGCCGCTGAGGAAGCGCCGCACGGAGGCACCGTCATCGACGCGGTGCTCCGGGCAGTCGTTCATGACGCATGAGCCCCAGCGAGCCCCTCGCCCCAGCACCGCCAGACGACAAGCCGCCGCAGCGAAAGCATCAGGAGTTTCCCCGTGTCCGAGGTAAAGATCAGCGCCGAGCCCCGTACCGAGTTCGGCAAGGGTGGTGCCCGTCGTACCCGCCGGGCCGGCAAGGTGCCCGCCGTGCTGTACGGCCACGGCGAGAAGCCGAAGCACATCGCACTGCCGTCCCGTGAGTTCGCGGCCGCGATCCGCAAGGGTGGTGCGAACCAGCTGTTCGCCATCGAGGTGAGCGACGGCACCCAGGTGCTGGCGCTGCCGAAGGCGATCCAGCGTGACCCGATCAAGGACACCTTCGAGCACGTCGACCTGCTGCTGGTCCGGCGGGGTGAGAAGGTCACCGTCGAGGTCCCGGTCGAGCTGACCGGCGAGGCCGCGAAGAACACGCTGATCGTGCACGACCACGACACCCTCTCGGTGACCGCCGACGCCACCCGGGTGCCGGACCACCTGGAGGCGTCGATCGAGGGTGCCGAGGTGGGTGCGCAGATCACCGCGGCCGACGTGACGCTGCCGGCGGGTGTCGAGCTGGTCGCCGACCCGGAGCTGCCGGTCGCCACGGTGACCGCCGCCCCGACGGCCGAGCAGCTCGAGGCGACGCTGCCCGAGGTCGAGGAGGCCGCCGAGGAGGCCGAGGCCGAGGTCGGCGAGGTCACCGAGTCCTCCGAGGGCGCCGACGCGGCTCCGGCTGCGGAGGGCGAGGAGAACGCCGAGGCGCGTACCGGGGCCTGATCCGGTCGGTTCAAAACGTGCGACAGGCGTCCCCGCGTTCGGGGGCGCCTGTCGGCGTATCGGGGTCCGGTCGAGTGGCACTTGGGAAGGGTGGGTCGTGACGGACGAGGCGGGGCCGTGGCTGGTGGTCGGCCTGGGCAACCCGGGCCGGGAGTACGCCGGCAACCGGCACAACGTCGGTTTCATGGTGGCGGATCTGCTCGCCCAGCGGGTGGGCGCGAAGTTCGGCCGGCACCGGCGGGCCGTGGCGGAGGTCGCGGAGGGCCGGCTGGGTTTCGGCGGTCCTCGGGTGGTGCTGGTGAAGCCGTTGACCTACATGAACCTGTCCGGCGGGCCGGTGGCCGCGTTGTCGCAGTTCTACAAGGTGGTGCCGGGGCAGGTCGTCGCGGTGCACGACGAACTGGACATCGGCTACGGGCAGCTGCGGGTGAAGGTCGGCGGTGGCGAGGGCGGCCACAACGGGTTGCGCTCGATGACGAAGTCGCTGGGTACGAAGGACTACGTGCGGGTCCGGTTCGGCATCGGGCGGCCGCCGGGGCGGCAGGACCCGGCCGACTTCGTACTGTCGGATTTCAGCGCGGTCGAGCGTAAGGAGCTCGAGTTTCTGGTCGATCGGGCCGCTGACATGGTGGAGTCGGTCATAACCCGTGGCGTGGAGCAGACGCAGAACCTCTACCACGGCGCCTGACGCGGGCGGGGCGTACCCGTTCGGGGGGTGCGGGCCGGTAGTCTGCGCCTTTCGATGTGTGGCGACCGGCGGCGCGGGTCGCACGGGACGAACCGGGCCGTGGCGAGGCGACGGGAGCGGACCATGGGCACTCCTCCGACGATCGACGGGGCGTTCGCCCGGTGGCTGGCGGCGCGAGCCGGCCAGGCGCTGCTGGGTTTGCGCGCGGAGCTGGGTTTCGCCGACCCGGGTGCGCTGAAGTCGGCCGGGGACAAGGTTTCGCACGATCTGATCCGCACCGAGTTGGCGAAGTGGCGCCCGGGCGACGCGGTGCTCTCCGAGGAGGACGAGGGCTCCCGGTTGGCCTGGGCGGCGGAGGTGAACCCCGAGGGGGTTTCGCGGCGGACGGCGGACCGGGTGTGGATCGTCGACCCGCTGGACGGCACCCGTGAGTTCGCCGAGGAGGGCCGCTCCGACTGGGCGGTGCACGTGGCGCTCTGGTCGCGTGCGGCGCCGAGCCCGCACGGCCTGATCGCCGGCGCGGTCGGGTTGCCCGGGCAGCAGCGGGTGCTGGCCACGGACTATCCACCGGCGTACCCGCCGATGGCGGTGGAGGCGGCGGCGGCCGGCAGCCGGATGATCCGGTTGGCGGCGAGCCGGAGCCGCCCGCCGGTGTTCCTCACCGATCTGGCCGACGACGTGGGGGCGCACCTCGTGCCGATGGGTTCGGCCGGCGCGAAGATCGCCGCGGTGGTGACCGGTGAGGTGGACGCGTACATCCACGCGGGCGGCCAGTACGAGTGGGATTCGGCGGCACCGGTGGCCGTGGCGACCGCTACCGGATTGCACGCTTCCCGGATCGATGGTTCGACGCTGAAGTACAACGAGGCGGATCCGCGCCTGCCCGACCTGCTGGTCTGCCGTCGCGATCTCGCCCCTCGGTTGCTTGCGGCGCTGCGGAGGCATTCCGGGTAGCCTGTGCCCAGTTCTTGACTTCCCCGACCGGAAAGGTCTGGAATTCGGATGAGCGAACGAATCGAGCCCGGGTCATGAGCGCCCCCGCCTACCAGGTCTCCCACCTCGACGCGTTGGAAGCGGAGAGCATCTTCGTGATGCGCGAGGTGGTCGCCGAGATGGAGCGACCGGTGCTGCTCTTCTCGGGCGGCAAGGATTCGATCGTCATGCTGCGGCTGGCGCAGAAGGCGTTCACCCCGGCGAACGTGCCCTTCCCGGTGATGCACGTGGATACCGGGCACAACTTCCCGGAGGTCCTGGAGTACCGCGACCGGCAGGTGGCGGAGAGCGGCCTGCACCTGGTGGTGGCGAGCGTGCCGGACGCGCTGGCGCGCGGCCTGGTCCGCGAGTCCCCGGACGGGACGCGTAACCGGATCCAGACCCCGGTCCTGCTGGAGGCGGTCGAGGAACACCGCTTCGACGCCCTCTTCGGCGGTGCTCGGCGGGACGAGGAGAAGGCCCGCGCGAAGGAGCGGGTGTTCAGCTTCCGCGACGAGTTCGGCCAGTGGGATCCGAAGAACCAGCGTCCGGAGCTGTGGGCGCTCTACAACGGTCGGCACCACCCGGGCGAGTCGATCCGGGTATTCCCGCTGTCCAACTGGACCGAGCTGGACGTGTGGCACTACATCGCCCGCGAGCGGATCCCGCTCCCGTCGATCTACTACGCGCACGAGCGCGAGGTGATCGAGCGCGACGGGATGCTCTACGCCGTCAACGAGTTCATCCGCCCGCGGGCGGGCGAGGAGCTGTTCAAGGAGCGGGTGCGTTACCGCACGGTGGGCGACGCGTCCTGCACGGCGGCGGTGCGCTCGGACGCGGACACGGTGGAGAAGGTCATCGAGGAGGTGGCGGCGACCCGGATCACCGAGCGCGGCGCCACCCGTGGTGACGACCGGGTCAGCGAGGCCGCCATGGAGGACCGCAAGCGGGAGGGCTACTTCTGATGACCGTCGAGACCGCCGCGTCGGCCGGCACGGACGCCGAGTCCGCCACTCGCCGGATGGATCTGCTGCGCTTCGCCACCGCGGGCAGCGTGGACGACGGCAAGTCGACGTTGATCGGCCGGCTGCTCTACGACACGAAGTCGCTCTTCACCGACCAGTTGGCCGCGGTGGAGGCGGTCAGCGCGGCGCGCGGCGACGAGTACACGAACCTGGCGCTGCTCACCGACGGTCTGCGGGCGGAGCGGGAGCAGGGCATCACCATCGACGTGGCGTACCGGTACTTCGCCACACCGCGACGCAAGTTCATCATCGCCGACACCCCGGGGCACATCCAGTACACCCGCAACATGGTCACCGGGGCGTCCACCGCGGACCTGGCGCTGATCCTGGTCGACGCCCGTAAGGGCCTGGTCGAGCAGTCCCGCCGGCACGCCTTCCTCTGCTCCCTGCTGCGGGTACCGCACCTGGTGCTCTGCGTCAACAAGATGGACCTGGTCGACTTCTCCCAGGACGTCTTCGAGCGGATCGCCGACGAGTTCACCGCGTTCGCCGCGAAGCTCGACGTGCCCGACCTGACGGTGGTGCCGGTCTCCGCGCTGAAGGGCGACAACATCGTCAGCCGGTCGCCGAACATGCAGTGGTACGAGGGGCCGGCGCTGCTGCACCACCTGGAACGGGTGCACATCGCCAGCGACCGCAATCTGGTCGACGTGCGGTTCCCGGTGCAGTACGTGATCCGCCCGCAGTCGACGACCGTCACCGACTACCGCGGTTACGCCGGCCAGGTCGCCTCTGGCGTGCTCAAGGCGGGTGACGAGGTGATGGTGCTGCCGTCGGGTTTCACCAGCCGGATCGCGTCGGTGGAGACCGCCGACGGGCCGGTCGCGGAGGCGTTTCCGCCGATGTCGGTCACCGTACGGCTGACCGGCGAGATCGACATCTCCCGAGGCGACATGATCTGCCGCCCGAACAACGCGCCGGCCGTGTCGCAGGACATCGAGGCGATGGTCTGCTGGATGGACGAGAGCCGCCCGTTGCAGGTCGGCGGCAAGTACGCGATCAAGCACACCACCCGGTCGGCGCGGGCGATCGTGCGGGGTCTGCACTACCGGCTCGACATCAACTCGCTGCACCGGGACGAGTCGGCGGGTGAACTGCGGCTCAACGAGATCGGTCGGGTCCGGCTGCGCACGACGGTGCCGCTGCTGGCCGACGAGTACCGCCGCAATCGCACCACCGGCGGTTTCGTCATCATCGACGAGACGACCAACCGTACGGTCGGCGCCGGCATGATCGTCGAGGCGGGCTGAGAGGCTGGGCCGCGTCGAGGCGCTCGGGCGGTCGGGGCGCTGCGGGGCTGAGGCGCGTTGTTCAGAGGCGTTGAGGCGGCGGCCGGCTCGGCCCGGGATCAGCGCTGCGGGCCGGCGGCGACGGTGAGGGTGGTGCGGGCCGCCAGTCTCGTCCAGACCCGGTAGCCGAGCCAGCGGGCCGCCGGCCCGGCCCGGCGGGCCGACTGCCGCCACAGGCGAACGGCGAGCACCAGGCAGGCCGGCAGCAGCAGCACGGTACTCACCCCGCCCGCCGGGCTCTCTGCCGCCGGGGCGAGACCGTTGAGCAGCAGACCACCCAGGGCGACCAGGGTGAGCGCCAGGCAGACCGCTACGGTCCGCGCACCCAGCTGGCGGCGCAACTGCCAACGCACCGCCCCCGGCTGCCGTCGCCAGGTCAGCAGGGCCGAACCGGCCACCACCGGCAGGACGAGCAGCGCGGTGGCGAGCCGCACGAGCCGGCTCGCGTCGGCGAGCAGCGCGAAGATCACCCAGTGCGCCACGGCGGCCAGCGCCACCGCGTCGAACAGCCGCCACCACAGGGCGGCGGCGCTCACCGCGTGCTGTACGGCCGCCCAGCCGTCTTGCGGATCGGCGGCGAGCGTCGCGGTGAATCCGCGTACGGCCCGGCCGGTGAGGTCCTGCCGGGCGTCCAGCAGCGCGAGTTGATGCAGGGCCGGCTCGCACGACGGGTCCAGCGCCAACGCTCGGCCGCAGGCCGCGCGGGCGGCGCCCGGCCGACCCATCCGGGTGTGCAGCCGGGCGTCGAGCAGGTGTGCGGTGGGGACCTGCGGGGCGAGTTCGAGCACGGTGTCCGCGTGCCGGCGGGCCAGCACCACGCGCGTGGGGTTACCGAGCGTGAGGAGCGCCTCGGCCAGCAGCGCGTGCGCCTCCCAGAGGCGCGGTGACCGTTCCAGCGCTGTGTGCGCGGCCGTGGCCGCGTAGCCGGGCTGGTCGGCCGCGAGCAGGATCCGAGCCTTCTCGACGAGCAGGTGCTCCTGGGTGGCGGCGAAGCCGAGCGCCTGGTCGATCAGTCGCATGGCCTCGGCGTACTGGCCCAGGACACGGTGACAGCGGGCCAGCAGGAACAGCACCCCGGCGTGCCGGGGCTGTTCGGCGAGTACGCCGCGCAGCACCTGCACCGCCTCGTCGTGCCGTCCGACATCCATCAGCGCCCCGGCGCGCTGCTGTGCGGTAAACCCGACGTCTGTCACGTCGCCTCCCCCCGCCGGCCTGTCGAGGCAAGACCCTATCGACGGTCCCCCCTGGACGGACCACCCCTCGGCTCTCGCGCACCGTCATGGAACGAGTGGCCATCCGGCGCGGGATGGGCCACTCGTTCCATGAAGTAGGCGGACGAGCAGGAGAGGACCCGGGTTAGTCGAGGCGGGTGGCGCCGGGGGCGGGGAGAGCGGTGATGTGCTCGGGGGGCTGGAAGCCGTTCTTGGCGTACGCGGCGGTGACCGCGGCGGCGACCGCGTCGGCTGCCGCTGCCTCGACGAGGGCGAGGACGCAGCCGCCGAAGCCGCCGCCGGTCATCCGTGCGCCGAGCGCGCCGGCGGCGAGCGCCGCCTCGACCGCGGTGTCGATCTCCGGCACGGTGATCTCGAAGTCGTCGCGCATCGAGACATGCGAGGCGGTGAGCAGCGGGCCGATCTCCCGGACCCGGCCGGCGCGCAGCAGCGCCACCGTGTCGAGCACCCGCTGGTCCTCGGTGACCACGTGCCGGACCCGGCGGCGGGTCTCCGGGTCGTCGAGGCGGGCGAGCGCGGCGTCGAGCTGATCGATGGTGACGTCGCGCAGCGCGGGCACCCCGAGCCGCTCGGCGCCGGCCTCGCAGGACTTGCGGCGGGCCGCGTACTCGCCGTCGGCGTGCCGGTGCGGGGCGTGGCTGTCGATGACCAGCATGGCGAGCCCGGCGGCCCGTAGGTCGAACGGGATGTGCTCGACGCCCTCGGTGCGGCAGTCGAGGAAGAGGGCGTGCCCGCCGCGGCAGCGGATGGAGGCCGACTGGTCCATGATGCCGGTCGGCGCACCGACGTAGTGGTTCTCGGCGCGCTGCGCGAGCCGGGGCTGCCGGTCGGCGGGCAGGTCGAGGCCGCCCAGGTCGACCAGGGCGGTCAGCACCGCCGCCTCCAGCGCGGCCGACGAGGAGAGCCCGGCGCCGAGTGGCACGTCGGACGCGATGGCGAAGCGGGCGCCGGGCACGTCGTGACCCGCGTCGCGCAGGGCCCAGACGACCCCAGCGACGTACGCGCCCCAGCCGGTGACCCGGCTGGGCTCGTCGACCTCGTCGGCGCCGAAGCTGATCGTCTCGCCGGACAGCTCCGACCAGACGGTCCAGCGTGCGCCCTCCTGCCGGTCGGCGGCGGCCACCGTACGCAGCGGCAGCGCGAAGGGGAGCACGAAGCCGTCGTTGTAGTCGGTGTGCTCGCCGATCAGATTGACCCGCCCGGGCGCCGCCCAGTGACCTGCGGGTGGCTGGCCGAACTCTTGACGGAAGCCCGCGGTGGCGCGGTCGGCGACGGCGGTCATGCCTGATCCATGATGTGCGTGCGGTAGAAGGTCCAGGCGTCGCCGACCATGTCGTGCAGGGTCGGCTTCTGCGGCACCCAGCCCAGTTCCTCGCGGGCCAGCCGGGAGGAGGCCACGAGTTCGGCGGGATCGCCTTCGCGGCGCGGTGCCATCTCGACCGGCAGCTGGTGCCCGGTCACCTGGCGGACCACGTCGACCACCTGCCGGTTGGTGAACCCGTTGCCGTTGCCGAGGTTGTAGACCCGGTGCTGGCCGGCGGTGGCGGCGTCCAGCGCGAGCAGGTGGGCCCGGGCCAGGTCGGCCACGTGGATGTAGTCGCGGACGCAGGTGCCGTCGACGGTGGGGTAGTCGTCGCCGAAGAGTTGGAGCTTCTCCCGCCGGCCGGCGGCGACGTCCAGTGCGATCGGGATCAGGTGGGTCTCCGGGTCGTGCCGCTCGCCGAGGGCCACGTCGTCGGTGAGGTGCGCGCCCGCCACGTTGAAGTAGCGCAGCGAGACGGCGGCCAGGCCGTGCCCGATCGCCTCGGAGGTGAGCGCCATGTCGACGGCGAGTTTGGTGGCCCCGTACGTGTTGGTCGGCGCCTTCACCGCGGTCTCCGGGATCGGCAGCTCCGTCGGATTGCCGTAGACCGCGGCGGTGGAGGAGAAGACGAGGCGGGGGATCCCGGCGGCCCGGACCGCGTCGATGAGGGCGAGCGAGCCGATGGTGTTGTTGTGCCAGTAGATCTCGGGCTTGACCATCGACTCGCCGGCGGCGATGAGGGCGGCGAAGTGCAGCACCCCGTCGAAGCCGGCTTCCCGGGTGAGGACCTGAGCCGCCTCGTGGACGGGCAGGTCGACGTGGGTGGCGTCGGGGGCGAGCGCGACCCGGTGGCCGGTGCGCAGGTCGTCGAGGACGACCACCTCGTGACCGGCGTCGAGCAGCATCCGGGTCACGACGCTGCCGATGTAGCCAGCGCCGCCGGTGACGAGCAGTTTCACGTCGTTGCCTCCTGCCTGGCCGGCTCGGAACGCGGCCGCTGTCGGTGCACACCCTACGGGCGCGTGGGGTGGCTCGGCCCGTCACGCCGGGCATCCCGATTCCATCATAAACTCTCACGATCCAACAGAGTTGAACACATGAGGGTGGTTCGACCGGAGTGCCGCCGGCCACGGCGGGCCGTGGGAAATCCGGTGCCCGAACGTCCCGCTGTCTACCATCTCTGACATGCGGGAGGCAGGCGGTCCCGAGCACCGGCGACGCGCCCGGCGACGGCCGAGTCGCGACCCCGGGCCGCTCGCCCGCGCCGTGGCCCGGATGGTGGTACGGGCGGCCGACGCCGCCACGCGCCGGGTGACCAACCTGCTCGGCGCCGGCCCGGCGGCCGGTCGGGAGCAGATCAGCGAGTCCGACCTGCGTGACCTGGTGGCCGCGAACACCCTGCTCGACGCCGACGAGCGCCGGATCATCGACGAGGTGCTGGTCGCCGGCGCACGGATGATCCGCGAAGTCATGATGCCCCGCACCGAGGTGGTCTTCCTGCCCGTCGGGCTGAACATCAACGAGGCGGCCCGACTCGTGCGGGCCGAGCCGCACACCCGCTATCCGGTCACCGACGGCACCCACGACGACGTGGTCGGCTTCGTCCACCTGCACGACGTGCTGCTGCGCCCGGACACCGATCCCCGTGTCACCGTCGGCGAGCTGGCCCGGGAGGTGAAGCGACTGCCCGGCAGCAAACGGGTACTCGCCGCGCTGACCGAGATGCGCCGGGAGGGGCACCACCTGGCGGTGGTGGTCGACGAGTACGGCGGCACGGCCGGCATCGTCACGCTCGAAGACCTCATCGAGGAACTGGTCGGCGAGATCCACGACGAGTACGACGCCACCCCGGACCCGGTGCACGCCGGACTGCCCGCAGTGGTCGACGGCCGGCTCAACCTCGCCGACTTCGCGGAGCGCACCGGGATCACCCTGCCGTCCGGGCCGTACGAGACGGTCGGCGGGTACGTGATGGCCGTGCTGGGCCGGCTGCCGGTCGCCGGTGACGAGGTGCCGGTGGCGCCCGGGCCGGGCGGCACCGGTGAACCGGGCGACCTGCCCGGCGGCTGGATGCTGCGGGTGCTGGCGATGGAGGGACGGCGGGCGGCCCGGATCGCGGCCTCCGCCGCACGACTGCCGGAGCAGCGGCGTGAGGTGAACCCGCCCACCTCGACCGGCGGACGCCGACCCGCCGGGCCGTCATGACGGACGCCCGGGCGGGCTGACAGAATTGGCGTCATGCCCGACGTTCCCGCTCGCCCCCGCGTCTTCTCCGGCATCCAGCCGACCGCCGACTCGTTCCACCTCGGCAACTATCTGGGCGCGTTGCGGCACTGGGTAGCGCTGCAGGAGACCCACGAGGCGTTCTACTGCGTGGTCGACCTGCACGCGATCACCGCCGGGCACGACCCGAAGGTGCTCCGGCAGCGGTCCCGGGTCGCCGCCGCCCAGCTCTTCGCGCTCGGCCTCGACCCTGAGCGCAGCACCCTGTTCGTCCAGTCCCAGGTGCCCGAGCACCCGCAGCTGGCCTGGGTGCTCGGCTGCATCACCGGGTTCGGCGAGGCGAGCCGGATGACCCAGTTCAAGGACAAGTCGCAGAAGCAGGGCAGCGACCGATCCAGCGTCGGTCTCTTCACCTACCCGATCCTGCAGGCCGCCGACATCCTGCTCTACCAGGCCGACGCGGTGCCGGTCGGCGAGGACCAGCGCCAGCACCTGGAACTCTCCCGCGACCTGGCCCAGCGGTTCAACTCGCTGTTCGGTAAGACCTTCACCGTGCCCGCGCCGCACATCGTCAAGGACACCGCGAAGATCACCGATCTGCAGGAACCGACCGCGAAGATGTCGAAGTCCTCGTCCTCGCCGGCCGGCATCATCGATCTCCTGGAGGAGCCGGCCCGTACGGCCAAGAAGATCCGTTCGGCGGTCACCGACACCGGCCGGGAGATCGTCTTCGACGCCGAGGGCAAGCCGGGCATCGCCAACCTGCTGACCATCTACTCGGCGCTCTCCGGCCGCGACATCGACGACCTGGTCGCCGCGTACGCCGGCAAGGGTTACGGAGACCTCAAGAAGGATCTGGCCGAGGTGGTCGGCGAGTTCGTCCGGCCGATCCAGGAGCGCACGCGCGGCTACCTGGACGACCCGGCTCAGCTGGACAAGCTGCTCGCGACCGGCGCGGAGAAGGCCCGCGCGGTGGCCGGCCAAACGCTGCGCCTCGCGTACGAGCGGATCGGGTTCTTCCCGCCGGTGCGCGGCGAATAGCGCCGCGACGCGGCACAGGACTGGGTGGACACGGGCCGGTGGCCGGAGAGGTGGCGCGCAGCGTGGATCGCAGGGACGGGGCGTCCGAGCAGGGTGACCTCATCCGGATCGGGGTAGCTGTCGACATCCCGGAGCCATGGGGTGCCCAGCTGACCCGGCGGCGCGCGGAGGCCGGCGACCCTCAGGCGGCCGACATTCCCGCGCACGTCACGCTGCTCGGGCCGACCGAGATACCGGCCGCCACCCTGCCCGCGGTGGAGCGGCACCTGGCCACGGTCTCGTCGGCCCACCTGCCGTTCATGCTGCACCTGCGTGGCACCGGCACGTTCCGCCCGGTGACCCAGGTGGTCTTTGTGGCGGTGGCCGCCGGGATCAGTGAGTGTGAACTGCTCGCCGGGGCGATCAGCGCCGCCCCGGAGCTGCATCGGGAGGCGCGCTTTCCGTACCACCCGCACGTCACCGTGGCGCAGGACGTCCCGGCCGAGGCGCTGGACAAGGTGTACGAGGACCTCGCCGACTTCTCGGCCGTGTTCGAGGTGGCGGCGTTCACCCTCTTCCTGCACAGCGGGCAGTCCCGGTGGCAGCCACGGCGTGACTTCCAGTTGGGCGGCTGACCGGCCGGCGCGCGGTCACACGCGCGACGGTTACCCCCACGGCGAGGCGACATCGGCGAGGATGACGGCGTGAACGTGATCGGCCGGGTCGAGGCGAGCATCGACCGCTGGGTGAGCGCCGGCCGCCGCCGGTCCGCCCTCTTCGACCACGTGTGGCGCGCCGGTGCCCGCTACGCCGAGGTGCTCGGTGGCCGGCTGGCCGCGGCGATCGCCTACTACGGCTTCTTCGCGGTCTTCGCGCTCGCCCTCGTCGTGTACGCCATCTTCGGCGCGACCCTGAACGACAACAGCGATTTCAGCATGGCCGCGAGCAACTTCCTCCAGGACAATCTGCCGTTCCTCGACCCGGCGCAGATCGCCGAGAGCAGCGGCACGGTCGGGGTGATCGGTCTGATCATCCTGACCTTCACGGGGATCGGTTGGATCGAGGCGATCCGCTCCTCCCAGCGGCTGATCTACGGACTCAAACAGCAACCCGGCAACCTGGTGATCCGCCGGCTGGTGGACATCGGCGTGATGGTCCTCGTCTTCGTTCTGCTCGGCGCCTCGGTGGCGGCCGTCGACGCGCTCGAGTCGGCGTTGCGCTTCCTGCTGCGCAGCACCGGCTCGCTCGGCCTGACCACGCTGAGCGCGGTACTCAGCGTGGTGGTCAACGCGGTCCTCGCCACGCTGCTGCTCGTCGCGGTGCCCCGGCTGCGGATGAGCCGGTCGCGGCTCCGCCCGACCGTGCTGCTCGTCGCGGTCGGCATCACCTTGCTCAACACGGTCGGCCGCTACTACGTCGTACGCACCGAGCACAGCCCCGCGTACACCGTGGTAGCCGGCGCGGTCGGGCTGCTGCTCTACCTCTACCTGCTCAACCAGTTGCTGCTCTTCGGCGCGGCGCTCGCCGCGACCAGCACGCGGGGGCGCGTGATCGACCTGGCGGAGGGCGCGCCACCGGCCAACCTCGACGAGCAGACCGATCCCGGCACCCCGGGGGGTGCCAGTTGACCAAGCGGGAGGCGGACATGCTGATCTCGGTCGACCTGGATTCGCCCGTGCCGCCCTACGAGCAGGTGCGTGGCCAGCTCGCCGAGATGATCGGGGACGGGCGGCTTCCGGTGGGCACCCGGCTGCCGACGGTGCGGCAGCTCGCCGCGGACCTCAACCTGGCGCCGAACACGGTGGCCCGGGCGTACCGGGAGTTGGAGGGTGTCGGGCTGCTCGAGACCCGGGGCCGCAACGGCACGTTCGTGGCGCCGGGGCGGGACGACGCGCTGGACCGGCTGCAGCGGTCGGCCGCCGACTACGCCCTCCAGGCCCGCCGGCTCGGTGTGCCGCCCGGTACGGCGCTGGCGCTGGTCCGGGCCGCTCTGGACGCGTCCCGCCCCGGCTGAGACGCCGGGCCGGCGCAGCGCGGCCCGACGCGGGGCGGGCGGGATCGGGCGATTGTTCCACGGCGGCCGGTCGTGACGGACCATGATGAGCCGGTGGGCGCACTCGTGACGTTGGACCTGCCGAGCGATTCGCCGATGCTCGGCCTGCCGTGGATCATCACGTTCGGCCCGCTCGGCGACACCGACGAGTGGGAGCCGGTGGTCTGCGGGCCGTACCAACGGCCGCACGCGCTCGCCCTGGCCGAGGCGGTGGTGGCCGAGGAGCAGCTGATGGCGGTGGTCGAGCCGCTGCTGCCGGCGCTCTCCGCCGAGGAGATCCGCAGCGAGATCGCCGCCGCGCAGATAGCCGCGGCGGACGAGGCCGCGCAGGTCGACCAGGTCGACCTCTACGGCGACTTCGAGGACACCATCGACGAGGAGTTGGACGCGGCGGCGGACGAGGTGGGTCACGGCGAGCCGACCGTGCCACCGACCGAGGCTGAGCTGCGGGCCGGGTTCCGGCGGATCGCCGAGATACTGACCGCCAAGGGGTCCTGACCCCGGACGAGGCGTCGAGCGGCGACGTCGTCGCGGACACGACCGGTGTCAGGGCCGGGCCGGCGGGTGGTTCAGCACGCAGAACTCGTTGCCCTCCGGGTCGGTGAGTACCGCGAACGGTTCGTCGCCGGTCTGCCCGACGTCCGCTTGCCGGGCGCCCAGCGAGACGAGCCGCCGCACCTCCGCGTCCGCGTCGCCGTCGCTGACCAGGTCGAGGTGAAGGCGATTCTTGCCCTGCTTGGCAGTGCCCGAGCCCTGCAGCCACATGGTCGGCCCGGTCCCGGCCGGGTCCGGGAAGAGCTTCGCGCAGCCGTCGCCGCCCTGCTCGACGCGGTAGCCGAGCGCGGCGGACCAGAACGCCGCCATGAGGTCGACGTCCTCGACGTCGACGGTGTACTGCGCCACCCGGGCCACCATCCGCCACCTCCAGTGCGTCCCGTATCCGCCGCGGCGATGGTCTTCCCGCGACAGACCCCCGCAGCCGCCGCCGTACGTCCGGGTTACCCCGAGGGGATCGCGGTGACACACCGCCCACTGTGCCCGCCGCGAAGCACGGCCCGCACTGGTGAGCACTCGGTGGTCGTGGGAACGGACGCCGGCGCCCCGCGGAGCGGACTCCGCGAGGCGCCGGCACCACCTCACCCCCACCACAAGGGGTCGGTGCCCCAGTCGCCCGCCGGCGCGGAGCACGGCGGACGACCAGGTCGCTTTCGGTTACCCGCTCAGCGCCGTTCGAACCAGGCAGCCGAGTCGACTGGCAGCAGATGACCGTCACCGGTGCCGGCGAGCGGTTCGCTCGCGACGACCGGTTCGCCGTACCCGGCGACGTCAAGCACCTCGGGCAGGCCCAGCTCCTCGCCCTGGTAGACGTACGCGCAGCCGGGCAGCGCGAGCATCAGCAGAGCCGCGGCGCGAGGCCCGGCGCAGCCCCTCGGGCCTGTCGCCGTAGCGGGTCACGTGTCGCTGCTTGTCGTGGTTGGAGAGCACCCAGGTGGTCGGCGCGCCGACGGTGGCCGACTCGGCGAGCGCCGTGTCGATCACCTTACGGAACGATTCGGCCGACCAGGTGGCGTCGAGGAAGTCGAAGTTGAACGCCTGGTGCAGCTCGTCCGGGCCGACAGCGCCGCTGGGGCAGACACGACGAAGCCCCGGCCCACGCGGTTCGAGGTGCCGGGGCTCCGGCCCGGTCAGTTCTGCTTCGTGCAGGTCAACACGATCAGGTCGTCGGGGTTGAGTTTCGCGCCCGGCTTCGCGGACTGCTTCGTGACCGTCCAGTTCGCCAACATGATCACAAGGGTGTCGTTCTCGTCGGCGCTGCCGTACTGGAGGTTGGTGAAGCCGAGCTTCCGCAGTTTGTCATCCGCGACTGCGGCGTTCTCGCCCTTGAGGTTCGGCATGGTGATCTTCTCCGGGGCGGCCGGAGTGGCGGGTGCGGTCGTTGCCGGTGGCGGCGGGGCGGCTTCGCTCGACGGTGCCGCCGGTGTGGCGGTCGCCGGGGCTTGTGCGTCCCGTTCGGCGGCTGCGGCGACGGTCGGCGACGACGACGGGGCGGCGTCGGGTTCCGAGTCGCCGGTGACGAGCGCGGCGACGCCGGTGATGCCGCAGCAGGCGATGACGAGCGCGCCGATGGTGATGGCGATGATCGCGCCGGTGCCGAGTTTTCGTTTGGGTTTACCGGGCGGCGGCATGTTCGGGTACGGCTGCTGCTGCGGGTAGGGCTGCTGGGGCGGGGACGGCTGCTGGCCTTGCCAGGTGGTGGGGCCGGGTTCGTGGTTCACCGGACGAGTGTGGATGGTGGTGGTGTTGGTTGGCATTACCCGTTTGGGTGTTGGGGTGTCGCCTACTTGACCAGCGCCCAAACTCCTTTGTGGACCGCGTGAGTCGCCGGCCGGCACCGCGCTGGTGCTGGCCCGCCGGTCGGCCGGCGGGGGCCGGCTCGGCGGACTGCCGGCCGGGGAGAACGTGTACGGCGGGGCGCCCGCGCTGCGGCCGGAGCGGACGGGGTGGCCACCCTGGCCGGCGACGGCCCAACGTTCCGGGTCTGGCGCATCCCGTGATCCGGCCGCCGGGCCCCCTACTACAACGTGTCGTTGATGGGGGAGGATGTCCGCGTGGAAGCTTTGAGGCTGATTCTTCTCTACGTCCATCTGATCGGGTTCGCGTTGCTGCTGGGCGGTTCCCTGGCCCAGTACTTCAGCGGACGGCTGCGCATCAACGCGGCCATGCTGTGGGGGTCCGTGATCCAGCTGGTGACCGGTATCGGGCTTTCCGCTCCGCTTCGTGACGGTGACGAGCCGGCCCCGGCCAAGCTCGCCACCAAGGGCGTGATCGCGCTGCTGATCTTCGTAATGGTCTTCTTCTCGCGAAAGCGGGAAACGGTCAACCGTGGCCATTTCCTGGCAATTGTTGGGTTGACCCTGGTCAACGCCGCAGTGGCGGTCTTCTGGCGGTAACGTCGGTCCTGTAAGGCGCCTCGAAAACCGGACTTTCACGACGCCAGGGTGCACTGTTACCTGCACGAAGAGTGATTTCCCCCACGCGACGGTTACGTAGGGGTAACAGGCACTCAACGGTCGTGCACGATTGGCGGCCGGTGGGTGGGCGCGGGCGTACGCTCCCGTCCGTAACGTGGGACGCCGGCGGCAATAGCGCAGGCCGGCTCAAGGGCAGCCACCGCACAAGGCGCGGTGTGCGATGGGAAGGAGACGTCTTGCGCTCGGTGCGTGGGATGCGGATCGCCTCGATCGTGGCGGCGGGTGGGCTCGTGCTGAGCGCCGCCGCGTGTGGTGAGGCGCCGGACGAGAACAACGGCGCCGGTGACGGCGGCAAGAAGTTCAGCGCCTGCATGGTGACCGACGTCGGTGGCATCGACGACAAGTCGTTCAACGCCTCCGCCTGGCAGGGCCTGAAGGACGCGCAGGCGGCCAACAGCAACATCGACCCCAAGTTCGTGGCGTCGAAGGCCGAGGCCGACTACGAGCCGAACCTGACGCAGTTCGTGAACCAGAAGTGCGACTTCATCCTGGCCGTCGGTGGCCTGATGGCTGACGCCACCAAGAAGATCGCGCAGGCGAACCCGAACCAGCAGTTCGGCATCGTCGACGCCAACCCGGGTGTGGACAACATCTACCCGATGCAGTTCGACACCGCTCAGGCCGCGTTCCAGGCCGGCTACCTGGCCGCGGGGATGAGCAAGACCGGCAAGGTGGGCACCTACGGTGCGCTGCCGATCCCGCCGGTGACCATCTTCATGGACGGCTTCGTCGACGGCGTGGCGTACTACAACCAGACCAAGGGCAAGAACGTCCAGGCGCTGGGTTGGGACAAGGCGAGCCAGAAGGGCTCCTTCACCAACGACTTCGCCAAGCAGGACGAGGGCAAGAAGGTCTCCGACACGCTGGTCGCCCAGGGCGCGGACATCATCATGCCGGTCGCCGGCGGCTCCGGCCTCGGCACCACCGCGGCGGCCAAGGCCTCGAACGGCAAGTTCAGCGTGATCTGGGTCGACGTCGACGGCTGCGAGAGCACCCCGGACTGCTTGGCGATCATGACCACCGTGGTCAAGAACATCCCGGAGGCCGTCAAGGAGGCCGTGCTGAAGGCCGCTGGTGGCGAGAAGCTCGAGGCCAAGCCGGGCTTCGTCGGCGACCTGGCCAACAGCGGTGTCTCCATCGCCCCGTTCCACGACTTCGACAGCAAGGTCCCGGCCGAGCTGAAGGCCGAGGTCGAGAAGATCAAGTCGGACATCGCCGCCGGCACCATCACCGTCACCTCGAAGGCTCAGCCGACCAAGTGACGACCGGCCGCTCCCCCCGGTGAGAACATCGGGGGGCCGGTAGGCAACACGGTACGACCGATCCGGCCGCTCCGGCTCCCACGGAACCTCCCGTCGGGCCGGGGCGGCCGGTCGCGCACGATGGCGACCGGCCGGCCCGGCCGTGTCGTCCGGCAGCCGGCCGGCGGCTAGGCTGCACCATCGCTCGCACTCCCGGGAGGTTGCGCTGAGACTCGAACTGCGCGGCATCACCAAGCGGTTCGGTGATCTGGTCGCCAACGACCACATCGACCTGACGGTGGAGCCTGGTGAGATCCACGCCCTGCTCGGCGAGAACGGCGCGGGCAAGTCGACCTTGATGAACGTGCTCTACGGGCTCTACCAGCCCGACGAGGGCGAGATCCTGGTCGACGGGGAGCCGTTGAAGCTGCGCGGGCCCTCGGACGCCATCTCGGCCGGGATCGGCATGGTGCACCAGCACTTCATGCTGGTCCCCGTCTTCACGGTCACCGAGAACATCATGCTGGGCGCCGAGAAGATTCGCGGCGGCATCTCCGGTTTCCTGGACCGACGGCGCGCCCGCCGGGAGGTCGTCGAGGTCTCCGAGCGGTACGGGCTGCGCGTCGACCCGGACGCGGTGATCGAGGACCTGCCGGTCGGCATCCAGCAGCGGGTCGAGATCGTCAAGGCGCTGACCCGGGACGTCGACCTGCTCATCCTGGACGAGCCGACCGCGGTGCTCACCCCACAGGAGACCGAGGAACTGCTCACGGTCATGCGGTCGCTCAAGGCGGCCGGTAAGTCGATCGTGTTCATCACCCACAAGCTCGGCGAGGTCAAGGCGATCGCCGACCGGATCACCGTGATCCGGCGCGGTAAGACCGTCGGCACCGCCTCCCCGGAGGCCAGCCGGGACGAACTGGCCGCGCTGATGGTGGGTCGAAACGTCCGGCTCACCGTGGAGAAGGCCACCGCCAAGCCGGGTAAGCCGGTACTCGAGGTCGCCGGCCTGGTCGTCGACGACGACCGGCAGATCCGCGCCGTCGACGGGATCGACCTGACCGTGCACGCGGGCGAGGTGCTCGGGGTGGCCGGTGTGCAGGGCAACGGCCAGACCGAGCTGATCGAGGCGATCATGGGTCTGCGCCCGACGCTCGCCGGTTCGGTGACCCTCGACGGCGCGCGGGTCGACGGCTGGTCGACCAAGCGGGTGCTCCGGGCCGGGGTCGGCTACGTCCCCGAGGACCGCAGCGTCGACGGACTGGTCAAGGAGTTCACCGTCGCGGAGAACCTGGTGCTGGACATCTACGACCGCCCGCCGTTCGCCGGTGGGCTCGCGCTGAAGCGGGAGGCCATCGCGGCCTCGGCGAAGGAGCGGATCGAGCAGTTCGACGTCCGGACCTCCTCGGCCGACATGCCGGTGGGCACCCTCTCCGGCGGTAACCAGCAGAAGGTCATCGTGGCGCGGGAGCTGTCCCGTCCGCTGAAGCTGCTCATCGCCGCGCAGCCGACCCGCGGTGTCGACGTGGGTTCGATCGAGTTCATCCACAGCCAGGTCATCCACGAGCGGGACATCGGCACCGCCGTGCTGGTGGTCTCCAGCGAGCTGGATGAGGTGCTCGGGCTGGCCGACCGGGTCGCGGTGATGTATCGCGGCCGCATCATCGGCATCGTCGGCCCGGACACCCCACGCGAGGAGATCGGCCTGCTCATGGCGGGTATCACCCCCGAGGCTGCGGCCGATCAGGCCGAGGCCCGGCCGGCGACCGATGACGACGTGCCGACCAGCGAGGAAGAGGCATGAGCAAGCGTCAGCGAGCGAATCATCGACCCAGCGCCACGGTGCCCCAGGCCGGCGCCGAGCGGAGCGAGGTGACGGCGTGAGCTCCCCCAATCCGCAGTCCGGGTCGCCGGACAAGGAACCGGCGAGCAAGGCGCAGGCGGCGCAGGACTCGCTCGGCAACACCGAGCAGGCCGAGGACGCGACCACACCGCAGGCCGGGGCGGCTACCGCGGCGCCCGATGGCGCGCCGGAGGCGACGCCCGGCCTCGGGCGGCTGTTCGTGACGAACCTATGGGCGGCGAACACCGTTACGGTCACCGTGCTGTCGCTGGTGCTGGCGATCGTGGTCGGTGCGATCCTCATGATCATCTCCGACCCCGAGGTGCTGTCGACGTACTCGTACATCACCGCCCGCCCGTCGGACGCGCTGAACTCCAGCTGGACGCTGGTGAGCGAGGCGTACGCGAACCTCTTCAAGGGTTCGGTCTTCGACCCCGAGGCGTTCAGCGGGTGGCTGAACGGCAGCAACGGCTGGCAGGCCGTCCTCGCGCCGATCTCCGAGACGCTCACCTACACCGCGCCGCTGGTCTTCACCGGCCTCTCGGTGGCGCTCGCCTTCCGGGGCGGCCTGTTCAACATCGGCGCCCAGGGGCAGGCCACCATCGGTGTGATCACCGCGGCGCTGGCCGGGTTCGCGCTGCCGCTCCCGCCCGGCCTGCACCTGCTCGTGGCGCTGCTCGCCGGTGCTCTCGGTGGCGCGGTCTGGGGTTTCATCCCAGGCATCCTCAAGGCGCGTACCGGCGCCCACGAGGTGATCATCACGATCATGCTCAACTACGTCGCCACGTACTTCCTGACCTGGCTCATCGTGCAGAACGGTGTGCAGGACCCGAGGCGCACCGACGCGATCAGCAAGGCCGTGGACCCGTCGGCCCAGCTACCCCGGCTGCTCGGTGACAACCTGCGGGTGCACGCCGGCATCCTGCTCGCCGTGCTGGCGACCTGGGCGGTGGCCTGGCTGCTCAACCGCTCCACGCTCGGCTTCGAGCTGCGGGCGGTGGGCGCGAACCCGGACGCCGCCCGAACCGCCGGCATCAGCGTCACCCGGACGTTCGTCCTCATCATGGTCTTCGCCGGGCTGCTGGCCGGTCTGGGCGGCTCGAACATGGTGCTCGGCTCGACCGCCAGCGCGCTCACCCCGCAGGTGGCGGCGCAGATCGGCTTCGACGGAATCCTGGTGGCGCTGCTCGGTCGACTGAAGCCGTGGGGTGTGGCGCTGGCCGCGCTGCTCTTCGGCGCGTTGCAGGCCGGCGGCAACCGGATGCAGTCGTACTCGGGAATCTCGCTGGAGCTGGTCACCGTGCTCCAGGCGCTGATCGTCATCTTCATCGCCGCGCCGGCCCTGGTCAAGGCGATCTTCCAGCTCCGGGCCGCACGGGCCGCCCGGTTGCAGACGAGCCTGGCGAAGGGCTGGTAACTCATGTCCACCATGGCTGTCCCCGACGTGGCGGTCGCCGCGGTCGACGAGGGATTCTGGACCCGCAGCCGCAAGGTCGGCCTCGTGCTGGTGGCGCTCGGCCTGTTGGCGGCGTTGCTCTTCGGCGCGCTCGCCACCGATCAGCAGGCCCGGTTCACGCTCAGCGAGGACGCCGCCGGCACCGCGTTGGAGATCAACGGTACGTTCGGCGCGATCCTCTTCGGCGTCATCGCGCTCGCCGCCGGCGCGGCGCTGCTCGCCGGGCTGCCGAAGCGCTGGTTCCTCCTGGTGCTCGGCGTCGGGCTGGTCGCCTTCGTGCTGTCGTTCCTCTGCTGGCAGGTCTCCGCGGCCCCGGCCGGCCAGAACTTCATGCCGTTGGTCAACATCATCCGGGGCACGTTCATCCTGGCCCTGCCGCTGATCTTCGGTGCGCTCGCCGGCGTGCTCTGCGAGCGTTCCGGTGTGGTCAACGTGGCCATCGAGGGGCAGCTGCTGATGGGCGCGTTCAGTGGTGCTCTCTTCGGCAGCATCTCCGGCAACGTCTGGGTCGGCCTGGTCGCCGCCGCGATCGGCGGGGCGTTCATCTCCCTGCTGCTGGCCGTCTTCTCGATCCGCTACCTGGTCGACCAGACGGTCATGGGGATCGTGTTGAACCTGCTCGCGGTGGGCGTCACCGGTTTCCTCTACGAGCGGCTCATGCAGACCAACGCGGAGCGGTACAACAGCGCCCCCCGGTTCAGCAACTGGGAGATCCCGCTGCTCAAGGACATCCCGGTGCTCGGCCCGGCGCTGTTCCGCAGCAACATCTTCCTCTACCTCGGGCTGCTGCTGGTCCTGGTGATTCACATCGGGCTCTTCCGCACCCGGTGGGGCCTGCGTACCCGCTCGGTCGGCGAGCACCCGATCGCGGCCGACACCCTCGGCGTACGCGTGCTCCGGCTGCGCTACCGCAACGTGCTGCTGGCCGGTGTGGTCGCCGGCATCGGTGGCGCCTCCTACACGCTGGCGCTCTACTCGTTCACCAAGAACATGATCGGCGGCAAGGGCTTCATCGCCCTGGCCGCGCTGATCTTCGGGCGGTGGAACCCGACCGGAGCGCTGCTCGCCGCGCTCTTCTTCGGCTTCGCCGACCAGCTCGCCACCTACCTGGGCGCGATCAACAGTGTGATCCCGAGTCAGTTCCTCGCCATGCTGCCCTACCTGGCGACGATCCTGGCCGTGGCCGGGCTGGTCGGCCGGGTACGCGCACCGGCCGCCGACGGCAAGCCGTACATCAAGGGCTGACTGGGGGGAGCGCGATATGGAGATCGACTGGACGCGGCTGCGCGCCGCCGCCACCGAGGTGATGCGGCATGCGTACGCCCCATACTCGAAGTTCCCGGTAGGCGCGGCCGGCCTGGTCGACGACGGCCGGATGGTGGTCGGCTGCAACGTGGAGAACGCCGCGTACGGGGTGGTGCTCTGCGCCGAGTGCGGTGTCGTCTCCTCGCTGCACGCCACCGGCGGGGGCCGGCTCGTCGCGCTCTCCTGCGTCGACGCGACCGGCGAGCCGCTGATGCCCTGCGGCCGGTGCCGGCAGCTGCTCTGGGAGAACGGTGGCCCGGAGTGCCTGATCGAGACGAGGGGGCGCCCGCTGCGGATGGCCGAGCTGCTGCCGCACGCGTTCGGCGTCGAGGACCTCGAATCCGTGGTCGGGGAGACCCCGCTGCCGGTGGTGCCGGAGCGGCTGGCCGCCTGGCGGGGGCGCGGCACGGTCTTCGTGCATCCGGACCTCTCCGCCGGCCAGCAGGTCTGGACGGCGTACTGGGAGCGGTCGGCCGGTGACGACGCGGGCGCCGAGACCGGCGTGCTGGAGGAGGGGCCGAGCTGGGACGACCCGGCCGAGGCGATCACCTGGGGAATGGCCCGTACGCCCCGGGTGGTGGTGGTCGACGCGACCGGCACCATCTTCTGGGCGGGCGAGGGCGAGCCGCCGATGGAGATTCCGGTTCGCTGGCCGGGCGCCTGATTCCGCCCGTTGCTTTCGGGGGCCGGGGCCGGTCGACCCGATCCTTGGTGGTGGCGGAGCGCGGTTCCGGTCGCGGTCGCGGGGCGTATGCGTCGTCGCTGAGTATCGCCATGACAACAAGGAAAGAACTTTCTGATGAGTGCTCTTACTGCGGTTGACGTCATCCGGACCAAACGGGACGGGGGCGTGCTGTCGGACGACCAGATCGACTGGGTGATGGACGCGTACACCCGGGGGCAGGTCGCCGACGAGCAGATGTCCGCGCTGGCCATGGCGATCCTGCTGCGTGGCATGACCGGTCCGGAGATCGCCCGGTGGACCGCCGCGATGATCGCGAGCGGTGAGCGGTTGGATCTCTCCGCCGTCGACCGGCCGACCGCGGACAAGCACTCCACCGGAGGTGTCGGCGACAAGATCACTCTGCCGCTGACCCCGCTGGTGGCGGCCTGCGGTGCCGCGGTGCCGCAGCTGTCCGGGCGCGGCCTCGGGCACACCGGAGGGACGTTGGACAAGCTCGAGTCGATCCCGGGCTGGCGGGCGACGCTCACCAACGACGAGTTCATCGGCCAACTGCGCGACGTGGGAGCGGTGATCTGCGCCGCCGGTGCCGGGCTCGCCCCCGCCGACCGGAAGCTGTACGCGCTGCGTGACGTCACCGGCACCGTCGAGGCGATCCCACTGATCGCCAGTTCGATCATGAGCAAGAAGATCGCCGAGGGGACCAGCGCTCTGGTGCTCGACGTCAAGGTCGGCTCGGGCGCCTTCATGAAGTCCGTCGAGCAGGCCCGCGAGCTGGCCCGCACCATGGTCGAGCTGGGCGGGGCGCACGGGGTACGCACGGTCGCGCTGCTCACCGACATGTCCGCCCCGCTCGGTCTGGCTATCGGCAACGGTGTCGAGGTCGCCGAGTCGGTCGAGGTGCTGGCCGGTGGCGGCCCGGCCGACGTCGTGGAGCTGACCCTGGCCCTGGCCCGGGAGATGCTCGACGCCGCCGGCCTCGGCGACGCCGACCCGCAGGTGGCGCTCCGCGACGGCCGGGCCATGGACGTGTGGCGGGCGATGATCCGCGCCCAGGGCGGCGACCCGGACGCTCCGCTGCCGACCGCTCCGGAGATCGAGACGGTCCGGGCGGAGGCCGACGGTCACGTCGAGGCGATCGACGCGTACGCCATGGGGGTGGCCGCGTGGCGACTCGGCGCGGGCCGCGCGCGCAAGGAGGACCCGGTGAGTGCCCCGGCCGGCGTGGTGCTGCACAAGCGGCCCGGTGACCGGGTGCGTGCCGGTGAGACCCTCTACGAGTTGCGGGCCGAGCAGGCCGATCGGATCCCCGCGGCGATGGCCGAGGCCGCCGGCGCGGTGCGGATCTCCGAGACACCCCCGGTCGGTCAGCCCCTGGTGATCGAGCGGATCGGCTGACCCGGTATCGGGCGGGCCGGCATGGTGCCGGTCACCCGGGGTCGCTATTCTGCCTGGCCAGGGGGGACAACCGGCGTCGAGCCGTTGCGAGCAAGGGAATCGCCGTGACCGTACCTGCCCCCGACCCACGTGAGGTGCGTGAGGCGAGCCTGGACGAGCTGTCCCGGCTGGGCCTGCCGCTGCCGCCGCCGCAGTTTCCGCTGGTGTGGGAACCCGGCGACCAGATCGAGTTGCGGTCCACCGCGGAGATCGAGGCCCGGATCGCGGTGCTGCACCTGATCCTGGCCCGTTGCTTCGGGATGACGCCGCAGGCCGCGATGAGCTGGTTGCTCGCCTCCCACCTGGTGGAGAAGGTCACCCCGCCGGAGTGGCAGTTCGTCACCGGCAGCAAGGGTGATCACCGCTCCTTCGTGTTGCACCACGACGCGCTCTTCTCGCTGGCGTGGGTACTCGGCCTGACCAAGCTGCTCGACCCGACCCTCCCGGTGGACGAACGGCTGGTCGAGCGGATGCCGGACATCGCCGCCGGTGAGACCTTCGCCGAGTGGCGGTCCCGGATCCTCGCCGCGCCGCAGCACCCCGCCGACGCGGCCGCCCTGCTCGATCTGCACTACTGCCTGGACTGGGCGTACCTGGAGCTGGAGCGGAACGGCCGCCGGCCGCCCGGGCTGGTCGACGCGAACGCGATCGGTCAGCGGCGGTGGGCGCTGGAGTGGGCGGTGGTGCTGCGCGGGCCGTACCACGATGAGCCGCCCGGCTGGGAAGAGGTCGACCTCTCCACCTGACCCGGGCCGGCCGCCGTCAGCGCGGCACCGGACGCCACACGCCGAGCCGGACCGCGACGGTCACCCGTACCGGCTCGGCCATCGCCGCGACGCGGGCGGCCAGCCCGGCCGGGTCGGTGTGCCAGGCGCTCGGGCCCATACCCACCAGTGTGGCCACCTCCGGCCGGGTGAGGGCCAGCTCGCGGCGGTGCACGGTCTCGGCGGCGCAGGTGAAGTGCGTACCCAGGCTGGCGGCCACCCGGTCCTGCTTGGCCGGATCGACCCGGAGCAGCTCGAGCGGCCCGATCAGCTCGGCGAGGTGGTCCGCCGCGGGCGTCACCACCAGCAGCGCGCCGGCCGGGTCCAGCACCCGGTGGAACTCGGCGCCGTGTCGTGGCGCGAAGACGTTCAGCAGCAGGGCGGCGGCACCGTCGGCGACGGGGAGTCGTTGCCAGGTGTCGGCCAGCGCCGCGGCGATCCGCGGGTCCGCCCGGGCGGCTCGCCGCAGCGCCGGCTTCGAGACGTCGAGCGCCACGCCCACGGCGTCCGGCAGCGCCGCCAGCACCGCGGCGAGGTGCCGGCCGGTGCCGGCTCCGGCGTCCACCACCAGGGGGTACGCCCCGGCGGCCGGGCCGACCGCGGTCACCGCCGCGTCCGCCAGCGCCGCCGAGATGAGGTCGTAGTGGCCGGCGGCCAGGAAATCGGCCCGGGCGGCCACCATCTCGGCGGTGTCGCCGGGGTGCGGCGCGCGACCGGCCAGCAGGTTGACGTAGCCCTGCCGGGCCACGTCGAAGCTGTGCCGGCGCGGGCAGCGCAGCGCGCGGGCGGTGCCGGCGTGGGTCTCGCTCAGCGGCTCACCGCAGATCGGGCAGCGGAGCCGCTGGAGGATGCGGGAATCCATGTCAGGCGTCCAGGTGGGTCGGCACCGCGGGTACCCGGCGGTGGTCGTCGGCGCGGCGGAGCGGGTGCGCGGCGGTGGGCCCTCGGCGATCGCGATCGGGCAGCTCCACGTCGACTACGGTAGGCCCACCCGCCGCCGTGCCGGTCCGTACCCGGCCGTCCAGCGCGGCCGGACGAACGGAAGGCGGTCGTGCGGGACGCGGCCGGTCCGCGGAATGGCGTGGATCGCGCCGCACTAGGGTCTGGGAATGGTCGCGAACATCCGGTACGAGGACATCGTCAAGGTCCCGAAAGCGTTGCTGCACGATCATCTGGACGGTGGCCTTCGGCCGGCGACGATCGTCGAGTTGGCCGCGGAGGTGGGGCACCAGCTGCCCACCACCGATCCCGAGGAGCTCGGGCGCTGGTTCGTGGCGGCGGCCGACTCGGGCTCGCTGGAGCGGTACCTGGAGACCTTCGCGCACACCGTGGCCGTGATGCAGACCGCGCCCGCGCTGCGCCGGGTGGCTCGGGAGTGCGCGCTCGACCTGGCCGCCGACGGCGTCGTGTACGCCGAGGTGCGGTTCGCCCCCGAGCAGCACCTGGAGCGGGATCTCACGCTGGACGAGGTCGTCGAGGCGGTGCTCGTCGGCTTCGCGGAGGGCAGCGCCGAGGCCGCCGCGGCGGGCAGGCCGATCCGGGTGGGCACCCTGCTCACCGCGATGCGGCACGCCGCCCGCTCGCAGGAGATCGCCGAGCTGGCCGTACGGCACCGGGACGCCGGGGTGGTGGGTTTCGACATCGCGGGGGCCGAGGCCGGCTTCCCACCCACCCGGCACCTGGACGCCTTCGAGTACCTGCAGCGGGAGAACTTCCACTTCACCATCCATGCCGGTGAGGCGTTCGGGTTGCCGTCGATCTGGCAGGCGATCCAGTGGTGTGGAGCGGACCGGCTCGGCCACGGGGTGCGGATCGTGGACGACATCAGCACCGAAGGGCCGGATCCGGTGCTCGGCCGGCTGGCCGCGTACGTGCGGGACAAGCGGATCCCGCTCGAGCTCTGCCCGTCCTCGAACGTGCAGACCGGTGCCGCCGCGTCGATCATCGAGCACCCGATCGGTCTGCTGCGTGATCTTCGCTTCCGGGTGACGGTGAACACCGACAACCGGCTCATGAGCGGCACCTCGATGTCGCGGGAGATGGCGCTGCTGGTGGACGCGTTCGACTACGGCTGGGCCGAACTGCGGTGGTTCACGATCAACGCGATGAAGAGCGCCTTCATCCCGTTCGACGAGCGACTGAAGATCATCGACGAAGTGATCAAGCCCGCCTACGAGCCGCTGTTGCGGGACTGATCGACCTGGTACGGGTGGCCGGCGAGCAGGCCGGCCACCCGGTGCAGCACCTCGCGGCCCCGCGCCGCCTCCGCACCGAGGTTCGTCTGACGGTGCAGTACCGCCGGTTCCGTACGCAGCAACGCCAGCCCTCGTCGTACCAGCACCCGCGGCGCCTTGCGCTGTTCGGAGAGGTCGCGGGCCAGCCGGCGGAAGAAGGTGGTGCTGCGGGGCCGGCGTAGCGCGTACGCCCCGGCGAGCAGCCCGCGTCGGCGGCACTCTCGGACGATTTCGGCGGCGAAGATCCCTTCGGCCACAAAAAGTGGCGATCCGGCTAGGTCAAATGTCCGGGTGGACACCTGGCGGTCCGCGTCGATGGAATAGACGGGGACTTCCGCCTGGCCCTCTCGCGCGAGCCGGGCGATCGCCTCGAGCGCCGCCTCGGCATTCCAGGACTGTGGTGACTCCCAGTCCACCTGGCCGTTTCGTCGCGGCGACGTAGGGTCATCGCCGTCCTTGTAGAAGTCGTCCAAGCACAGCACCGGGAGCCCGGTTCGCTGCGCTATGTATGACTTTCCGGAGCCGGAAGGGCCGGCCAGCAATACAACGCGATGCGGATGATTCATTACCTTCAGTAACTCCGGCCAGACGGTGTGCTATCAAAACGCTTCAACATCTCATCACACGGTGGGCGGCGGCCAACCTGGGCTTTCCTCTTGTCGAGCGGCGTGATGGAATCTCGGGGGTCCGACCCGCCGGGTCGGTCGCTGGGCGTTGCCCGGGGCAACGCGCGGACGCTGTAATCGCGAGGACGGTGACGTGAGCAAACGGCCGAAGACGGCGGGCTCCTTCCTGTCGCGGCTGCGCCAGCCGGCCAGTCGACTCCGGGACATGCCGATCTGGTCCAAGCTCGGTCTCATCATGATCGTGCCGACCATCGCCACGGTCGTGGTGGGCACCAACGGTCTGGTCGACCACCTGGAGACGCTCAACAATGCCAACCGAGCCGGCGACCTGGCCAACCTCTCCGGCTACTCGGGTGACCTGATCAACACTCTGCAGGACGAGCGGACCACCGCCGTGCTGCTGCTGGTATCACCCCCGGGTCAGGCGAGAGCGCAGTACCAGGAGGCGTACAACCGGGTCAACACCCGGGTCGACCAGTCGAAGGGCCCCTACCTGCGGCAGCGCGCGTCGATCGACGGGCTCCCGAGCAGCCTCGAGGGGTTGCTCGACAAGATCGACCGAAGCCTCACCGACATGCCCGGCATCCGTAGCCAGGTCTACAAGGGCAAGCTCCGGCCGGTCGAGGCCACGCAGGCGTACGAGCGTGTGATCACCGACCTGCTCGCCATCCGCGACTCGGCCACCCAGCTCGCCGGTGACAACAACCTGAGCGACCGGATGCGAGCCGCAGCCGCGGTGGCGCGGGAGAAGGAGTTCCTCTCCCTGCGCCGTGTTGTGGTGCACCAGGCGCTCGCACAGAAGCAGCTCACTCCGGCCCTGCGCACCGAGTACATCGCCAGCGGTACCGGGCAGGACCAGGCCGTACAGAACTTCAAGGCGGTCGCCAGCGGGGACGAGATCCGCTTCCACGACCAGACCATCGCGGGCGGCGACCGGCGCGAGGCCGAGCGCTACATCGGCTGGATCAACGGCAACACCAGCGGCAGCATGGTCGGCGCCCCCTTCGGGCCGGACCAGTGGGACGCGGCCATGGTCGCCAACGCGAAGCTGATCCGGACGGTGGAGACGAAGCTCGACAGCGACGTGGTCCGCCTGGCCGAGGGCATCCGCTCCGACGTGCAGCGCCAGGTGTTCCTGGAGACCGGCCTCCTGCTGAGCATGCTCCTGCTGGCCATCCTCTTCGCCTACCTGGTCGCCCGCTCGATGGCCCGCTCGCTGCGCGAGCTGCGGCAGGGCGCCCTGGCCGTGGCCCAGTACGGCCTCCCGCAGGCCGTGGCCCGGCTGCGTGACCCGCAGGTCATCGGCCAGCTCTCCCCGGCCCAGCTCGCCAACCAGATCGCCGAGCCACTACCGGTGCGCAGCAAGGACGAGTTCGGCCAGGTGACCGAGGCGTTCAACGCCGTCCACCTGGAGGCGGTCCGTACGGCCGCCGAGCAGGCGGCGCTGCGCGCGTCCGTCGCGACGATGTTCGTCAACCTGGCCCGCCGGTCGCAGATCCTGGTCGACCGCCTGATCGGGCACCTCGACCGGCTGGAGCGCGGCGAGGAGGACCCGGACCGGCTGGCCGAGCTGTTCCAGCTCGACCACCTGGCCACCCGGATGCGCCGCAACGACGAGAACCTGCTGGTGCTCGCCGGCGCCGACTCGACCCGCGTGCAGCGGGAGCCGGCCGCCCTGATCGACGTGCTGCGCGCCGCGCAGTCCGAGGTCGAGCACTACACCCGGATCGACTTCGGCGTGATCGACCGCGACATCGAGATCGCCGCGCACGCCGTCAACGACCTGGTCCACCTGGTCGCCGAACTGTTCGACAACGCCACGGCGTTCTCGCCGCCGGACTCGCAGGTGCAGGTCGAGGCGCGCCGGGTCGGTGACCGTTCCTCGCTCTACGTCGAGGACCGCGGCATCGGCATCAGCGCGGACCAGCTCCAGGAACTCAACGAGCGGCTCGCCACGCCGCCGCAGGTGGACGTGGCCGTCTCCCGGATGATGGGTCTGGTCGTGGTGGCCCGGCTGGCCTCCCGGCACGGCGTTCGGGTGGAGCTGCGTCCCGGCATCGACCGGGGCACCGTGGCGGAGGTCATGCTCCCCAGCTCCGTGCTGGTGCCGCGCGCGCTCTCCGGTCGGGTGCAACAGCCCCCGGCGCTGCCGGCCCCAGCCGGCGGCCAGGCACCGGCCACCCCCACGCCGAGTTTCGGTGCGCTGCCCGCGTTGGGCGTGCGGCAGAGCGAGTCCGGCAACCAGGTGACCCTCGGCGGCCGTGCCTTCGACCCGGCATCCCGCAACGGATCGGGCACGCCGACGCCGACCGCTTCGGGGCGCGGTATGCCCGCCTGGTCGGACCTCACCGGTGCCGCCTCGGCCAACGGCAACGGCACGTTCACTCCACGCCCCGCCAACGGCCAGCCGATCGACCCGCTGCCGCAGCGTCGTGGCGTCGACGGCGAATCGGGCAACGGACAGCCGCCGGCTATCCCGCGGCAGCTGCCCAGCAGCCCGGAGGTGACTCCGTACTCGCCGCCGGTCTCCGTGCCGCCGCTGCCGCCGGTCTCCGGTGGGCCGGTGTCCGGATCGCCGGTCTCCGCGCAGCCGTACTCGGGCGCTCCGGTGTCGGCCTCGCCGTACGCCGGTCCGCCGGTCTCGGCGCAGCCCTACTCGGCTCCGCCCGTCTCCGGCCAGCCGTACTCGGCTCCGCCGGCCGCGACGCAGCCGTACTCCGCTCCGCCCGTCTCTGGCCAGCCGTACTCCGCGCCGCCGGCCGCGACGCAGCCGTACTCGGCTCCGCCCGTCTCTGGCCAGCCGTACTCGGCTCCGCCGGCCGCGACGCAGCCGTACTCCGCGCCGCCGGCCGCGACGCAGCCGTACTCCGCTCCGCCGGCCGCCGGGCAGCTGGCGAACCCACTGCAGTCCCAGCCCAGCTCGAGCGCTGCGGCGCCGCCGGCCTGGCCGCCGGTGGCCGACGCGGAGCGGGAGCCGGCCGCGCCGCCGGTGCCCGAGCGTCTCGCCGCCGCTCTGGACATGACGACCGAGCTGCCGCGGGTACCCCGGCCGGAGGCCCAGCCGGCTCCCGCGCCGCCGGCACCCAACCGGCCCGCGCCGGCTCCGCAGGCCCAGAACCAGCAGCGGTACGCGGACGAGACGATGGAGCTGCCGATCTTCCGGGAGCTCGAATCGGCCTGGTTCCGTACCCGCCGGCCTGGGGCGGAGGAGGCGGCTGCGGCCGCGAAGCCGGCGACGGCGACGAACGGTGCGACGACCCAGCAGTTTGCCACGGTCGACACCACCGGTCAGGCCGTCCAGAAGACGACACCCGGGACGACAGGTAACGCACCGATGGCAGACACACCGACGGCGCGGGAGACCGGGGTGGGCGTGAACGGGGGCAGCCGTCCGACCGCCGCCGAGAGCATGCCCCGCCGGCCCGTGCAACAGAGAAACAGCTGGGAGAGCGCTGCCGACGACGGCTGGCGGGCCGCCACGGCAGCCACCGACGTGCCGGTGCGGTCGACCACACCGACCGGGTTGCCGAAGCGCACCCCGATGGCGCAGCTCGTGCCGGGCGCGGTGGAAAAGCCGGCCGCGTCCGTCCAACGGCGTTCGCCGGAGGCCGTCCGCGGTCTGCTCTCGGCCTATCACCGGGGTGTGCAGCGGGGGCGTAGCAACCCCTCGGAGAGCAACCCAACCAACCCGGAGGCGGCTCCGGGAGGGCAGCAATCCTCGCAGCCTGACTCAGGCCCAGTGGCCGGGAGCGGGCAGAAGGAGCAATAACGATGACTACTACGCAGGATCTCGGTTGGCTTCTCGCCAACTTCGCCGACCGGGTGCCGGGGGTCGCGCACGCGGTCGCCGTCTCCGCGGACGGCCTGCTCCTCGCTGGGTCACGGGACCTTCCGCGTGACCGCGCCGACCAGCTGGCCGCGATCTCGTCCGGCCTGGTCAGCCTGACCCAGGGCGCGGCCCGTTGCTTCGAGGGAGGCGCGGTACTGCAGACGGTCGTGGAGATGGACAATGGCTTCCTGTTCCTGATGTCCATCTCCGACGGCTCGTCCTTCGCCGTCCTGGCTGCCCGCAGCTCGGATGTGGGGCAGGTCGGCTACGAGATGGCGTTGCTCGTCGACCGGGTGGGCGACGCGCTCACCCCGGCGCCGCGCGCTGCCGCGGGAATGCTGGGCTGACGTCCTGCTGACCGGAGTCGGCGGGGCAGCAACGACGACAAGAGGGGCTCCACCGGGTGGAGCCGGTGCCGGGTACGAAGGAGGTGAGCGGCGAGATGTCCGACCGTGACGAACCAACCGGAGCGTTGGTCCGTCCTTACGCCGTGACCCGTGGTCGTACCCGCCCCCGACTCGACATCGCGCTGGAGGCGCTCGTCGAGACGACGGTGCGCGGCCGGGCTGCCGCTGCCAACGGCAGTGGTGGTCAGGGTCGCGAGCACCAGTACATCGCCGCGCTGTGTGACGGACGCGTCCAGTCGCTCGCCGAGATCGCGGCGCGGATGCAGCTCCCGCTCGGTGTGGCCCGGGTGCTCATCGCCGACATGGCGACGGACGGCCTGGTCGCAGTCCACGAGCCGACCATCCTGGACGACTCGGACGACGCGGTGGGCACTGAACTGCTGGAGAGGGTGCTGAGTGGACTTCGCAGGCTCTGACATGTCGCACCGCCCGCCGACCCCGAGCGGGCGCGTGACGTCGGCGAAGATCGTTATCGCCGGTGGATTCGGCGTCGGCAAGACGACGCTGGTCGGTTCGGTCTCGGAGATCACGCCGCTGACCACGGAGGCCATCATGACCTCCGCCGGTGTGGGTGTCGACGACACCCGGCAGGTGCCGGGCAAGGCGACGACCACGGTGGCCATGGACTTCGGCCGCATCACCATCGACCGTGATCTGATCCTGTACCTGTTCGGTACGCCGGGTCAGACGCGGTTCTGGTTCATGTGGGACGAGTTGGTGCGTGGCGCCATCGGCGCTGTAGTGCTGGTGGACACCCGGCGACTGGCCGACTGCTTCGCGGCGATCGACTTCTTCGAGCACCGGCGGCTGCCGTACCTGGTGGCCATCAACTGCTTCGACGGGATGCAGTACCACGACCCGCAGGACGTCCGCGACGCGCTGGCGATCTCGAGCGACGTCCCGGTGGTGGCCTGCGACGCCCGAAACCGGGAGTCGACCAAGCACGTGCTGATCTCGCTGGTCGAGTACGTGCTCACCATGCGGCGCTCCCGCGCGGTCGCGCCGGCCTGACCGGTAACCGTCGACGCGCCCGGTGCGGCTGAGGCCGCACCGGGCGTTCGTCGTTCTGGGCGCGGTGCTGGTGCCCCGCCCGGCTCCCACCTCGCCGGGTCGGGGACAGGTGTCGCTGGTTCACGTGCTGTCGAGCCCGCGGCCCGCCGGTGGCGGCGAGAGGGCGACGATCTGCGGCCAGGCCGCCTGCGGCGCTGCTGGGGGGCCGTCATGGGCGCGGCGCTGTTTGGGGGCCGCCATGAGCGCGGTGATGGCATGCGAAGAGCCCCGGCTCCGATCCGGCCGACCGGCCGGGCCCGAGCAGGGGCTCTGATGCTGCGGAGACGTCAGGAACGGTAGCCGGCGGAGCGGTACTCGTACTCCCGGTCGTCGTCGCGGTCACCGTGGTCGCGGCTGAAGTCCCAGCCGCCGGCGGACTCCCGGCCCGGACGGCCACCGACCGCGAAACCACCGATCTCCTGACCGCGGCGCCAGCCGCGGAAGTATCCGGTGGTGTTCTCCGCGAGGCTCGCGGCGTCCCGGACGATCCGGAGCGGACGTTCCTCCCGAAGCGGTGAGCCGGGCACCAGGTTGGCCTGTGGCACCCGCTTCGGCAGTCCGGCCCTGGTCTCCGAGCCGATCGCGGGGCGGGCGGCCTGTTCGGCCGCCTGCCAGCCGGTGTCGGCGAGGCTCGACCAGTCCAGGTCGGACTCGTCGTTGTGCCCGACGAACCAGGCGGACCTCGCCTGCGCGAAGATCAGCAGATCACCGTCGCCGCTCTCGTCGGCCACCGGTGGTGGCCGGTGCTCGACCGGCGGTGGTGGCCGGTGCTCGACGGACGGTGGTGGCCGGTGCTCGACGGGCGGACGCTCGGCACGGGCGGCCGGGCGGCCACCCCGCCCGGAGTCGGCCGTGTCGACCAGGCGCAGCGGCGGCGTCTCCAACTGCGGGTCGGTGTTCTCGCGCAGCGCACGGTCGGCCAGCGGTGGTGGCTCGACGAGCCGCAGCATCGGCGGCTCCTGAGGCAGGTCGTCGGCGAGCCACGGCGGGGTGACCCGCCCCTCGCCCGCGCCGGGGTCGGTCGGCGCGTCGACGCCCCGCCCGCCCCCGTACGGGTAGGCGGCGGGGTTGTCCGCCGGACCGTCGGCCGGGTCCTCCGGGTTGTTCACCAGCGGCCAGTTCGCCCGCGAGCCGGGCGCGGCGGACTCCTGGTCCGGCCGCGGGGCGGGCACCGGGACGCTCAGATCGGTGGCGCTGAACCCGCCTGTGGGTGGCCCCGCGTCCCGATTGGTCTTCGGCCGGGGTGGGATCACGGTGCGCTGCCGTTCCGCCCGGGCGCTCTGGATCGCGGCGGTGGTCAGCGTGGGCCGGAAGGGCTCGCCGGCCTCGGCAGGTGGCACCTTGCCGCGCTGCGCGGGCGCGATCGGGGTGATCCCGGGCGGCGGGGGCGGGGGTGCGGAGACAGGCCGGTTGGTGGGCGCGTCGATCTGGCTCGCCGCCGGCTCGACACGAACGGGCGGCGCGGACACCGGCGGCCCGGCCAGCGCGGCCGGCGTCACCGGTGCGGGGGCGACCGGTGGTGGTGCGACCGGTTCCGGCGCGACCGGGGGCGGCCCGAGCGGTCGTGGCGGCAGCGGCGGGCTGCCGGCGGAGACCGGCTCGGGACGGCTGCGCCGGCCGCCGGAGGGCATGGGCTCGGTCGTGGTCGCACGGATGGCGCGAAGACCGCTGGTGTTGCCCGTGAGACCGGGCAGCTCACCCGCGGACTCACCGCGCCGGGCCGCGGCCCGCCGACCGGGGGCCGGGGTGGGCGTGGTGACCCGGGCGTTGAGTGCGTCCACGAGCGCGTCGCATCCCGCGTCGCAGGCCCGGACGGAGGCCACCGCCTGCCGGACGGTTTCCGCCACCGCGGAGGTGAGGGCGCGGTTGACCGTGGCGCGCCGGGGCGTCTCGGAGATGGCGACCCGCAGGGCGGTCACCGCCTCGTCGATCTCCTTCTCGTCGGCGATGCCGTCCGCCGTGAGGTGCGCCGCGATGGCGTCCGCGGCGACGGAGACCTCCCGGCCGTGGGTGACGGTGCCGGCGAGCATGCTCGGCTCGGGCAGGGCGTCGAGCACGGCCAGCGGCACCGGCTCGGCCGGGTCGGGGTACGCGCGCAGCGCGGCCGGGTAGAGCTCCCGGAGCACCTCGCGCAGCGCCACGGCAGCGGAGTGCCGCCCGGTGGCCAGCGCGGCGTGCGCGGCGAGGACCTGCTTGTAGCCGGCGAGATCCCGGGGGGCGGGGAGGGTCACGGCGGAGAGCGCGCCGGCCTGCAGCGCTCGGGCGAGGCCGACGGCCCGCCGTTCCGCCGGCGGCGACTGCATCTCCTCCAGCGAGTCGTCGTCGGCGAACCGCTCGGCGAAGTCGTCGACCGAGTCGTCGTCGGCGATTGCGAGGGGGCGACCGGCGGCGCTGAGCAGTGAGGTGACGGTGTGGTCGTCGCTGTCGGCGGCGATCGCCGCACCGCTCGGCCCGCCCGACCGCTCGACGAGCAGCGCGACCAGCTGGGCGTAGCCGGCCGGGTCGTCGCCGATCTCGCAGACAAGCAGCAGACGGCCTGCGTCATCGACCACAGCGGACGTCAGCGTCGAGCCGGCCGAGGCCGGTCGGTCGGCCGGATCCGCCGAGGCTAGACCGCAGTACACGCGCACGAGCGCCACAGCGTCGTCCTCCTCCCGGGACAGGTGTTCCTCTGCCAGTGACTGATGCTCCCCGGTAAGGGTCAGTCGCGCCAGTCCACCACCGCAGAGATCTTGCCGACAATGGTGCGCCAACCGAGACTTGCGGTTTGTGCCCCGATTTTCTTGAGTCGCCTTCGGCCGAGGAAACCACCGACCCCGCCGTTGACCGAGGCCCGCAGCGCCTCGTCCAGGTCATCGAGGCTGGAGCCGGCGGAGAGCATGTCGAGTACGGCCGGTAGGCGCAGGGCGTACGACAGGTCACGGGCGACCTCGCCGGCCTCGATCAGCAGTGTGGGATCCCACGCGTCGTGCCCGCCGCGAAGGTTCTCCACCACCAGGTCGAGCTCGTAGGTGTCCTCGTCCAGCGGGGCGATGTCGGCCGGCTCGACCCGTTCGGACAGTTCTTGCCAGCTGTCCAGTTGAGACAAATCGTTGGGCGCACCGGATCGGATGAAACTGACCAGGGACTCCGGGGTCTTGAACAGCAGCAGCCGCCCCTTGTGGGTGAGGAAGGCCGGGACCTCTTCCTCCTCGCCCACCTCCTCGGCGGCTTCCTCGGCCGTCTCCTCCTCGTCGGCCCCCTCGGCGTCGGCGGCACGCCGGCGCTCGTCCTCCTCGTCGCTCGCGGCGAACTCGTCGGCCAGGTCCTCGTCGAGGATGACGACGGTGTCGTCGTCCTCCTCCTCGATGACCTGGCGACGGGCGAGGAACGGGTCGTCCTGGTCCCGCTCGGTGACGTCGGTCGGAGTCAGTTCTCGCGCCGGCCGGTACGCGCGCAGGGTGAAGCCGGTGCCGGCGGGGAGGGCGATCTCCACCGGGTCGATGCCGACCTTCTCCCACAGTGACCGGTCCACGTTCGCCGAAGGGCGATCGGTGTCGGCCTCCTCCGGCTCGACCGGCTCAGTGGTGTCGTCGAGCTCGGGCTCGTCGGCGTCGGGCCGTTGAGGCGACTGGCGGGCCACACTGACCTCCGTGTGCTTCGGGCTGCCCACTTCCGGCGCTGCGGCCGGCTAGTGACTCTGGGCACATACCCTAGTGGGCCGCCCTGGAACACTGGTGGCCGCACCCCGGTGCGCCCATCGCCGTTCCCGGTGGCGGTCCGGCGCATCGACAAGTAGCGTAACTACACATGAAGGCTCAGGCGCTGCACGGACACCTCGATGCCCTGCTGCTGGCGGTGCTGGAGGGGGGAGCACTGCACGGTTACGCGATCATCGAGGCGCTTCGCGCCCGCAGCGACGGCAATCTCGACCTGCCGACCGGCACGATCTATCCCGCCCTGCGCCGGTTGGAGCGCGCCGGGCACGTGGCCAGTGCCTGGAGCACTGTCAACGGTCGGGAGCGGCGCACCTACCAGCTCACCGACGCCGGGCGCCGGGCCCTGGCAGGGGAGCGCGCCGGCTGGCACGAGTTCAGTGCGACCGTCGGGCGGTTCCTCGACCCCGGCACCGCACCGACCGCGCCGGCCTGACGCGACCGAGGCGCTGGGGTCGGACGCTCGGTCTGGCGCGGGCCGGGACGGACCGAGGCCGCGATGGCGGGCGACCTCAGCGGACCGCGAGCACCCAGCTTCGGGCGGCCCGGCCCAGCCAGAGGTAGCCGGCACCCGCCAGCACCGCCCCGATGATCATCGGTGGCCAGGTCAGCGCGGCGTCCCAGAGACCGATCGACCAGGCGAAGAGACCGGCCCCGGCCAGTACGCCGAGCCCAAGGCAACCGGTGAGCCCGGTGCCGACCAGCCGGGCGAGCACGGCGGGGCCGGGATTGGCCGACCGGGCGGCCAGCGTCACCAGCAGCAGCCCGGCCGCCGCGAACGCGAGCGCGGCCAGCCAGAGCCAGTGCACCGACGCGGAGAGGAGCAGGTAGCCGGCCGGGGGTCGGGGTCCCGCGCTCCAACTCGACCCGCGCCAGGTCAGATCCCCGGCGACGACCAGCAACGAGGCGACCGCGAGCACCCGTTGCGACAGCCCGCGCAGCGCCCCCACCGCGAGCTCGGCCTGCCAGGCCGGCAACAGCTGCGCAGGACTGCCGAACTCGGTCACCGCACGCCGTTCGGCCTCCGCCGCCGGCAGGCCGTCCGCGCGGTACGCCTCGACCGCGTCGAGCAGCCCGTGCCGGGCCTCGGTCAGCAGGTCGGCCTTCAACCGGGCCGGCCCGCGCAGCGACTCGGCCAGGTCCCGTAGGTGGTTTTCCACCAGGACGTCGTGGCAGCGTGGCATGGGGCCACCTTGCCACGTCCGGCGTTCTCTCGCTGTCCGGTAATACCCTGGTCCGTCCCGGAGAACGGTCAGGGGGTCAGGGCGAGGTAGCCGCGTTCAGCGGCCTCCTGGAGCAGCCACTGGTCCCGGTACCAACCGGGGGTGGCGACCAGTTCGGCGTGCCGGCCGCGTTGCGACACCCGGCCGGCGTCGAGCACCACGATCTCGTCCAGCTCGGCCAGCCCGGTGAGTCGGTGGCTGATGAGCAGCACCGAGTGCCCGGCGGGCGTGGCGGCCAGTGCCGAGGCGAGTACCGCGTCGGCGGCCGTCGGATCCAGCCCCTCGGTGGGCTCGTCCAGCAGCAGCACCGGCGGTGCGGCCAGCAGTGCCCGGGCCAGCGCCAGCCGTTGCCGCTGCCCGCCGGAGAGTTGCCCGCCCTCTTCGCCGACCACCGTGTCCCAGCCGGCGGGCTGGTCGCGTACCCAGTCGAGCAGGCCGGCAGCGGCGGTCGCGGCGGCCAGATCGTCCTCGTCCGCGCCCGGCCGGCCGAGCAGCAGGTTCTCCCGGACCGTGGCGTGGAAGACGTACGCCTCGGCGAGCAGACCGCCGATCAGTCCCGGCAACTCGTCCTCGGGGTACGTCGTCACGTCGCGTCCACCGATGCTCACCTGCCCTCCGCTGGGGCGTACGGCGCCGGTCAGCACGGCGGCCAGCGTGCTCTTGCCGGCGCCGCTCGGGCCGACCACCGCGATCCGCCGGCCGGCCGGCAGTTCGAGGTTCACCCGGTCGAGCGCGGGCGCGGCGCCCGGCCGGTACCGGACCGTCGCCTCGTCGAGCCGGATGTCGTGCCCGCCGTCGAGCAGGTCCGGCCGGGCCGCGGCGGCCCGGCCGGCCGGAGCCGGCAGCTCGGAGCCGGGCAGCGGCTCGGGCCCGGGCGACGGCGGAACTCCGGGCTCGGTCGGGCCGGTGGACGCGGCCGGCCCGGCACCGCTCGGCGCGCTGTCGGACGGTGACGCGGCGGGGTGTCCGACCGCGGTGTCGCCGAGCAGGACGGCCACCCGGGTCAGGCCGGCGTCGAGCTGGGTATGCTGCCGGGCCGCCCCGACCAGCGCCAACGCGATCTCGACGGCGCTCAGGGTGCCCACGGCCAGCACGCCGACGAGTACGCCGGGCACGCCCGCGGCGAGCGCGACGAGCACCACCGCGGCGGCGGTGAGCCCGGCGACCAGCGTGCCGACGGCGTCCACCGCGAACCCGGCGGCGGCGAGGCGACGTTCCAGCCGGGCCAGCCGGGTGGCGCGTCCGGTGGCGGCGCGCAGCGCGGAGCCGGTGGCGCCGAATGCGGCGAGGTCGGCGGCGCCGTGGGTCAGGTCGATCGCATCGGCGGCCAGCGCACCGCGCAGGGGTGCCAGCTCGGCGGCGCTGCGCCGGGTCAGTGTGGTGGCCAGGACGGGTAGGGCCAGCCCGGCGACGAGCAGCCCGACCGCGAGCACCCCCGCGGCGGGCGGCGAGATGAGCGCGGCCCCGCCCACCGCGACCAGGCTGACCAGCACCGCCGCCGCGCCCGGCACGAGCACCCGCAGCAGCAGGTCCTGGACCGCCTCCACGTCGGAGACGAGTCGACTCAGCGCGTCGCCGCTGCGCGGTGCGGCGGTGCGCCGGGCGGCGAGCGTGGCGAACACCCGGGCCCGTACGTCGGTGATCATCCGCAGTACGGCGTCGTGTCCGGCCAGTCGTTCGGTGTAGCGGAACACCCCGCGGCTGATCGCGAGCGCACGCACGGCGACGATGGCGACGGTGAGCCGATCCAGGGGTGGCCGCCCGGCGGCGCTCATCAGCAGCCAGGTCGCGGTCGCCATCAGGGCCAGCCCGGCGAACTCGGTGGCCGCGGCGAGCAGCCCGGCGCCGACCAGGCGGCCGAGGTACGGCCGGGCCAGACGCAGCACCGCGCGCTCGGCAGCGCCCCTCCGGATGCCGGGATCGGGGCGTTCGGCCGTTCCGGCGGTCGGGTCGATCGCGGCGGGTCCGGCGATGTCGAACTCCGCCGGAACGGCCACACCGGCGGCGGCGGGGCCGAGCGCACCGGCCCTGCCGGCGTCGACCTCGGCCACGCGCTCCGGTGCGGGGTCGGCGGTACCGGGGGCGGGCTCGCGCGGTGCGGTGCTCATCAGGATGCCTCCCCGGTCGGTACGGGGCTCAGTTCGGTGACCCGGCCGTCCTCGACCCGCAGGATCCGGTCGGCGTCGGCGAGCAGCGCGGGGCGGTGCGCCACCAGCAGGGCCGTCCGCCCGGCCACCAGCCGGTGGGTGGCGGCCAGCACCACCGCCTCGGAGGCGCTGTCCAGCCGCGCGGTCGGCTCGTCGAGCAGCACCACCGACGCGTCCCGGAGGAAGGCCCGGGCCAGTGCCACCCGCTGCCGCTGCCCGCTGGACAGGCCGTGCCCGCGTTCACCGAGCACCGTGCCGAGCCCGTCGGGAAGGCCGGCGACCACCTCGTCCAGCGCGGCGTCGTGGACCGCTTCGGCGAGCGCCGCGTCCGGGGTGTCCGGGGCGCCGAGGCGGATGTTGTCGGCCAGCGAGGCGGCGAAGAGGTGGGCGCGCTGCGGGACCCAGGCGAGCTGGCGGCGCCAGGCGTCCAGGTCGACGTCGGCCAGGTCCACGCCGTCGACGGTGATCCGGCCACTGGTCGGGGTGACGAAGCCGAGCAGGAGGCCCAGCAGCGTGCTCTTGCCGGCGCCGCTGGGTCCGACCACGGCGATCCTCTCGCCGGGTCGTACGGTCAAAGTCACGTCGCGGAGCGCGACGGTCCGCTCGTACGCCACGGTCACCGACTCGAACCGGATCTCGCCGCGCGCGTCGGGAACGAGGCGGCTCTCCGACGCGGGCCGGGTGGGTGCGGCCGCCTCCACCCCGAACGCGTCGTTCAGCGCTGTGAGTCCCTCCTGGCTGGCGTGGAACCGGCTGCCTGCGGCCCGCAGCGGCAGGTACGCCTCCGGGGTCAGCAGCAGCACCAGCAGTGCGGTCTGCAGGGCGATTCCGCCACCGAGCAGCCGGATGCCGACCGGCACCGCCACCAGCGCCACCGAGAGGGTGGCCACCAGCTCCAGCACCAGGGCGGAGAGGAAGGCGATGCGCAGCGTACGCATGGTGGCGGCCCGGTGCCCGTCGGCCATCCGGCGTACGACACCGATCTGCGCCCGGGCGCGGCCGAAGGCACGCAGGGTGGGCAGCCCGGCGACCATGTCGAGGAAGTGCCCGCCGAGCAGCGAGAGACGGCGCCACTGGCGTTCCGTGGCGGCCTGCGCCTGCCAGCCGAGCAGTGCGCCGAAGATCGGGATCAGCGGCAGCGTCAGCGCGATGATGATCGCTGAACTCCAGTCGGCGAGCCCGATCCGGGCGAGTACGGCCAGCGGAACGGTGACGCTGAGCACCAACTGCGGCAGGTAACCGGTGAAGTAGGCGTCCAGCGCGTCGAGCCCGCGCCCGGCCAGCGTGGCGAGCTGCCCGGCCCGCTGCCCGGCGACCCAGCCCGGGCCGTTGCGGCCGACCGCGGCGAGCAGGTCGGCGCGGAGCGCGGCCTTGACCGTCGCGGCGACCCGGGCGGCGACGGTGCCCTGCGCCCACACCAGCAGCGCGCGGGCCGCGACGGTGGCGGCGAAGCCGGCCAGCGCGGGGCGGTCCAGCCGCCCGTCGAACGCCGTGGCGAGCAGGGCGGCCAAGGTGGTCGCCTGCGCGACAACCAGCCCTGCCGCGAGCACACCCAGCAGGGCGAGCAGGGCGAGATCGCGGCGGGCCGCGGGGACCCGACGCAGTAGACGTGGGTCGAAGGGGCGGCGGTTCACCAGTACACCGGTGCTCTGCCGTCCGTCCGTCCCCGGAACACCCACCAACACATCAGTTGGAAGCCTAGTAGGGCCGGCAGGAGCGGCATCGCGAGCCAGCCGAGCAGGCGCAAGGTCGGTGCGCTGGCGGCGGCGTCGGCCACGGTCAGTGACGCGCCCGGGTCGGTCGTGGAGACCAGCACGTAGGGCCAGAGGGTCGCGCCGATCAGCGCCACCGGTAGCGCGAGGGCCGCCGCGGTGGCGGTGAAGGCCATCCCCGCGCGCCCGCGGGCGAGCGCCGCGCGGGCCGCCAGCAGCGCGGTGACCAGCAGTGCGGGCAGCAGTACGCCGGCCAGCGGCTGCTGCGCGGCAGCCCGTACCCGTTCGGAGAACAGACCGACGACGGTGGCCGCGCCGACCGCGGCGAGCGCCACCAGGAGCAGCCGGCGGGCCAGCCGGCCGGCCCGGGCGGCGTCGTCGGCCGGCAGCCGGAGCGTGAGGAATGTCGCACCGTGCGCCGCCACCAGCGCGACCATGGCCAGCCCGGCGGCGGCCGCGAACGGGGTGAGGAGGTGGGTCAGCCCGACGACGTGCCCGTCGGTGTCGCGCGGTACGCCCTGGAGCAACCCGGCGAGCAGTGCGCCCCAGCCGAGGGCGGCGAGCGCGCTGCCGACGACAACCACCCGGTCCCACCGGGCGCGGATCCGCTGGTGGGCGGGCCGGCTGCGCAGCTGCACCCCGGCGGTGACCAGGATCACCCCGGCGAGCGCGCCCAGCACCGCCGGGTAGAACCCGGAGAGCAGTTCGCCCTCGAGCACGGGGAAGGCGCCGAACAGGATGCCGACGGCCGCCACCAGCCAGACCTCGTTGCCGAGGAAGAACGGACCGACGGCGTTGAGCGCCGCCCGGCGTCGGCCGGGGTCGGTGTCGCGGGCGAGCGATAGGCCGACGCCGTAGTCGTAGCCGCCGAGCACCAGGTAGGTGCCGAAGAAGAGGCCGAGCAGGACGTACCAGATGAGTTCCACGTCAGCTCCTCAGGCGAAGGTGGGCTCGGTACGGAGGTGGGTCGGCTGCCCCGGCGGGCGGCCGAGGGCCGGGTCGTCTGCTCCACGAGCGGCGTGCCGGGCGATGAGCACCCAGTTGGTGACGGCGAGCGTGCCGAGCAGCAGGCTGAAGCCGATCAGCGAGGTGAGCATGACCGGAGCGCCGACGGGCGAGACCGCCTGGTCGACGCCGAGCAGCCCGTAGGCGACCCAGGGCTGGCGGCCGACCTCGCGCGCTATCCAGCCGAGGATCGCCGCGACGAACGGTAGGGGCAGGGCGAACAGCAACAGCCAGAGCGGGAAGCGCAGCCGGATGATCCAGTCCCGCCAGAGCAACGGCACCAGCAACCAGAGCGCGCCCAGGGTGAACCCGATCAGGATCATGAAGCCGAGGCCGGCGCTGGCCAGCGCCGGAGGCGTGTAGTCGCCGGGGCCGAATCGGGTCGTCCACTCGGCGATCATGGCCTGGGCGGCCTCGTCGCCGGTGCCGAACTTCGTGGGCTGCACGCTTCCGACCGGGTCGAACTGGGCGAACCCGAAGCTCTGCACCATCGAGATCGACAGTGCCGCGGTGACGAGCCCGATCCGCAGCGCGCTGCGGTGCAGCGCATGGTCGGGAGTGCGACGGATCAGGTGCCCGGCGCTCACCGCGGCCATCAGCATCCCGCCGACCAGCAGCGCCGCCGAGACCACGTGCCCGAAGGCCATGGTGAGGGTGGGGTTGCTGAGCAGCGCCGGGAAGTCGGTGAGGTGCGCGACGCCGTCGCGGACCTCGTAGCCGACGGGGTTCTGCAACCAGGAGTTGGCCACCAGAATCCAGAACGCCGAGGCGTACGCGGTCAGCGCCACGCCCCACAGCAGCGCGAGGTGTACGCCGCGCCGAAGCCGGTGCCATCCGAAGATCCACATGCCGAGGAACGTGGACTCCAGGAAGAAGGCGACGAGCGTCTCGATCGCCAGCGGAGCGCCGAAGACGTTGCCGACGTAGCGCGACAGCCCGCTCCAGTTCAGGCCGAACTGGAACTCCATGACGATGCCGGTGGCGATGCCCAGCACGTAGTTGATCACGTAGAGCTGGCCCCAGAACCGGGTGAGTCGCTCGTACTTCTCCTTGCCGGTGATCACCCACGCTGTCTGGAGGCCGACCAGCAGGGTGACCAGGCCGAGCGTGACGATCACGAAGAGGAAGTGGATCGAGGTCGTGGTGGCGAACTGCAGTCGGGCGAGGAGCAGGGTGTCCATCCGGCACTCCAACGATTCGGCTCGCTTTTAGTAGCGAGCCTACACGTAGCTTTACTACCTATAACTACTACGCCTTGTCGTAGCCAACTATACGACAGGGCGTAGTAGTGGTAGCGGAGTCGGATCAGCTCAGGTAGAGCGAGATGGGAAGCATGACCAACGTCGACGCGACGGCCAACGCGGTGACCACGACCAGCCGGCGGGGCTCGTCCACGACCAGCAGCCGCTGCACTCGGACGTCAAGGTCACGATCGCCCAGCCCGAGCGCGCCGGCCGGGGTGATCCGGTGTCCGGCGCTCGCGAACCGGCGCAGCGCGCCCGCCAGCGGAGCCTCGGCGTGCAACTCGCGGGCCTTGTCGTCGGCCCGCATCTCGACGAGCAGGGCGACCCGCTCGTGAGCCTGGCGCACCCACCGGACCCAGGGCAGGGCCCGGCCCAGCGCGGTGAACGGCAGCAGCACCAGATCGTGCCGCTCCTGGGCGTGCGCCCGCTCGTGCGTGAGCACCGCGTCCAACTCGGCGGGGTCCAGCAGGCTCAGCGTGCCCGCGCTCACCACCACCCGCGGCTTCACCCCCGGCAGGCAGTACGCCGCCGCGGTCGGGTGGTCGAGCACGAGTGCGCCGGGCGCGGCCGGGTCGTCCCGGGCCACCAGGGCGAGCAGGTCCCGGTGCCGGCGTTGGGCGCGCAGCGCGGCGTGGGTGCTGCGTACGGTCGTGGTCAGCAGCACCGCGCCGATCCCGAACCCGATGCCCACAAGGCTCAGGTGCAGCACGTTGACCCCGGCGGGGAGCCGGTTGTGCAGCAGGTCGGCGAAGAGGGCGACCAGCCCGCTGCCGGGGGGAAGGTCGTACGCGCTCACCCCGAGCGCGATCGGCAGACCCATCGCGGAGAGGCCGAGCGCCAGACCCACCGCCTGCCAGCAGACGATCGCCACCCGCGGGCTGTGCCACGGCCAGGTCGAGCGGGCCAGCACCTGGGCGGTCACCCAGCAGGCCAGGATCGTCAGGGAGAAGTGCAGGGCGTACGCCACGGCCGCCGCCCTACCTGTCCACTGCCTCGTCGGCCGAGGTCGGGCGGTCGGCCCTCGTGCTGGTCGGCGCCTCGACCCGATCGGTCAACGAACCGGCCCGTCCGGCCCCGCCCGCCACGTGCTCGGCCGGCGACACACCCGTGGCCTCGGCGGAGAGGGCGGCGCGGAGCACCTCGGCCTCCGTACCGGTCACCGAGCGGGCGAAGCGCACCAGCGCCGCGTCCCGGCTGCCGCCGAGATCGAGCGCGTCGAGCATGAGCTGGGCGATGTGCGCCTCGCGGCTGGCCGCGGCCCGGTAGCGCCAGGCCCGCCCTTCCCGCTGACGCTGCACCATGCCCTTGCCGGCCAGCCGGTCCAGCACCGTCATCACGGTCGTGTAGGCCAGCTCCCGGCCGGCCAGCGCGTCGGCGACCTCGCGCACGGTCACCCCGTCGGACGTGCTCGGGACCGAGTCCCACAGCACGTCCATCACCGCACGTTCGAGATCACCGAGCCGAGTCACAACCCAATCCTACTCCCGGTAGTAGACCGCCCACACCGCAGTAGTCCCGAGCCGACCCCTCCCACGGCAGTCGCCCCTGAGCTGACCCCTCCCACGGCAGCACACCCGAGCCGACCCTCCCACGGCAGTCGCCCCTGAGCTGACCCCTCCCACGGCAGCACACCCGAGCCGACCCTCCCCGCGGACCGCCCCCACGACGAGGTTTCCGGGGAGCCCCGCCCGCGCAGGGATCAAGCCTGACCGCCCGGAGTGGGTGGGCTCCCCCGGAAACCCAGCGGCCGAGGACCGTCACACCCCCTTGGGATGCCAGACCGTCTTCGTCTCCAGCAGCGCGGTCATCCGGGTCACCCCGGCGTCCGCGAACCAGTCGTGGTCGGCCGGTGCCGGCCGGAGCACCCGCTTCAGGTTCTCCGCGGCCTTGATCTCCAGCTCTGCCGCCAGCCCCGCGTCAGCCACGCCGGTCAGGTCGATGGCGTTGACGTCCATGTGCGCGGCGAGCGTCGGCACCGTCTCGCTGATCTTCCCGGTGAGGAGGTTGACCACCCCACCGGGCAGGTCCGAGGTGGCCAGCACCTCGGCCAGCGTGATCGCCGCCAGCGGCTCCGCCGGCGAGGCCGCCACCACCACGGTGTTGCCGGACACGATGGCCGGGGCGATCACGCTGACCAGCCCGAGCAGCGCCGGCCGCTCCGGGGCGACCACCGCCACCACGCCCGTCGGCTCCGGCGCGGAGATGTTGAAGTAGGGGCCGGCGACCGGGTTCGCCCCGCCGTACACCTGGGCGAGCTTGTCGGACCAGCCGGCGTACCAGACCCAGCGGTCGATCGCCGCGTCCACCTCCTCGCCCGGCACGCCGAGCGCCACGAACTGTTCCCGCCGGCCCTCCAGCATCTCGGCGACGCGGTAGAGGACCTGACCCCGGTTGTACGCGGTCGCGCCGGCCCACCCCTTCACGGCGGCGCGGGCGGCGACCACGGCGTCACGCGCGTCCTTGCGGGAGGAGAGGGCGACGTTGGCGTCCTGCACGATGTACGACCGTCCCGACTCGCTGCGCGGGAACTTCCCGCCGATGTAGAGCTTGTACGTCTTGCGTACCGCGACCCGCTCAGACATTGAGGTACGCCTCCAGCCCGTGCCGGCCGCCCTCGCGACCGTAGCCCGACTCCTTGTAACCGCCGAAGGGCGAGGTGGGGTCGAACTTGTTGAACGTGTTGGCCCAGACCACCCCGGCGCGCAACCGGTCGGCCATCCAGAGGATCCGGGAGCCCTTGTCGGTCCAGATCCCGGCCGACAGCCCGTACGGGGTGTTGTTCGCCTTCTCCACCGCCTCGGCCGGGGTGCGGAAGGTGAGTACCGACAGCACCGGCCCGAAGATCTCCTCGCGGGCGATCCGGTGCGCCTGGGTGACGCCGGTGAAGATGGTCGGGGCGAACCAGAAGCCCCGGTCCGGCAGCTCGCACGGGGGCGACCAGCGTTCCGCGCCCTCGGCCGCGCCCGCGTCCGAGAGCTCCTTGATCCGGGTCAGCTGCGCCGCGGAGTTGATCGCACCGATGTCGGTGTTCTTGTCCAACGGATCGCCGAGGCGCAACTGGGCCATCCGCCGCTTCAGCGACTCCAGCACCCGGTCGGCGACCGACTCCTGGACGAGCAGGCGGGAGCCGGCGCAGCAGACGTGCCCCTGGTTGAAGAAGATGCCGTTGACGATGCCCTCGACGGCCTGGTCGATCGGCGCGTCGTCGAAGACGATGTTGGCGGCCTTTCCGCCCAGTTCCAGGGTGAGCTTCTTGCGGCTGCCCGCGACCGACCGGGCGATCGCCCGGCCGACCTCGGTCGAGCCGGTGAAGGCGACCTTGTCCACGCCCGGGTGCTCGACCAGCGCCCGGCCCGTCTCACCGGCGCCGGTGACGATGTTGACCACGCCCGGCGGCAGGTCGGCCTGCTGGCAGATCTCCGCGAAGAGCAGCGCGGTGAGCGGCGTCGTCTCCGCCGGCTTCAGCACCACCGTGTTGCCGGCGGCCAGCGCCGGGGCGATCTTCCAGGCCAGCATCAGCAGCGGAAAGTTCCACGGGATGACCTGCGCGGCCACGCCGAGCGGCTGCGGGTCCGGGCCGAAGCCCGCGTAGGGCAGCTTGTCGGCCCAGCCGGCGTAGTAGAAGAAGTGCGCGGCGACCAACGGCAGGTCGACGTCGCGGGACTCCTTGATCGGCTTGCCGTTGTCCAGCGACTCCAGCACCGCGAGCTCACGGGAGCGCTCCTGGATGAGCCGGGCGATCCGGAAGAGGTACTTGGCCCGGTCCCGGCCCGGCATCGGACCCCACACCGTCTCGTACGCCGTCCGGGCTGCCCGGACGGCGCGGTCGACGTCGCCGGAGCCGGCCTCGGCGATCTCGGCGAGCACCTCCTCGGTGGCCGGGTTGATCGACTTGAAGCTGCCGCCGTCGGACGGGTCGACGAACTTCCCGTCGATGAAAAGTCCGTACGCGGGCTTGATGTCCACCACCGAGCGGGACTCGGGGGCGGGGGCGTATTCGAACATCGCGCTCAGTCCAGGGTGAAGTAGTCGGGTCCGGCGTAGACACCGGTCGTCAGCTTGGTGCGCTGCATCAGCAGGTCGTTCAGGAGGCTGGACGCGCCGAAACGGAACCAGTCCGGGTCGAGCCAGTCCGGGCCGACGGTCTCGTTCACCATCACCAGGTACTTGATCGCGTCCTTGGTGGTGCGGATGCCGCCGGCGGGCTTCACGCCCACCTGCCGCCCGGTGGCGGCGCGGAAGTCGCGCACCGCCTCCAGCATCACCAGGGTCACCGGTGGGGTGGCGGCCACCGGAACCTTGCCGGTGGAGGTCTTGATGAAGTCGCCGCCCGCCAGCATGGCCAGCCAGGAGGCGCGCCGCACGTTGTCGTACGTCGCCAGCTCGCCGGTCTCCAGGATCACCTTGAGGTGGGCGTCCCCACAGGCCTCCTTGGTGGCGACGATCTCGTCGTACACCTCCTGGTAGCGGCCGGCCAGGAACGCGCCTCGGTTGATCACCATGTCGATCTCGTCGGCGCCGGCCTCGACCGCGGCCCGGGTGTCGGCGAGCTTGACCTCCAGCGGCGCCTGCCCGGACGGGAAGGCGGTCGCCACGCTGGCCAGGTGCACCTCGCTGCCCTTCAGCACCTCGGCGACGTACGGGACCATCGCCGGGTAGACGCAGACCGCGCCCGCGTGCGGGCAGGACGGGTCGGCCGGGTCGGGGCGCAGCGCCTTGGCGGCCAGCGCCCGCACCTTGCCCGGGGTGTCCGCGCCCTCCAGGGTCGTGAGGTCGACCATCCGGATCGCCAGGTCGATCGCCTGGGCCTTGGCGGTGGTCTTGATGGAGCGGGTGCCGAGCTGTGCCGCCCGCTGCTCCGCGCCGACCTGGTCCACGCCGGGCAGGCCGTGCAGGAAGGTCCGCAGAGCGGTCTCGGATCGTCCCAGCTCGGAGAGCTCCGACCGGGCCGACGTCACTGTCGCCGTCATGCCGGGAAGTCTACGCATCCATCGACACGGTGATCTTGGTCACGTTCCGTGCTGCCGGTGAGCGCCCGCTACGAGTGAGCGGCGTCGCCCCGCTCGCCCGCACCCGCACGCCGGGGCCGGACCGTTCGGTAGGTTGAGCGATCGTGGACGTACACGTCATTGACCACCCGCTGGCGCAGTCCCGGCTGACCGCCATGCGGGACGAGCGCACCGACTCCGCCTCCTTCCGGGCGGCGCTGCACGAACTCACCACCATGCTGGTGTACGAGGCGGTGCGCTCCTTCCCGGTCGAGCGGTACGACATCCGGACGCCGGTGACCGGCACCGAGGGAACCCGGCTGGCGAACCCGCCGCTGCTGGTGCCGGTGCTGCGTGCCGGCCTGGGCATGGCCAACGCCGCGCTGGGGCTGCTGCCCGAGTCCTCGATGGGCTTCGTCGGGCTGGCCCGGGACGAGAAGACGTTCGAGCCGCGCGCGTACATGGAGTCGCTGCCCCGCGACCTGACCGGCCTGCCGGTGCTGGTGCTGGACCCCATGCTCGCGACCGGCGGATCGCTGGAACACAGCTGCCGCCTGCTGGCCGACCGTGGCTGCACCGACATCACCGTGCTCTGCGTGCTCGCCGCGCCGGTCGGCATCGAGCGGCTCGAACGCTCCGGTCTGCCGATGCGCCTGGTCACCGCCTCGATCGACGAGGGCCTCAACGACCGCAAGTTCATCATTCCGGGCCTCGGCGACGCCGGCGACCGCCAGTTCGGCGGCATGCCCCGCTTCTGACCCGCCCACTCGTTCACGGAAAGAGGGCCCGTTCCACGCCGAATGGGCCCTCTTTCCGTCAACGAGCGCACATCCGTAGGGGACGTAGGCGTACCCGGCGAGTGAGGTGGTGCGTGGGGTGCGTGGACCGGATAGCGTCTGCGGCCATGACTGGTGTTGCGCTCGCCGAAGAGTTGCTCCTCCTCGCGTACGACGACGAGACGGGCAAGGCGACCATGCCGCGGATCAGCCTGGACCTGGGGATGGCCGCGGCGGTGCTGATCGAGTTGGCCCTCGCGGGCCGGATCGCGTTCACCGACGGGAACCTGACCGCGGTCGATCCGACGCCCATCGGCGAGCCGGTCGCCGACGATGTGCTCGTCCGGATCGCCGGGGACAGCCCGCACACCCCGTCCTCCTGGGTGCAGCGGCTCCGGCACGGCCTGCGCGACCGGATCCTGGGTGACCTGTGCAGCCAGGGCGTGGTCCGGGACGTGGACGAGACCGAGCTGGGCTTCATCCATGTGCACCGCTACCCGGTGGTTGACGCCTCCGTCGAAGCCGACACCCGGCGCCGGCTGGCCGACGCGCTCACCAGCGGCCTCGCCCCCGACGAGCGGACCGCCGCGATGGCCGCGCTGGTCGCCGTGCTGCGCATGGAGTCCGCGCTCGGGCTGAGCGACGGGGCCGCCGAGACCGCCCGGCACCGGCTCGCCGAGATCGCCAGCGGCGCCGGCTTCTCCGGCGAGGTCAGCCTGGACGACTCCGTGGTCCGCCCCTCGGTGGGCCTCGTCGTCGCCGCCCTGGCGCAGGCCGTCGACGCCGCCCTCGGCCCCCGCCGCTGAACCCGGTTGATCAAGAGCTTCGCGTCAGGTTCTCCGCGTCTCCTGACGCAACGCTCTTGATCAACACGTGCCGGGGTGGGGGTGGGGTGGGGTGGGGGTTAGAGGTTGAGGGCGGTCGCGATCTCGGCGCGGAGTCGGGTGACCGCCTGCTGCGCGCGGGTGCGGGCCGTGGCGACGTCGCCGCCCGTGACCGGCTCCACCACCTCCAGGTACGCCTTCAGCTTCGGCTCGGTGCCGGACGGACGGATCACCACCCGGGCGGTGGCCGTACGCAGGATCACGACATCCGCCTCGGGAAGCAGGTCCTCGGTCGTGTCGACCGGTTGCCCGAGCAGGGTGGTCGGCGTCGCCGCCCGGATCCGGGCCATCGCGTCGGCGATCTGCCGCAGGTCGTCCACCCGCACCGAGAGCTGGTCGGTGTGGTGCACGCCGAACTCGGCGGCCAGCTCGTCGAGCCGGTCGGTGAGGGTCCGCCCCTGTGCCTTCAGCCCGGCGGCCAGTTCCGCGACGGTCAGCGCGGCGCTGATCCCGTCCTTGTCGCGGACCAGGTCCGGCGCGACGCAGTAGCCGAGCGCCTCCTCGTACCCGAAGACGAGCGGCACCGACCCGCCACCGGCGCGGACGATCCACTTGAACCCGGTCAGCGTCTCGTCGTACGGCAACCCCCGCGCGGCGCACATCGCCCGCAGCATCGACGACGACACGATCGTGGTGGCGTAGAGCCCGGTCACCCCGCGACGCATGAGGTGGTCGGCGAGCAGCACGCCCACCTCGTCACCGCGGAGCATCCGCCAACCGGATCCGCCGTCGCGGACCGCCACCGCGCAGCGGTCCGCGTCCGGGTCGTTGGCGATGGCGATGTCCGCGTCGGTGGCGTTGGCCAGCGCCACCAGCAGGTCCACCGCGCCCGGCTCCTCCGGGTTGGGGAAGGAGACGGTGGGGAAGGTCGGGTCCGGTTCGGCCTGCTCGGGCACGATCCCCGGCACCGGGAAGCCGGCCCGGGCGAAGGCCGCGGTCAGGACGGCACCGCCCACCCCGTGCAGCGGGGTGTATGCCACGGAGAGATCCCGGGACCCGTCCGGCGCGATCACCGAGGCGACCTGTTGCACGTAGGACGCCACCAGGTCGTCGCCGAGCACCTGGCCGGCCGGGCCGAGCGGCACCTCGGCCAGCGAACCGACGGCCCGGATGGCGGCCTCGATCCCGGCGTCGGCCGGGGGCACGATCTGGGCGCCGGCGCCCAGCGTCTCACCCAACTGGGCGCCCAGGTACACCTTGTAGCCGTTGTCCTCGGGCGGATTGTGGCTGGCGGTGACCATCACCCCGGCCACCGCGTCGAGCCGGCGTACCGCGTACGCGAGCACGGGCGTCGGCAGCGGGCGGGGCAGCAGCAGCGCCGGACGTCCCGCCCCGGTGGCGACCTGTGCGGTGCGCTCGGCGAATTCGCGGGAACCGTGCCGGGCGTCGTACCCGATCACCAGCGGACCGGTGCCGGCCTGGGCGGCGAGCCAATCGATCAGCCCGGCGGCCGCCTGGGTGACCACCGCGAGGTTCATGCCGTTCGGGCCGGCGCGCAGCGGTCCACGCAGGCCGGCGGTGCCGAAGGCCAGCGGACCGGCGAACCGGTCGGCGAGGTCCGGGGCGCTCGCCGGCAGCCGGTCGAGGACCGCCTGAAGCTCGGCCCGGCTGGCCGGGTCCGGGTCGTCGTCGAGCCAGCGCCGAGCTTGCTCGCGAATGTCGTCGATGTCAGTGGTGTCCGCCGGCATGCCTCTTGATAGCACGCCGGCGGAGCACCGCTGACAGTTCCCTCCGGCTCAGCGGGTCACGCCACTCCGGCCCGACCTCGGCTCAGCTGGCGTCGGTGAGCTTGAAGGTCTGCACCATCTCGTCGAAGATCGGCTTGCTCTCGGCGAACCGGCCGTCGTTGGAGGTCAGGTAGAACGAGTAGACCTTGCCGTCGCTGACCACGCCGCGCCACACACCGTGCCGCATGGTGTCGCCCTCACCGCAGGTGTACTCGAACTCGGCGGCCGGCTTGCCCGCGAGTTCCTTCTCCGCCATCTCGAGCTGGCTGTACGGCTTGGGGCAGCTCTTCGCCTTCTTGAGCCCGTTCGCGGCGATCTCGGCCCAGCGCATCGAGCTGTCCCCGCTGAACTTCTCGGTGAGGACGCGGACCTTGCGACCGCTGTCCTCCGGGTCGACGTAGTCGATGTAGACGCCGCCGGTCGCCTTCTTCCAGCCCTTCGGCACCATCACCTGGATGCCCCGCGCGGCGTGCTCCTGCATCTCGACGCCCGGCCCGGCGGGCGCGGTGGCGCTCGGCTGGGCCTGCGGGGCGGTCGGAGTCTCGTCGCCGCCGCCGGTGACGGCGACGATCACCGCGATCAGCAACACCACGGCGAGGCCACCGGCCGCGGCCAGCTGCATGTTGCGCGGCCAGCCCTTGACCGTGCGGACCAGCTCGCCGCCCATCCGGCGGACCCGGTCGACCAGGCTCCCGCTCTGGACGGGTGCGGCGCCGGAGGAGGTCCACGGCTGCCCGGTGCCCGGCACCGACCACTGGCCGCCGCCGTAGGTGCCGCCGATCCGCTGGGTGGCCTCGGGTGCGACAGCGTACGGGACCGCCTGGGTGGCGTCCGGCCGGACGCCCCAGGTCACCGGCTGGGTCGTGTCGCGGTGGGCGTCCACCCGCTGGGTGGCGTCCGCGCCTCCGTAGGTGCGACCGGCGGTGGGCAGGCCCGGACCCGGCATCGCTCCGGTGGGCGTGTGCAGCGGGCCGGCCAGCGCGTCGGCACTGGTCTCGTCGAGGGCTCCCGTGCCCGCGGCGCCGGTCGGCTGCGGCTGTTCGCCACGGCGCAACGCGGCCAGCCGGTCGGTCAGCGACTCTTCCGGGGCGAGCATGGCCCGACCGCCGATCTGGCCCGACGGCTTCGGTTCGGGCGGGACCACCGGCGGGGGACTGACCGGCCGCTGAAGCGGCACCACCGAGTAGGGATCGGTCATCGAGTGCACGGCGGCGGCGTTGTTGCTCAGTGGACCGGCCAGCAGCTCGCGGAGCATGGCGCGGGCGCCGTGCACGTCCATCCGGCGGGCCGGGTCCTTCTCCAGCAGACCCATCAGCACGCCGGTCATCGGGCCGCTGCGCTGTGGCGGGCCGGGCGGGTCCTCGACCACGGCGTGCATGGTCTCGATCGGGTCGCCCTTGTCGAACGGCGGGCGCCCCTCGACGGCCGTGTAGAGGGTCACGCCGAGCGAGAAGAGGTCGCTGGGCGGGCCGAACTCCTGGCCCATGGCCCGTTCGGGGGAGATGAAGTGCGGCGAGCCGAGCACCATGCCGGGCGTGGTGAGCTGCACGTCGGTGGGCATCCGGGCCACACCGAAGTCGGTGAGCACGCAGCGCCCGTCGGTGCAGATCAGCACGTTGGCCGGCTTGACGTCGCGGTGCAGCACGCCGATCGCGTGCGCCACCTCCAGCGCGCCGAGCAGCGCGATTCCGATCTTGGCGACGACGCGCGGCGCGACCGGCCCGTCCTCGATCACCATGTCGGCGAGGCTGCGGGCGTCCAGTAGCTCCATCACGATCCACGGGCGGCCGCTCTCGGTGACCACGTCGTAGACCTGAACAACTGCGGGGTGTTGGATCGCGGCGGCCGCGCGGGCCTCGCGGAGGGTGCGTTCGTACATGGCGTCGCGGTCACTGGGGGCCAACCCCGGGGGGAGGACGACCTCCTTCACCGCCACGTCCCGGCGCAGCAGGGTGTCTGTCGCGCGCCAGACCGTTCCCATGCCGCCGTTGCCCACCGCGGAGCGCAGTTCGTAGCGACCACCGATGGTGGTGCCGGGTGCCGCACGTCCGCTGGAGGGACTGACAGGTCCGCCGCTCCAGGTCGGGATCTGAGTCACAGAAAAGCCACCGGGGGATATCGAGGGGGCTGGGACACAACCTCCCTATCTTGCTTGTTCCGACGCCCGATGCGAAAGCCGACGCTCGGACGTTTATCGAAGTCAACGGTGTGTAGGCGGCCGCTCACCTGTGGTCCACCTTTGGGGACTCAGTGTGCGGAACCCCTCACCCCCGGCCGTCGTGGGTCGTCCTACCATCCGGGGATGAACCAACGGCGGTCAAGCGAATCCGGTTTTCCGATCAAGGGCGTCTACGGGTCCGACGACCTTCCGGAGGACCTGGACTCCCGGCTCGGTACCCCGGGCGAGTTCCCGTACACGCGCGGGGTCTACCCGACCATGTACACGTCCCGTCCGTGGACCATGCGCCAGTACGCCGGCTTCGGCACCGCCGCCGAGTCCAACGCCCGCTACCACCAGCTGTTGCGGGCCGGCACGATGGGCCTCTCCGTCGCCTTCGACCTGCCGACCCAGATGGGATACGACTCCGACGACCCGATCGCGCACGGCGAGGTCGGCAAGGTCGGGGTGGCGATCGACTCCATCGAGGACATGCGGACGCTCTTCGGCGGCATCCCGCTGGACCAGGTGTCGACCTCGATGACCATCAACGCGCCCGGCTCGGTGCTGCTCCTGCTCTACCAGCTGGTCGCCGAGGAGAACGGCGTACCCGGGTCCGCGTTGAACGGAACCATCCAGAACGACATCCTCAAGGAGTACATCGCGCGGGGGACGTACATCTTCCCGCCGAAGCCCTCGCTGCGCCTGGTGGCCGACACGTTCGGCTACTGCCGCAAGGAGGTGCCGAAGTGGAACACCATCTCCATCTCCGGCTACCACATGGCTGAGGCCGGAGCGAGCCCCGCGCAGGAGATCGCGTTCACCCTGGCCAACGGCGTCGAGTACGTCCGCGCCGCGATCGCGGCCGGGCTGGCGGTCGACGATTTCGCTCCCCGGCTGTCGTTCTTCTTCGTGGCCCGTACGACGCTGCTGGAGGAGGTCGCGAAGTTCCGTGCCGCGCGGCGGATCTGGGCCCGGTTGATGCGCGACGAGTTCGGGGCGAAGAACCCGAAGGCGATGATGCTGCGTTTCCACACCCAGACCGCGGGCGTGCAACTCACCGCCCAGCAACCCGAGGTCAACCTGGTCCGGGTCGCGGTGCAGGGGTTGGCCGCGGTGCTCGGCGGCACCCAGTCGCTGCACACCAACAGCTTCGACGAGGCCATCGCGTTGCCCACGGAGAAGGCCGCCCGGCTCGCGCTGCGCACCCAGCAGGTGCTGGCGTACGAGACGGACCTGACGGCCACCGTCGACCCGTTCGCCGGCTCGTACGTCGTCGAGGCGATGACCGCGGAGGTGGAGGCGGCGGCGACCGAGCTGATGGACCGGGTCTTCGAGTACGGCTCGGCCGTGGACGCGATCGAGGCGGGGTTCCAGAAGCGGGAGATCGAGCAGTCCGCGTACCGGATCGCGCAGGAGATCGACTCGGCTGAGCGGGTGGTGGTCGGCCTCAACCGGTTCGCCATCGACGAGGAGGAGCCGTACGAGCCGCTGCGGGTCGACCCGGCGATCGAGGCGGCGCAGGCGGGGCGCCTGGCCGAGTTGCGGCGTACGCGCGACGCCGCTGAGGTCGAGCGGACCCTCGCCGAGTTGCGCGCGGCGGCTGCCGGTTCCGAGAACGTGCTCCACCCGATGAAGGCGGCGCTGCGCGCCCGGGCCACCGTGGGCGAGGTCTGCGGGACGCTGCGCGAGGTGTGGGGCCAGTACCGGCCCACCGACCGCTTCTGACCGGCCCCACCGACCGCCGCCCGGCACCTGCGCCACGCCGGGCGGCTGTCGCGTTTTAGCTGGTCAGGCACTCGATCGCGTGGTTCGGGGGGAGCTACAGTCGAGATGGGCCCACCCGCCGCCCCGCCCCCGGCGCGATACGCGCGACGCCGCCGTACCGCTGCGGGTCGCCCCCGGGGCGGCGCTGCCCCGGTCCGGCGCGGCGTGTGCTCGTGGGGTTTGCGGGTACCTCGGCCGAGTGAACGGAACGGACACCGTGTGCGCTCCGGTCGCACGGGCGCATGTGAGCGTCTGTCCGGCTCGTCGCGGAGAGTGGTCGGCTCATTGGCGGAGTGTATGTTCATGAAGCTTACTAATGCGACAATTCAGAACTAAGGGCCCGGGGTGGCCGCGCTCGAATTCGTGACCGCCGAATCGGTTACGCGTTGTAGGAGGTGATGCGGCAGATGGCAGCGTCCGAACGCGATCTACCTGCTGTGCCGCTGACTTCTGAGCGCTCTCAGCAGGGCTTTCGTGACGCTGTGCGCTCCGACCGCTACCGGAACGAGGTTGCGCAGCGTCACCGGCGGAGGTCTAGGCTGTCTGCTGTTCATGATGATCCATCCATCTCTACTGAACGAGAATTCGACGTGACGAGTGCGTTGACGCTGCCCACTGGCAGCCAGCTGGCGTCGTCCTGGCCGGAGACGCCATCCGGGTCCCTACCTCTGCCGTTCGAGCTGGACGATCTCCTCGCCCTGCGGATACCCGGCCTCGTCGGCACCCGCCGTCACATCCACGCCCATCCGGAGCTCTCCGGTCAGGAGTTCGACACCGCGGCGCTGATCGCCCGGGAGCTCACCCTGGCCGGCCTCAACCCGCGACTGCTGCCCAAGGGCAACGGCGTGCTCTGCGACATCGACGGTCGCCCCGACGGGCCGGTGATCGCCCTGCGCGCCGACATCGACGCGCTGCCGCTGACCGACGTCAAGGACGTGCCGTACCGCTCCACCGTGGACGGCGTCTGCCACGCGTGCGGGCACGACGTGCACACGACGATCATGCTCGGCGTCGGGATGCTGCTGGGCCAGCTCGCCGAGCGTGGCGAGCTGAACGGCCGCGTCCGGCTGATCTTCCAGCCGGCCGAGGAGATCCTGCCCTGCGGCTCGCTGGAGGTCATCGAGGCCGGCGGCCTGGACGACGTGGTGCAGATCTTCGCGTTGCACTGCGACCCCAACCTGCCGGTCGGCCAGATCGGCCTGCGGGTCGGCCCGATCACCGCCGCCGCGGACAACGTCACCGTCCGGCTCAGGGGGCCCGGCGGGCACACCGCCCGTCCGCACCTGACCGTCGACCTGGTCGACGCGCTCGGCCGGATCATCACCGAGGTGCCCGCCCTGGTCAGCCGCCGAGTGCCGGCCAACAGCGGGCTGCTGCTGGTCTTCGGCCACGCCTCGGCCGGCACCCGCTACAACGTCATCCCCTCCGAGGCGTGCGCGGCCGGCACCCTGCGGGTGATGGACCGCGACACCTGGGAACTCGCGCCGAAGATCGTCGGTCAGGTCGTCCGGGACGTGGTCGCGCCCACCGGCGCCACGGTCGACCTGGAGTACCTGCGCGGCCGTCCGCCGGTCAGCAACGACGCCAAGGCGATCCAGATCCTCACCGCGGCCACCACGGCCGCCCTCGGGCCGGAGGGCGTCGCGGAGACCCCGCAGAGCATGGGCGGAGAGGACTTCTCCTGGTACCTGGAGTACGTCCCCGGTGCGCTCGCCCGGCTCGGGGTCGGCCGGTCGGGGCCGAACGTCGACTTGCACCGCGCCTCGTTCGACGTGGACGAGCGGGCGATCCCGGCCGGCGTACGCGTCATGGTGCAGACCGCGTTGCGGGCACTGGAGGCTGCGGCCCACTGACCTGCGGCGGCTGCGGCCCGCCGACCGGCGGAGGTGGCGGCGCGCCGACCGGTGCCGCCGGCGGGTTCCGCCGCCGTCGGCGCAGCAGCACGAGCAACGCCGCCAGCGGTACGCCGATCACCACCAGCCACGGCAACAGCGCGCCGAGCACGGTCAGCAGGAGGGTCATCGAGGACAGGAAGACCTTCCAGCCGCCGTGCAGCCCGGTCATGAAGCCGAGGTCGGTCCCCTCGTCGGCCGTGCTCACATCCCGCCCGAGCAGCGTGAGCGTGATCGTGGACAGCGCGGTCAGGTCGGCCAGCCGACGCTTCTTCGCCTCCAGCGAGGCCAGGTCCGCCTCCCGCTTGGCCAGCTCACCCTCCAGCGACACCAGGTCGCTGATGGAAGTGGCCCGGGCCAGCAGCTTCCGGCCGCTGTCCACCCGGGCGCGTTGAGTGGCGATCCGCGCGTCGAGGTCCACGGTCTCCTCGGTGACGTCCTCGGTACGGATCTCCCGCCGCTCCTGGCGGCCCAGCTTGGCGAGCTCGTCGACGATCCCGGTGAAACGCGCCGCCGGCACTCGCAGGCTCAACTCGGCCCGCGCGTCGGCGTCGACGCTGCTCCGCTGGTCGCCGCCGACGAAGCCGCCCGCCGCGGTGACCGCCGCGACGGCGTCACGTGCCGCCTTGTCCACATCGTCCACCCGCACCAGCATCGTTCCGGTGTAGATGATCGAGCGCTGGTCCACCCGCAGGTCCGGGGCGCCCGCTCCGGCGGGGGCGGGTGCGCCGGCCTCCCCGGGTGCGCCCGCACCGGCCGGGGGCCGCGCCTGCCCAACCGCACCGGCAGCCGTACCGGCCTCGTCGGTTCCGCCGGTGGCGCTGCACCCGCCGGCGGCCAGGCTCGCCACCAGCACCGCCGTCAGGACCCCCCGACGCCGTCTGCTCCGTACGTCCATCTCCGCTCCCCTCCGCTCGCCCGACGGGCGATACCTCGGACGTGGCGCGCCAGCACGCCGGTTCCGGCAGACTGCGCTGAGGACATCACGATTCGATAATCGAGGAGTCACGATGCAGCTCACCAAGTACGCCCACTCCTGCCTCCGGGTGGAGCACGACGGGGGAGTGCTCGTCATCGACCCCGGTGTGTTCAGCGACCCCGTGTCGCTGGACGGGGCGGACGCGGTGCTGATCACCCACGAACACCCGGACCACCTGAACGTCGAGGCCGTCACCCGGCAGCTCGACCGGCGTCCCGCGCCGGTGTACGGGCCGGCCTCGCTCGCCGCGACCCTCGGTGACGCGGCCGAGGCGCTGCGGGCGGTCCAGCCGGGCGAGTCGTTCACGGCCGCCGGAGTGGCGGTCCGCGCGTACGGCGGCCGGCACGCCGTGATCCACCCGGACATCCCGGTGGTGGACAACGTGGGCTACCTGATCAACGACGTGGTCTACCACCCGGGAGACGCGCTGGTGGTGCCGGACCTCCCGGTCGACACCCTCTTCGCGCCGATCCACGCCGCCTGGTCGAAGTTCTCCGAGGTGGTGGACTTCATCCGGGCGGTCGCGCCGCGTCGGGCGTACGCGCTGCACGACGCGCTGCTCAACGACAACGGGTACGGCCTGCTCGATCGCCAGTACGCGGCGCTGTCGCAGACGGACTACCGGCGGCTGGAACCCGGTACCCGGCTGGACGCCTGAGGCGATGCCCGGCCCCTCGCCCGAGCTGGTCCAGCAGCTCTACAGCACGCCTCCCGACCGGTTCGTGGCGGCTCGGGACGCGGCAGTCGCGCAGGCGCGCAAGGCGGGTGACCCGGCGACCGCCCGTCAGATCGCCCGACTGCGCCGTCCCACCGTGGCCGCCTGGCTGGTGAACCTGCTCGCCATCCGCCGCCCCGAGCTGGTCGCCGACCTGGTGCGGCTCGCCGAGGCGATGCGCTCGGCGCAGCGGGAACTGCGCGGCCCGCGGCTGCGGGAACTCTCCGCGCAGCGGCGCACGGCGGTCGGCACCCTCCTCGGCGAGGTTCGCAAGCTGGCCGCGGCGGAACCCGGCGCCCCGTCGACCGGGAAGCTGCCGCTGACCGAGGTGGAGGCGACCTTGAACGCGGCGCTCTCCGACAGCGAGGTGGCCGAGCAGGTACGCGCCGGACGGCTGCTCCGAGCGGCCAGCTACGCCGGCTTCGGTGAAGTACCCCGCCCGCAACTGCGCCTGGTCACCGGCGGCGAGGACGAGGAGGAGGCGCAGCGGCGACGGGAGTCCGGCCGAGCCCCCGCCCAGCGCGCCCCCGGCGGACGGGCGGCCGAGCGGGCCGCGGAACGGGCCGAGCGGGAGGCGCGGGCCGAGCGGGCACGGCAGCGCCGGGCGTTGGAACGCGAGCTGGCGAAGGCGCGCGCCGAGCAGGAACGGGCCGAGTCGGAGCTGGCGGACGCGACCGAGGTCGAACACGACGGCGCCGCGGCGCTCGACGAGATCGAGACCGAACTGGCCGAACTGGAGCGGCGGCGGGCAATCGCCGAGCAGGAGCTGAGCCGGGCGAAGCTGGCCCGCCGCGGGGCGGAGCGGGCGCTGACCGCGGCCCGGAGGCACGCCGGCGAGGTCGAGGCGGCCGTGGAGGCGCTGGAGGCCGAGGAGGGGGATTCCGGCGCGGGCCGCGGCGAGGCAGACTGACGTCGATGAACTTTCGTGTGGTGCGGGCGGGACGCTCCGGCGCCCGTGGGCGGGCCCGATGACCCCGGAGCAGATCGCCGCGGCCAGCAAGCCCATGGTGCTCGAACTGGGCGACGCCTTCGGCCGCTGCCCGGTCACGTTGCGTCGGGCCCGGCTGCTCGGCATCTCCGGCTGGGCTTTCTACGTGGCGGGTCGGGCCGGCGCCCTCGGTGACGTACGGGCCGAGACGGTGGCCGCCACCCTCGGCTTCCTCGCGCCGGACGCGGTGGCGGACGGCTGGGACGGAGCGGCGCGCACCGTCCGGCCGTCCGAGGTGGCCGCCGCGATGCTCGCCGAGTGCTGCCGGTGGGGTTCGCAGCACCTGGACGACCTACCCCGGATCGACCGGCTCGTCGGGCTGCTCGAACGGGCGGTCCACGCGGCGGACGGCAGCGGCATGCCGCTCTTCGCCGCCTGGCGGGCGATACCGGTGCCGCACCGCGCCGCCGGGGCCCGCGCCGCGGTGGCGTTACGTCTGCTCCGGGAGTACTTCACGGGTGCGTACCTGCTCGCCGTCCGGGCCGGCGGGATGACCCCGCTCGAGGCGGTGCTCGCCGGGCCGGAGGGGGAGGCGGGCGCGATGGCCTGCGGCTGGCCGCCGCCGTACCCGGCGGTGGGCCCGCTGGTCCGGCGTCGGCTCTGGGCCGAGGCGGTGACCCACCGGCTGGCCGCGCCGGCGTTCGCCGCGCTCGGACCGGTCGACGGCACCGAGCTGGTGGAGCTGCTGGCCGCCACCCGCGTGCACCTCGGCGCGGTGGCCCGCGCGCAACCTGCGGCCTGAGCGCCACCGGGGCGGATGGCGCTCTGGCGTCCCGACGCGCGCCCGCCCGGCCCGCACCTCGGCGATCGGGCGAGGGGCAGCGCGGCGTTCGAGGTCGAAAATGGGCGGCGTCGGCGGGCCGGCCCTGCCAGGATCGGCGGCGTGACCCTCCCCGCTGGCTGGAGCGCGCGCCGGCCCACCCTCGACGACGTGCCCGCGATCCTCGCGGTGGTGCACGCCGCGGACACCTTCGCCGTCGGCTACCCGGACTTCGACGCCGCCGACGTCGAGGCGGCGTTGAGCGGCCCGTACGTCGACTCGTCCCGCGACTCCTGGTTGGCGCTCGACCCGGACGGCCAGGTCGTCGGCTGGACGAGCATCGACAACCCGACCGGCACCGGCCGGGAGTTCGTGGATGTCTACGTCGACCCTGAGCGGGGCAGCCAGCTACGCGGGCCGCTGCTGGCCCGCCAGCTCGACCGGGTCGCGGAGCGGGCCGCCGAACGGTCGTTGCCGGCGCTCATCGTGCGGTGCGCGGCCTTCGACCCGGAGCGGGACTGGGCGCGGGTCCTGCGCGACACCGGTTTCACCCCGGCCAAACGTTACGTCCGTATGCACCGCTCGCTGGCCGACCTGACCGCTGAGCCGCCCCCACCGCCCGGAGTGACGGTCCGCCCGGTCGATCCCGACGGCGAACTGGACCTGCGCGAGTTCCACCGGATCTTCGACACCGCCTTCCGGGACACACCCGACTACGAGCCGCTCGGGTTCGCCGAGTGGCGCAAGAAGGTCACCCAGCACGGAACCAGCTGGGACGAGTGGTTCGTCGCGGAGGTCGACGGGGTGGTGGTCGGCGCGCTGCAATCCTCCGACTAGGCGCTCGACCAGGACGAAGGCTTCGTGCGGAGCCTCTCCGTGCTGCCCGGATTCCGGCGGCGGGGGGTGGGTGCCGCGCTGCTGCGCCGGGCGTTCAGCCGGTACGCCGAGAAGGGGCGCGCCTCCGCCGGTCTGGGCGTGGACCTGACCAACCCGACCACGCCGCTGTCGCTCTACCGCTCGGTGGGCCTGCGGGAGACCCGCTGGACCGACATGTACGAGCTGGTCGTGCCGGCCGCGTCGACGGCGGTCGGTTGACGTCCCGCCGCGCGGACGCTCCCGTCCGGTGCCGGTTCCGCCCGAATGTGTGATCGGCGACCCCTCCGCGGAGCCCGGACGGTGGAACGTACCGGCCCGGTAGCAGACTGGGCGCGTGCGACCTACGTTACGCCGAGGCGGTGCCGGTGGGGCGGGAGCGCAGCTCGGTGACGTAGTCGTCCGGCGCCCCGGCCTTCTCGGCAGCGGCCGCGATCTCCGACAGGTACCACGAGGTGGGCAGTCCGCCTTCGTAGCCGTCGAAGACGTAGATCCACGCGGTCACGTCGCCGTCGAGCGTCGAGACGCGGACGTGCAGCTTGCGGTACGTGCCGGAGGTCACGCCCTCGATCTCGTCGAGCTGGGCGGCGTCGTACGGGTGGATGTCGTAGAGCGCCACGAAGACCCGTTCACCGGGGGACTCGACGAGGGTGCTCACCGCGCCCTCCCAGCCGATGACGTCCTCGCCGGCGAAGGTCAGCCGCCAGCCTTCCAGCCAGCCGGTGCCCACCATGGGCGAATGCGGGCAGTAGGCGCGCATCCGACCAGGGTCGAGGTTTGAGCCGTAGGCGGCGTGAAGACGCACGGCGATGACGATAGCCCGGCGGACGGGTAGGGGAGAATACGACGGTGCGTGTCGGACGTGTTCAGGAGAAGAAAGTCACTGTGAGCATCGACGAGGGGCGAGTACGGTGAGCCGGATCGTGATCATCGGGGGCGGGCCGGCCGGCTACGAGGCGGCGCTGGTCGCCGCGCAGCTGGACGCCGACGTCACCGTGGTGGAGGCCGAGGGCGCCGGCGGGGCCTGTGTGCTGTCCGACTGCGTACCGTCGAAGACCTTCATCGCGAGCTCCGAGGTGGTGACCGGCTACCGGGACACCGAGGAGTTCGGGGTGCACTCGGACGGGCTGGAGGCGGTCACCGTCGACGCGACGGCCGTGCACCAGCGGGTGAAGCGGCTCGCGCTCGCCCAGTCGTCCGACGTCCACGCCAAGCTGCTCAAGGCCGGGGTCACCTTCGTGGCCGGCACCGCCCGCCTGGGTGAGGACATGCTCGGTCACACGCACCGCGTGCTGGTCAGCCCGGCCGACGGCGCCGCCGACTACACGATCGACGCCACCACCGTCCTGGTCGCGACCGGTGCCACGCCGCGCCAACTGCCGACGGCCCTTCCGGACGGCGAGCGGATCCTCACCTGGCGCCAGGTGTACGACCTGCCCGAGCTGCCCGAGCACCTGATCGTGGTCGGCTCCGGTGTGACCGGGGCCGAGTTCGCCAGCGCGTACCTCGGGATGGGCGTCGAGGTCACCCTGGTGTCCAGCCGGGACCGGGTCATGCCGCAGGAGGACGCCGACGCGGCGCAGGCGATCGAGCGGGTCTTCCGCGCCCGGGGCATGAGCATCCTGAACAACTCCCGCGCCGACGCGGTCCGCCGCACCGAAACCGGCGTCGAGGTCGAGCTCTCCGACGGTCGCAAGGTGTACGGCTCGCACGCGCTGATCACCGTCGGCTCGATCCCCAACACCGGCAACCTCGGCCTCGCCGAGTACGGCGTCGAGCTGGGCCGGGGTGGCTACGTGACCGTCGACCGGGTGTCCCGGACCAACGTGCCCGGCATCTATGCCGCCGGCGACTGCACCGGCGTGCTCGCGCTGGCCAGCGTCGCGGCCATGCAGGGCCGGATCGCGATGTGGCACGCGCTCGGCGAGGCGGTCCGCCCGCTGCGGCTGCGGACCGTCGCCGCGAACGCCTTCACCTCGCCCGAGCTGGCCACCGTGGGCGTCTCGCAGAACGAGGTGGACGCCGGCACGGTCCCGGCCCGGCAGGTGATGCTGCCGCTGGCGGGCAACGCCCGGGCCAAGATGGACGACCTCGCGGACGGCTTCGTGAAGCTCTTCTGTCGGCCGGCGAGCGGCCAGGTGATCGGCGGTGTGGTGGTGGCTCCCAAGGCGAGCGAGCTGATCCTGCCGATCACGATGGCGGTGGAGAACAACCTCACCGTCAACGAGCTGGCCCAGACGATCACCATCTACCCGAGCCTCTCCGGATCGATCACCGAGTCGGCCCGCCAGCTCATGCTCCACGAACTGGAGTAACCGGCGATTCCACCGGCCGTACCACGGCCGGCGTACGCGGCCCTGCGGTCGTGGCCCTCTGCCGAGGCGCCACGACCGCGTGATCTCGGCGGTCCGGCAAGCCGGTGACCACCAGGGCGAAGATGGTGAGCACGGCGACCTCGGCGAGGATCAGCAGGCGCTCCACCAACCCGATGAGCACGCGGTCACCCGGGTACGCGGACCAGACCATCGCCACCGCGAGGACCGCGCTGGCGATCACGAACCGGCGCGTCCACCGGGCGCCGGCCGCGGGCAGCCGCTTCGCCAGCAGCCACCCGCCCACCGGCAACGCCAGGAAAGCGACCACCGAGGCGTACCGGTGCACGTAGGCGGCGGCGCCCATCGGCGTACCGGGCTGGTTCGTCGGTACGACCGCGGCCAGCAGCAGTCCGGCGACCCAGGCCGCCATCAGGCCCTCCGCCCACCCGATCCGGCGTGCTCCCCTGGCCCGGGCGGCCCGGTGGCCGTCCGTCGCGGCCGGGGTGCGGCTCAGCGCGGGCAGGAGCACGGCGGTGGCCGCCGCCAGCAGCACCATCGCGGTGTCGATGACCCCGCCCCGGTCGGAGACGGCGAAGTCGCTGACGGTCAACGACCAGGGGGACAGGTCCTCGTTCACCTCGAGATGTCCGATCACGGCGAGCAGCGCGGCCAGTGTGATGCCGCCGAGAGCCAGCAGGCCCGAGCTTCGCGTTCCAGGCATGCCCTAGCCTGTCGCCGGCACCACCCGAAACGGATCGGGGCGGGCCACCGAATTCGATCCCCGGGACCACCCCTAGGAGCCGTGCCGAGGATCGACGCCTGCGTCACCGCCGGGCAGCGACGTGCGCACCCGAAGAGGGGGCCGGTGAGTCGACCGGCTGGCCGGCGTTGCGGCGGGCGTTCACGACCGTCATCAGCCAGCCGGCGGCGGCGAAACCGGTCGCCGCCACGACCGCGACGACCGCGAGGCGCCAGGTGGAGGAGGCGAGCGCCGTCCCGCCCAGGTGGCCGACCAGCGCCCCGTAGGTGGCCCAGCCCAGCGCGGCCATCGTCTCGTAGGTCAGGAAGAGCCGGTACGGGTAGCGGCTGCGGCCGGCCGAGAAGCAGGCTGCCATCCGGCCGCCGGGCACGAACCGGCAGAGCAGGATCACCAGCGGCCCTGGACGGCGTAGTCCCTGGGTGAACCGCGCGGCGGCCCGCTGGGCGCGGCTCTGCCTGGTGTGTCGGCGTACCCGCCGGTCGGGTGCGCCCCGGCCCAGCAGGTAACAGACGAGGTCGCCGGCCAGGACGCCGAGCGCTCCCGCGGCGATCGTGAGGGGCAGGTCCAGCCCGCCGTAGACGGTGAGCGCCCCTCCGGTGATCATGATGGCCTGGGTGGGGATGACCGGGACGAAGGCGTCCAGCAGCAGCAGAGCGAGCAGCGCGAGGTACGCCCACGCCGGTGACGTGACGTCAGTGAGTAGTTCGGGCACGCCCGCCACCTCGCCATATGCGGCCGATTTGATGTACCGAGACTGACGACGTGTCCGGCGTCACCACGGACGGGCCCGACCGGTGGTGACCATGGACACGGCAGGGCCACCCCAGTACAACGACGATCCATCGCTATCGGTCACGGTCGGCGGATCAGCGTTCGTCGGCGTACCGTTGTCGCGCGCGGCCATACGACCGTCGGGTCCCCCGTTCTCGACGATCGGGCCGCAGCGGGCCGCCGGCAGGTCCCGTGCCGGCGGCCCGCCCCCTTCATGCCCGTCCTGCCGGCCCGCGCTGACCATGGTCTCGGCAGTTGGTCGGCACTCCGGACGACCCGGGAACGTCTTCGGCAGCGGCACGGTGGCGTAGCGGTTCGTGGTCACTACCGAAACGGACGAAGTTCTCCGTTCTCCCGTCACCGCGGCGGTGGTCTGCGTGGTTGATCCCATGGCAGCTGATAGCGCCCGGATCAGAGGTGAGGAGCCGTGCCACCGATTCCTACCGCGAGAGACCGCGGCCGGCATGCCGCGAGGCCGAGCTCGTCGGTGCGACCCTGGTGTCAGGCTGTGCTGCTGACGCTGCTGCTGGTCGGTTCCCTGCTGCCTACCGTTGGCGTGCCTGTGGTCACACTCGCGGCTGTCGGACTCCTCCCGATCGCGCTGGCGGCCCTCGTCGCGGGCATGCCCGTCCTGCACCGGTCGGCCGGTCTGGCGTTGCTGCTCGCCGCCGTCGTTGCCGTGCCGGCCTACATGACCCCACCGACCACGGCGTACGGAGCGGACAAGCTCCAGACATTCCTCATGCTCACCGTGCCCAGTGCCGCGACGGCGCTGGTGATCCGCAACCGGCGCGACCTCACCGTCTGGGCCACGGTCTGGGTCGCCTCCGGCTGTGTGCTGGCGCTGCTCGCGTTGGTCGGTGACGTCGACCCGTCCGGCAGGTCCGTCGGGGCGGGCGACAGCAACCCGATCTGGCTCGCGCGTGGTATCGGGTCCCCGGCAGTCGCGTTGCTGTGGCTGATGGTCACCCGGGCGATCGCCGTGCCGATCGGCCTGGCCGTCGCCGGCGTGCTCGCCGCCGGGCTGTACGTCACCGGCTCGCGCGGCCCTGTGGTCGCGTTGGTGATCGCCACGCTGATCGTGCTCACCCTGTCGTCAGCGTCCACTCGGGTCGGCCGCGCCGCAGGGTTCGCCCTGGCCGCCGCCGTCGGTCTCTACGTGATTCTGGCGTTCCACCTTGTGCCGGCCACGTCGCGGTTGGGCGCGTTCCTGTACGACCCACGCAGCGAGCTGGACGAGTCCGACCGGATCGAGCTCGCCCGCCCGACATTGGATCTGATCGCCAGCACACCGCGAGGGGTGGGTCTCGGTAGCTGGGCCGAGCATGTCCCCATCGCGCCCTACTGGTACCCACACAATCTCTTCCTGGAGGTGTTCGCCGAAGCCGGGTGGCTCCCCGGCGGGATTCTCGTGGGCACGCTTATCTGGGTGATGGTGCGACTGTGGCGCACCACGAGGGTGCAACCGGCCGCAGTGCTGGTGCTCGCGCTGCTAGCGTTCGAAGTCACCTGTGTGAGCGTGTCCGGCGACCTCAACGCGCGAAGCTTCTTCTTCATCCTGGCGCTCGGATATGGAGTCGGGTGGTGGCCGGCTCCCACCTCACACCGAACCGGTCGGTCAGCGCGGGCACTGCCGTCCGTCGGCTCAGTGTTGACGACGCCGCCAGATCAGCGAGCGCATGGGGTGGCCCGCGGGCCCCACTTCCCGATACGGCACGACCCCTCCCCGCTCATCAGGTAGCGGCCTCTTTCCCGGAAAAAGTCACCATCCGGCGCGCGAAGCGCACTCATTCCAGGAAAGTGCGCGGATCCTTAAGTGCCCGGTCTTCGCAGGTGCAGGGGGTGGAAATGAGCGTGCGGCCGCGCGCGGGCGGCGCGTATGGTCTCGGGCATGCGCAGTGCGAAACGGACCACGACGCCGGTAGATCCCGGCGTGCCGCACTGACGTTTCCGTCCATGAGGCCCCGGGGCGATCGCTCCCGGGGGCCGCGCGGCGTTCGGTGACCAGGTCGCCTCCGGGTCGTACGCGATCAGGGAGAGCGACATGATCGACCACCGCAGGCTCGGCCGTGAGCTGGAGCTGTTCGTCTCCGATCCGCTGGCCGGCGCCGGCCTGCCCATCTGGCTACCGGCCGGGGCCGCCGCCCGGCACGCGGTCGAGGAGTACGTGCGGGAGTTGGAACGCCGGGCCGGCTACCAGCACGTCTACTCGCCGCCTTTGGGTAAGCGGGAGCTCTTCGAACGCTCCGGGCACCTCGGCTACTTCGCCGACGACATGTTCCCGCCGATGCGGCTCTCCGACGACGACGAGTTCGTGTTGCGGCCGGCGCTCTGCCCGCACCATGCTCTGGTGTTCGGCGCGCGGGGCCGCTCCTACCGTGAGCTGCCGCTGCGTGTCGCCGAGCTGGGCGGAATGTACCGTGCCGAGCGCTCCGGGGTGCTCGGCGGACTCTCCCGGGTACGGGCCATCTCGCTCAACGACGCGCACAACTTCTGCGCGCTGGAGCAGGTGGGGGAGGAGGTCGCCGAGATCCTCCGGCTGATCCGCGAGGCACACGCCGCGCTCGGCGTACGCCCGGCCGGGTTCCGGTTGTCGCTGCGCGGGCCCGGCCAGCGGTACGTCGGCGACGACGCGCAGTGGGCCCGCGCCGAGGAACTGCTGCGCGACGCCCTGACCGGGGTCGAGTACGCGGTCGCACCGGGGGACGCCGCCTTCTACGGTCCGAAGATCGACGTCCAGATCGTCGACGCCCGTGGCCGGGAGTCGACCCTGGCCACCGTGCAGCTCGACTTCGACAAGCCGGAACGCTTCGACCTGGCGTACACCGACCGGGACGGGGCACGGCGACGCCCGGTGATGGTGCACCGAAGCCTGGTCGGCAGCATGGAGCGGCTGTTCGCGTACCTCATCGAGGTGCATCAGGGCGCCTTCCCCGCCTGGTACGCGCCGGTTCAGCTGGCGGTGCTCCCGGTGGACGCCGGCCAGTCCGACGCCGCGGCCGACCTCGCCCGCCGGGCCGAGGAATCCGGGCTGCGGGTCGAGGTGGACGCCGCCGGCTCGCTGGGCGCCCGGATCCGGGACGTGACCCGGCGTCGCATCCCGTACGCCGCGGTGATCGGTGCCCGGGAGGCGGCGGACGGGCGGGTGTCCCTGCGGCTGCGCGACGGGCGTGGGCTCGGTCCGTTGCCCGTGGCGGCCGCGCTCGACCTGGTCGGTGGCGTGGTGGCCACCCGGTCCGCGCAGCTGCTGCCCGGGTGACCCGGACAGGGGCGGGCGCTCGGGCCGGTACCCGCCTGAGCGTTGCCCGCGCCGGCCGGTGCACGGGTGTCCGTGCCACCGGCCGGTCGGGTGGGCGGAGTGATTCCGCCCGGCCGTGGGCGTCGCGCACGCCCGTGGCCGGCCGGGTCACCCCGACAGCGCCCCCTGTGCCGCCGCCGGTGTCCGGGCAGCCCCGTCGGTGGGCTCGTCCTCTTCCGTGATCGCCTGACTGAACTGCGACAGGTAGAGCCGCTGGTACGCCCCGCGTGCGGCCAGCAGTTGCTCGTGCGTGCCCTGCTCGACGATCCGGCCGTTCTCCATCATCAGGATCAGGTCGGCGTCCCGGATGGTGGAGAGCCGGTGCGCGATCACGAAGCTGGTCCGGTCCGAGCGCAGCGCGGCCATCGCCCGCTGCAACAGCACCTCGGTGCGCGTGTCGACCGAGCTGGTCGCCTCGTCGAGAATCAGCAGCGACGGCTCGGCGAGGGCCGCCCGCGCGATCGTGATGAGCTGCTTCTCGCCGGCGCTGACGTTGCTTCCCTCCTCGTCGATGACCGTGTCGTAGCCGTCGGGCAGGCTGCGGACGAACCGGTCCACGAAGGTGGCCCGGGCGGCGGCGAGGATCTCCTCCTCGGTCGCGTCCGGCCGGCCGTACGCGATGTTGTCGCGGATGGTGCCGCCGAAGAGCCACGTGTCCTGAAGGACCATGCCGATCCGGCCACGCAGGTCGTCGCGGCGCATGGTGCTGGTGTCCACCCCGTCCAGGGTGATCCGGCCGGCGTCCAACTCGTAGAACCGCATGATCAGATTGACCAGCGTCGTCTTGCCGGCGCCGGTCGGCCCGACGATCGCCACGGTGTGACCGGGCTCGGCGACCAGCGAAAGGTCGTCGATCAGCGGCTTTTCCGGCTCGTAGCGGAACGACACGTGCTCGAACTCGACCCGGCCCCGCGGTTGCGTCACCCGGGCCGGCTCGACCGGGTCGGGGCTCTGCTCGTCGGCATCGAGCACGGCGAACACCCGCTCCGCCGAGGCGACACCGGACTGGAGCAGGTTCGCCATCGAGGCCACCTGGGTCAGCGGCTGAGTGAACTGCCGGGAGTACTGGATGAACGCCTGCACGTCGCCGAGGCTCATCGATCCGTGGGCGACCCGCAGGCCGCCGACCACGGCGATCGCCACATAACTCAGGTTCCCGATGAACATCATCGACGGCATGATGATCCCGGAGATGAACTGGGCTCCGAAGCTCGCCTTGAACAGTTGCTCGTTCTTCTCGGTGAACGCGGCCTCGACCTCGCGCTGCCGCCCGAAGACCTTGACCAGTTCGTGGCCGGTGAAGGCCTCCTCGATCCGGCCGTTCAGCTCACCGGTGTGCGCCCACTGGGCGATGAACTGCTTCTGCGACCGCTTGGCGATGCGCTGGGTGACCAGCACCGACAGCGGCACGGCGACCAGCGCCACCAGCGCCAGCAGCGGCGAGATCCAGAACATCGCCCCCAGTACGCCGACCACCGTGAGCAGCGACGTGAGCAGCTGGCTCAGAGTCTGCTGGAGGCTCTGCGAGATGTTGTCGATGTCGTTGGTCACCCGGCTGAGCAGCTCGCCTCGCGGCTGCCGGTCGAAGTAGGGCAGCGGCAGGCGGTTGAGCTTGTCTTCCACGTCGGAGCGCAGCTTCAGCACCGTCCGCTGCACCACGCCGTTCAGCAGCCAGCCCTGCCAGAAGGACAGCAGCGCCGCGGCGAGGTAGAGCCCGAGCGCCAGCAGCAGGATCCGTCCCAGCGTGCTGAAGTCGATGCCCGCCCCGGGCACCGGCTGCATCCGGGCGAGCATGTCGGCGAAGGCGTTGTTGCCGGTCGCGCGGGCCGCCGCGACGGCCTGATCGACGCTGCTGCCCGCCGGGAGTTGCCGGCCGACCACCCCGGTGAAGATCAGGTCGGTGGCGTGCCCGAGGATCTTCGGTCCGGCGACACTGAGCCCGACGCTCACCACCGCCAGCGCGACGATTCCGCCGAGTTGGAGCCGATGCGGCCGGAGCCGGCCGAGCAGCCGCCGCGCCGACGGCCCGAAGTTCATCGACCGCTCGGCGGGCATTCCGGCCCCGAAGCCGGGGCCGCGGCCACCGCCCAGCCCCCGGCGCGGTGTCGATCCGGCGGCCGGTTTCTGCGCCGGTACCGCCCGGTCGCTCATGCCGGCACCTCCCTTCGGTCGGCGCCGCCCTGAGGCTTCTCCGCGCTGTGCTTGATGATTCGCTCCCTGCGGTCGCTCATGCCGGCACCGCCGTGGTCTGCTGCGAGGCGACGATCTCGGCGTACGTCGGGCTGCTCTCCAGCAGTTCCTCGTGTCGTCCCATTCCGACGATCCCCCCGTTCTCGAGCACGATGATCTGGTCTGCGTCGACGATCGTGGAGACCCGCTGGGCCACGATCACCACGGCGGCGTCTGCGGTGACCGGCCGCAGTGCCGCCCGCAACCGCGCGTCGGTGCCCAGGTCGAGCGCGGAGAACGAGTCGTCGAAGAGGTAGATCTCCGGTTTCCGGACCAGAGCCCGGGCGATGGCCAACCGTTGCCGCTGGCCGCCGGAGACGTTGGTGCCGCCCTGCGCGATGGGTGCCTCCAGCCCGCTGGACATCTGCGCCACGAAGTCGGCGGCCTGGGCGATCTCCAGCGCCGCCCAGAGATCCTCGTCCGTGGCGTCCGGGTTGCCGTAGCGCAGGTTGCTCGCGACCGTGCCGGTGAAGAGGTACGGCCGCTGGGGCACCAGGCCGATGCGGCGCCACAGCTCGTCGGGTGCCAGATCGCGTACGTCCGTCCGGTCCACCAGCACGGCACCGTCGGTGACGTCGACCAGCCGCGGAATCAGCGACAGCAGGGTGGTCTTGCCCGCACCGGTGCTGCCGATGATCGCCGTGGTGGTGCCGGGCGTCACCCGGAACGAGATGTCCCGCAGCACCGGCTCGGCCGCGCCCGGGTACTGGAACCGCACGTCGCGTAGCTCCAACTCGGCCCGGCCGGGCACCTCGACGATCGGGGTCGCGGGCGGCGCCACGGAAGTGTCGGTGTCGAGCACCTCGACGATGCGCTCGGCGCAGACCGTCGCGCGCGGCACCATCATCAGCATGAAGGTGGCCATCATGACGGACATCAGGATCTGCATGAGGTACTGGAGGAAGGCGGTGAGCGCGCCGATCTGGATGGCCCCCGAGTCGACCCGCTGCGCGCCGAACCAGAGCACCGCGACGCTGGAGACGTTGAGTACCAGCATCACCACCGGGAAGATCAGCGCCAGCAGCCGCCCGACCCGGAGCGCCGTGGCGCTCAGGTCGCCGTTGGCCACGCCGAACCGCTCCGTCTCGTACGGCTCGCGTACGAAGGCGCGGACCACCCGGATGCCGGTGATCTGCTCGCGCAGGACCCGGTTGACCGTGTCGATCCGGGTCTGCATGAGCCGGAACCCGGGCACCATCCGCCGGATGATCAGTGACAACGCGACGGCGAGGACGGGTACCGAGACGAGCATCAGCCAGGAGAGACCGAGGTCCTCCCGTAGCGCCATCACCACGCCGCCGACGCACATGATCGGGGCGGCCACGAGCATGGTGCAGCTGAGCAGCACGAGCATCTGCACCTGCTGCACGTCGTTGGTGGTGCGCGTGATGAGCGACGGTGCGCCGAACCGGGCGACCTCGCGGGCAGAGAACCGGTTGACGTGCTGGAAGATCGCGGCCCGGGTGTCCCGGCCGAAGCTCATCGCGGTACGCGCCCCGAAGTACACCGCGGCGATCGAGCAGACGATCTGGACCAGGCTGACCGCCAGCATCCAGACTCCGGTCCGCATGATGTAGCCGGTGTCGCCGCGAGCCACGCCCAGGTCGATGATGTCGGCGTTGAGGCTCGGCAGGTAGAGCGAGGCCATGGTGCCGACGAACTGGAGCAGCACGACGGCGGCCAGCGGCTTCGAGTACGGGCGCAGGTGGTTACGGAGCAGTCGGATCAGCATTTCCTCTGACCTTCCGTCCCGTCTGTGGGCACGGTCATGCCTGGTTCCTCTCCACTACCGATGACCTCCAGCAGGAACTCGCGGATCACCGCCGCCTTCTCGGGGTCGGTGTCGACCGAGGTGAGCGGCCGCCCGGACCGGATCAGGACGCTCAACCCGGCCAACCGTTCGTGGCCGGCGGGGGTGATGGCGAGCCGTACGCTGCGCCGGTCGCTGTCGTCGCGCTGCCGCTCGACCAGCCCGTCACGTTCGAGGGTGTCGACGATCCCGGTCAGTGTGGCCGGCCGTACGAAACAGCGCTGGGCCACCTCGCGGTGCGGCATGGGGCCGTTCTTGTCGAGTGTCATGAGGGCGACCATCCCGGCCTGGGTGAGGTTGAACTTCTCCGCGAGGAAGCGGTTCCACCGCTGGGTGACCACGTGACCGGCCAGGGCCAGGAGGCGGCCCATCGGCAGGTCGTTGAGGGTGACGAGATCCACGACCAACAGGTTAGCTACCTGATGGTCAGGCACCAAACGAAATTACCGCCGCGGTGGCGATGAACGCGACCTGCAGCGCCGTACGTGGTCCCAGTGGCGTGACCGGTCGTCCGCCCAGGTTGAGCCGGCGTTGTGCGGCCGAGACGTTTGCCGGGAACATCGCGAGCATCAGCAGTCCCAGTCCGGTCGCTGCCCAGCGGCCCGTGGCCGGGATGAGCAGCGCGGCCGCGCCGGCCAGTTCGAGCACGCCGGTCACGGTGACCAGGAGCGCCGGCCGGGGCAGGCGTGGCGGGACCATGGCGATCAGGCCGGATCGGCGGGGCTCGGTGAAGTGCGCGAGCCCGGTGAGCACGAACATGGCGGCCAGCCCGACCCGGAGTGCGTCGGCCGTGCCGTCCATGGGGTCGAAACCGGCCAGCCCGGCGATCCGGGCCAGTGCGAAACCGGCGATCAGGGTGATCAGTGGAGCCATGGCGTCCTCCTCGACTGCGAAACTTGTCATCGACAAGATTGCGTCCCGAGTGTCATCTTGTCAATGGCAAGATAGGATCGCGTCATGACCCCGACGCGTGGCTACCATCACGGCGATCTGCGCCGCGCCCTGCTCGACGCCGCGGTGGAGGCGATCGGTGAATCCGGTCCCGCCGCACTCAGCCTGCGAGACCTCGCCCGGCGGGCCGGAGTCTCGCACGCCGCGCCCGCACATCACTTCGGCGACAAGGCCGGCCTGCTCACCGCGCTCGCCGTGCAGGGCTTCGACCTGCTCGCCGGGACCCTGCGCGACGCCGGCGACGACCTGCTCGCCGCCGGCGTCGCGTACGTGGACTTCGCGGTCCGGCACCGCGCGCACTTCGAGGTGATGTTCCGGCCGGAGCTCTACCGAGCGCACGACCCGGAGGTGCGGGCCGCCAGCGACCGGGCCGGCGGCGTGCTGCGCGAGCGGGTGGCCGGCCTGCCGGCGCGCGACGGTGGCGCGGGCGACCCCGGACGGGACGCCCTCGCCGCCTGGGCGATCGTGCACGGCTTCGCCACCCTCTGGCTCGCCGGCGCGCTGCCTCCGCGCGTCGGCGACGAGCCGCGCGAGGCCGCCCGACACGTGATCAGCCGGCTCGTCGAGTAGACCGCCGGCCGGCCGTCACCAGCTGGCCGGCAGCGGCATCCCCTCGGTGTAACCGGCCGCGCTCTGCACGCCCACCACCGCCCGCTCGTGGAACTCCGAGAGGTTCCGGGCTCCGGCGTAGGTGAAGGAGCTCCGCACGCCCGCGATGATCTCGTCGATCAGGTCCTCGACGCCCGGGCGGGTCGGGTCGAGATGCATCCGCGCCGAGGAGATGCCCTCCTCGAAGACCGCCTTCCGGGCTCGGTCGTAGGGGCTGTCCTCCGCGGTGCGCGCGCTGACCGCCCGGGCCGAGGCCATGCCGAAGCTCTCCTTGTAACGCCGGCCGTCCGGGTCGGTGTAGAGGTCGCCGGGAGACTCGTACGTGCCGGCGAACCAGGAGCCGATCATGACGTTCGACGCTCCGGCGGCGAGCGCGAGCGCCACGTCCCGCGGGTGCCGGACGCCGCCGTCGGCCCAGACGTGCCGCCCGAGCGCCCGGGCCGCCGCCGCGCAGTCGAGCACTGCTGAGAACTGCGGCCGTCCCACCCCGGTCATCATCCGGGTGGTGCACATCGCGCCCGGCCCCACGCCGACCTTGACGATGTCGGCCCCGGCCTCGACCAGGTCCCGCACGCCCTCGGCGGTGACCACGTTGCCGGCCGCCACCGGAACCGCCGGGTCGAGCCTGCGCACCGACCGCAGCGCGGAGATCATCCGCTCCTGGTGGCCGTGCGCGGTGTCCACCACCAGGGTGTCCACGCCGGCCTCCAGCAGCGCGGCGGCCTTACCGGTGACGTCGCCGTTGATGCCGATCGCCGCCGCGATCCGCAGCCGTCCCTGCTCGTCCACTGCCGGCCGGTACAGGGTCGCCCGCAGCGCCCCCTTGCGGGTCAGTACGCCGACCAGCCGCCCCTGCGCGTCGACCACCGGGGCGAGCCGGCGGCGACCGGCGGAGAGCAGGTCGAACCCGGTACGCGGATCCGCGTCCGCGGGGATGGTGTGCAGCTCGGTGGACATCACGTGGCGCAACTGGGCGAACCGGTCCACGCCCACGGTGTCCGCCTCGGTGACCACGCCCAGCGGCCGGCCGGCCCCGTCCACCACGATCACCGCGCCGTGCGCGCGCTTGGGCAGCAGGTGGATGGCATCGCCGACGGTGTCCGTCGGACCGAGGGTGATCGGGGTGTCGTAGACCAGGTGGCGCTGTTTGACCCAGGACACGACGTTCGCCACCACGTCGATCGGGATGTCCTGGGGGATGACCGCGACCGCGCCCCGCCGGGCCACCGTCTCGGCCATCCGCCGGCCGGCGACCGCTGTCATGTTCGACACCACGAGTGGGATCGTGGTACCGGTGCCGTCGGAGCTGGCGAGGTCGACGTCGAGGCGGGAGCCCAGGTCGGAACGGGACGGCGCCATGAAGACGTCGTTGTAGGTCAGGTCGTGCGCGGGGACCGCGCCGTGAAGGAACCGCACCCGGCAATCATGGCTGCCCAGCACCCGTACCGCCCCCCTTGGTAGCCGAAAACACCCCCACCCCCACCCCCACCTCCCCGTCGGTGATCAAGAGGTTTCGGTCAGCAGGCGTCACCAATCCGACGCAAAGCTCTTGATCGCGGGGGCGGTGGCCGGGAATCAGCCGAGCAGCAGGGCCAGCGCGAGCCCGGCCATCAGGGTGGCGATCACTCCGTCCAAGACCCGCCAGGCGGTGACACGCGCCAGCAGCGGGGCGAGCCGGTGCGCGCCGGCGCCGAGTGCCGTGAACCAGATCACGCTGGCCAGGGCGGCGCCGCCGCCGAAGAGCCAGCGGTGCGGGTGCTGCTGGGCGATCCCGCCGAGGAGGAGCACGGTGTCGAGGTAGACGTGCGGGTTCAGGTAGGTGAAGGCGAGGCAGGCCAGCAGGGTGGCGCCCAGGGTGGCCGGCGGCCGCTCGGTGGGCAGCAGCGCGCCGGGCCGCAGGGCGCGGCGAGCGGCGAGCGCCGCGTAGCAGAGCAGGAACGCGGCACCGCCCCAGCGGATCGCGGTGAGCAGGACGGGCCGGCCGGTCACCAGCGTGCCGACACCGGCGATGCCCGCCCCGATCAGCAGCGCGTCCGAGGCGGCGCAGGTGAGGACGACGGGTACGACGTGCTCCCGGCGCAGGCCCTGACGCAGGACGAAGGCATTCTGCGCCCCGATGGCGACGATCAGGGCGATGGAGACGGAGAAGCCGGCGGCGGCGGAGCTGAGCACGTCACCGACCGTAGGTGGGCGCATTGCATGAGTCGAGCTAAAGATTTTGAGCCTAGTTAAGCTGTGCTGATGGAAGGGCTCGACTTCGTGCAGCTGCGTACCCTCGCCGCCGTGGTCTCGGAGGGCAGCTTCGAGTCGGCGGCCCGGCTGCTGCACGTCACCCCGTCGGCCGTGAGCCAGCGGGTCAAGGCACTGGAGGAGACGGTCGGGCAGGTGCTCGTCCGGCGGGCCCGCCCCTGCGTGGCCACCGAGGCGGGCGCGCCGCTGCTGCGTCTCGCCGGGCAAGTCGTACTCCTGGAGCGGGAGGCGTTGGCCGACGCCCGCGGCCCGCTCACCGGCGCCGGCACGCGGACCCGGCTGGCCGTGGTGGTGAACGCGGACTCGCTCGCCACCTGGTTCCCCGCCGCGCTGGCCCGGCTGCCCGAAGGGCTGGAACTCTCCCTCGACATCCGGCAGGAGGACCAGGACCACACCGCCGAACTGCTCCGCGACGGCGTGGTGACGGCGGCGGTGACCGCACAACGCGAGGCGGTCCAGGGCTGCCGGGTACGCCCGCTCGGTGCCATGCGCTACCGGGCGCTGGCCGCCCCGGCGCTGGCCGCCACGAACTTCGCCGACGGTACGACCCCGGCGGCGCTGGCCGCCGCGCCCGCGGTCGTCTTCGATCGGAAGGACCGGTTGCAGCACCGCTTCATCCGTACGGTGACCGGACGGACGCTGGACCCGCCCGTGCACTACGTGCCGTCGGTGCCGGCGTTCAGCGAGACCATCCGGCACGGGCTCGGCTGGGGTCTGGTGCCCGAGCAGATCGCCGAGGACGACCTGGCGTCCGGGGTGTGCGTCGACATCGCCCCGGGCCGGCAGGTGGACGTGCCGCTGTACTGGCAGCACTGGCGGCTGGAGTCGGCGGCGCTGAACGCCCTCACCAGCGCGGTACGGGCGGTGGCCGCCGAGGCCCTCCGCTGACACACGAACGGGCGGGCCCTCGCATCCGGAGGGCGCGCCCGTTCGAAAGCGTCAGGAGATGGTGCAGATCGCGGCGCCCGCGGTGATCACCGCGCCGACGTCCGTGGTCAGGCCACTGACCGCGCCCGCCTTGTGGGCGTGCAGCGGCTGCTCCATCTTCATCGCCTCCAGCACCACGATCAGGTCACCCTCGGCGACGCTGTCCCCGTCCGCCACGGCGACCTTGACGATGGTGCCCTGCATGGGGGAGGTGAGCGCGTCGCCGCTGACCGTGGCACCGGCCTTGGCGGCACCACCGCCCCGGCGGGCCGGCTTGCGGGCGGCCGGCGCGGCCGTGCTCGTACCCGCGCCCAGACCGGCCGGCAGGGTGACCTCCAGCCGCTTGCCGCCCACCTCGACCACGACGGTCTCCCGTTCGGCCGGCTCGGCGGCGGGGCCGGGGGTCGCGGTGAACGGCGGGACCGTGTTGTCGAACTCGGTCTCGATCCACCGGGTGTGTACGGTGAACGGCTCCGAGGTGAAGGCCGGGTCCCGGACCACCAGGCGATGGAACGGCAGGGCCGTCGCCATGCCGTCGACGACCATCTCGTCGAGCGCCCGGCGGGCCCGCTCCAACGCCTCGGTACGGGTCTCCCCGACGATGATCACCTTGGCCAGCAGCGAGTCGAAGTTGCCACCGATCACGTCACCGGCCGAGATGCCGGTGTCCACCCGTACGCCGGGGCCGGTCGGCAGTCGCAGCGCGGTGATGGCACCCGGGGCGGGCAGGAAGTTGCGGCCGGGATCCTCGCCGTTGATCCGGAACTCGATGGCGTGCCCACGAGGGGTCGGGTCCCCCGCGAAGCGCAGCTTCTCCCCGTCGGCGATGCGGAACTGCTCGCGGACGAGGTCGATGCCGGCGGTCTCCTCGGTGACCGGGTGCTCGACCTGGAGCCGGGTGTTCACCTCCAGGAAGGAGATGGTGCCGTCGCCGCCGACCAGGTATTCGACGGTACCGGCGCCGTGGTAGCCGGCTTCGCGGCAGATCGCCTTGGCGCTCTCGTGGATCTGTGCGCGCTGGGCGTCGGTGAGGAACGGCGCGGGCGCCTCCTCGACCAGCTTCTGGTGCCGCCGCTGGAGTGAGCAGTCCCGGGTGCCCACCACGATCACATTGCCGTGCTGGTCGGCCAGGACCTGCGCCTCGACGTGGCGTGGCTTGTCGAGGTAGCGCTCGACGAAGCACTCACCGCGGCCGAACGCCGCGACCGCCTCGCGGGTGGCCGACTCGAACAGCTGCGGGATCTCCTCCATGGTGCGGGCGACCTTGAGGCCCCGCCCGCCACCGCCGAAGGCGGCCTTGATCGCGACCGGCAGGCCGTGGTCGACGGCGAACGCCATCACCTCGTCGGCGCCGGTGACCGGGTCCGGGGTGCCGGGGACCAACGGCGCGCCGGCGCGCTGGGCGATGTGCCGGGCGGTCACCTTGTCGCCGAGGTCGCGGATCGCCTGCGGGGTCGGGCCGATCCAGGTCAGCCCCGCGTCGATGACGGCCTGGGCGAAATCGGCGTTCTCGGAGAGAAAACCGTAGCCCGGGTGCACGGCGTCGGCCCCGGACCTGGCCGCGATGTCGATCAGCTTGTCGATGCGCAGGTAGCTGTCCGCCGCGGTGTCCCCGCCCAGGGCGTACGCCTCGTCGGCGAGCGTCGCGTGCAGCGCGTCCCGGTCGGAGTCAGCGTAGACGGCGACGCTCTCCAGACCGGCGTCGCGGCAGGCGCGAATGACGCGAACGGCGATCTCGCCGCGGTTGGCGATGAGTACCTTACGCACCGTGGGGGCTCCTCCCGGGAGGTCATTGACCGGGAGTGTATAGGCCACCGAAGTGGCCCTAACGATCGCTCAGTGCGGGTTGGGGCGCGGTCACATCGCGCCTTAGTCAACTTTGCCTAATACGCTTCTTCCGTGTCTGCCACGCGAATGATGATTCTCGGTCTGGTCCGCTGGATGCAGCCCGTGCACGGCTACGACGTGCGCCGCGAGCTGCTCAGCTGGAGCGCCGACAAGTGGGCGAACGTACAGCCCGGCTCGATCTACCACGCACTGCGCAAGCTGACCGAGGAGGGGCTGCTGCGGACGGTCGCGACCGAGCAGGTCGGCGGCCGGCCGGCCCGCACGACGTACGAGATCACCGAGAAGGGCCAGGAGGAGTTCGAGTCGCTGCTGCGTGGGCTCTGGTGGCAGGTGAACGAGCCGACGGACCCGTTCGCGGCCGCCTTCTCCTTCCTGCCGGCGCTGCCCCGCGACGAGGCGGCGGCCGCGCTGCGTAACCGGGCGATCCTGCTGCGGGCCGGGATGGCGTGGATGCGGACCTCGTTGGAGTCGGACTGGCTGCGCGACACCAAGCCGGTCCACGTGGGTTGGATGTTCGAGCTCTGGACGGCCCGGGCGGAAGTCGAGGCCGCCTGGTGCGAGCGCATCGCAGAACGCCTCGACTCCGGTGTGTCGTACCTGCCTGCTGGACTGGAGCGGGCGGAAGGTTGGTCCGGGTGGGAGCAGCAACTGCCCAGGCATCCGTCCCAGTCTGAATAATCAACGTTGACCAGAAAAGCTATATCGCGTTAGCCTCGTTGCGACGTAGGGGAAGAACGCCGTCCCGCGCCGGCCATCGGCGGCCCGGCGGCGGCCGACCGCGCTGCCTTCCCCGCCGACCCGGCCGTACCGGCCCGGACGACCAGGAGCACGCATTGATCGAGACCAGGGGATTACGCAAGTCCTTCCGCTCCCGCGCCGGGCGGGAGACGAAGACCGTCGAAGCGGTCCGCGGCGTCGACCTGACCGTCACCGAGGGAGAGATCTTCGGATTCCTCGGCCCCAACGGCGCCGGCAAGACGACCACGCTGCGCATGCTCGCCACGCTCATCGAGCCGGACGACGGTGAGGCGATCATCGCGGGCGCCGACCTGCGTAAGGCGCCGGGCGAGGTGCGCCGCCGGATCGGCTACGTGGCCCAGGGCGGCAGCACCTGGGACGAATCCACCGACCGCGAAGAGCTGGTGCTCCAGGCCCGGCTGTACGGGATCGGCAAAGCCGAGGCGCACGAGCGCGCGGCGCGCGCCCTCGACGCCTTCCAGCTCGCCGAGTTCGCCGACCGCAAGTGCAAGACCTACTCCGGCGGTCAGCGGCGGCGGGTGGAGATCGCCCTCGGCATCATCCACGAGCCGAAGATCGTCTTCCTGGACGAGCCGACCACCGGTCTCGACCCGCAGAGCCGCGCACACATGTGGGACGAGATCCGCCGGCTGCGTACCGATGGGATGACCGTCTTCATCACCACCCACTACCTGGACGAGGCCGACGCGCTCTGCGACCGGATCGCGATCATGGATCATGGCCAGGTGGTCGCCGAGGGGACTCCGGCCGACCTGAAGCGGGAGATCTCCGGCGACGTGGTTCAGGTCGGCCTCGACGTCGTCGGCACGCCGCAGGCCGCGAAGGCGCTCGACGGCGAGGCGTACGTCCGGAAGCTGGAAACCGTCGACGACGGCGGTCTGCGGCTGTACGTCGAGGAGGGCGCCACCGCGATCCCGCAGATCCTCCGCCGGCTGGACCAGGTCGGTGTCGCCCTCTCCTCGATCGAGCTGCACCGCCCCAGCCTCGACGACGTCTTCCTCACCAAGACCGGCCGCTCGCTGCGCGAGTCCTGACCAACCGGAGATTGATCATGAAGCTCGCCCGCGACACCTGGCTCATCTTCCAACGACAGTTCCAGCTGCTCATCCGTAACCCGGTCTGGGTCTTCGTCGGCGTCTTCCAGCCGGTGATGTACCTCCTGCTGTTCGCTCCGCTGCTCAAGCCCGCGCTCAACGCGCCGACCCAGGCCGCGGCCTACAAGATCTTCGTGCCCGGTCTGCTGGTGCTGCTGGCCATCTTCGGCGGCTTGTTCCAGGGCTTCGGCCTGATCGCCGAACTGCGCGCCGGTGTGATCGAGCGGTCCCGGGTCACCCCGATCAGCCGGCTCGCCCTGCTGCTCGGCCGCTCGCTGCGGGACGTCGTCTCGCTGATCGTGCAGGCGATCATCATCACGCTGCTCGCCCTCGCGTTCGACCTGCGTGTCGTCCTGGGAGACCTGCTGCTCGCGTACCTGATGCTCGCGCTGATCGCGCTGATGACCTCGGCCGTCTCCTACGGCGTCGCGCTCAAGGTCAAGAGCGAGGACGCCCTGGCCCCGCTGATGAACACCGTGGCCCAGCCGGTGCTGCTGCTCTCCGGCATCCTGCTGCCGCTCCAGTTCGCGCCCGGCTGGTTGCAGGGCATCGCCGACTGGAACCCGTTCTCCTGGGCCGTCGACGGCACCCGTGCGCTCTTCGCCGGCGACCTGGGCAACGACAAGGTCTGGCAGGGGCTGACCATCGTGGCCGCGCTCGCCGTGCTCGGCGTCTACTGGGCGGCCCGGCAGTTCGCCCGTACCGTCCGCTGAAACTGGTACCGCTCGGCCCGCGGCGCGCTTGATCCACACGGCTTCATTGATGTCGGGGTGCCGGAGGGTGTCCGACACCCCGACATCAATGAACCGGAGTCGATCAGTGCGGTGGTGCGTTGATCGCACCTCGCACCTCGCGGCGGTTTGTTGACCGCACTTTCGCGGGTGCGGTCAGCGCACCCGGGCCAGCGTGAGTCCGTCCGCGATCGGCAGCATCACCGCGTCGACCCGGACGTCGGCGAGCACCTCGTCGTTGAAGGCGGCGATCGCCCGGTCGCCTTCGTCCTGTGGGGCGATCACCCTGCCGCCGCGCAGCACGTTGTCCACGGCGATCACGCCACCGGGGCGCATCCGTGGCACCAGCTCCGCCCAGTAGATCGGGTAACCAGTCTTGTCCGCGTCGATGAACGCGAAGTCGAGATACCGTTTGTGTGGCAGCTCGCGCAGAGTGTCCCCGGCCGGGCCGATACGCAGCTCGATCCGGTCGTCCACCTCGGCCCGCGCCCAGTAGCGGCGGGCGATCCCGGTGTACTCCTCGGAGATGTCGAAGCAGGTGAGTCGCCCGCCGTCGGCCAGCCCGCGGGCGATGGCCAGCGCGGAGAGGCCGGTGAAGGTGCCCACCTCCACCGCCTTCCGCGCACCCATCAGCCGGGTGAGGAAGGTCAGGAACGCCGCCTGTTCCGGCGCGACCTGCATGGTCGCCTGGTCCGGCAGCACGGCGCGGGTCTCCTCGGCGAGGTCACGGATGATCTCGTCAGGCGGCGAGCCGTGCCCGACGAGATACGCGTGCAGCTCGTCCGTCAGCGGGATCGACTTGGTGGTCATGGTGGCACGCTAGCCGAGCGGCTCGACCGATTGGCCGCCCGGCGCAACCTTCGTCCACAAGTCGGTGATCCGCAGGCCGAGGTCGGCGAAAAGCTTGCGGAGCAGGGGCAGCGATAGCCCGATGACCGTGCTCGGGTCACCCTCGATTCGCTGCACGAACGGGCCGCCCAAGCCGTCGATCGTGAAGGCCCCCGCCACGGCCAGCGGCTCACCGGTGGCCACGTACGTGTCGATCTCCTCGTCGCTGATGTCCGCGAAGTGGACCACCGTGGAGGCGACCGCCTCGGCGCGGCGCGCCGCCGTAACGTCGATGAGGCAGTGGCCACTGTGCAGGACGCCACTGCGTCCACGCATCCGGCGCCAGCGCCGCCCGGCGTCGGCAGAATCAGCCGGCTTGCCGAGGACCTCACCATCGAACTCGAGTACCGAGTCGCAGCCGATCACCAGAGTGCGCTGGTCGGTGGCCGGACGCAGCCGGGTGAGCACCGCCTGCGCCTTCAACCGAGCCAACTCCAGGCAGAGCTCGTCGGCCCGGTCCGTAACCACCAGGGATTCGTCGACACCGCTGACCAGCACATCCGGCTCGATGCCGGCGGCTTGCAGGATCTTGCGGCGGGCGGGACTCGCAGAGGCGAGCACGAGGCGGAGCGGCAGCTGATCACGCACCCCGCCGACGTTACCGGCTCAACTTCAACAACGGGCCGTGCGGCACCCGGCACACCCCGCCCGGCGCCCCACTCCTCCCACCTGGTCTGGCGCGGCCCGGCCTGGTTGTGGTGCGGTCCCGCCCGGGTCACGGTGGGGTCCGGGCTGGTGGTGGTGCGGTCCCGGGCTGGTGGTGGTGCGGCGTGGCACGGTGCGCTTCGGCCCCGGCTGGTGGTGGTGCGGTCCCGGGCTGGTGGTGGTGCGGCGTCCGGTGCGCTGCGGGCCCGTCTGGTGTTGTGGACCCTCGCCCGGGTGCCGTGCCTGGTCCGGTCTGGCGCGGCGTCGCCTGGCAAGGCGTTTGCGTTGCGTGGCGCGGCGTCGCTTGGCGTTGCCTGGCGCGGCGCTGCCTGGCGCGGCGCTGCCTGGCATCGTCTGGCGCCGCAGACGCAAGATCAACTCACCTTCCTTGAAGTCGGGGTATCGCCGCGCCTGGGACACCCCGACTTCAAGGAAGGTGAGTTGACCAACGGTCGCCGGGCCCCGCACCGCGGCTGTAATTGCCACAAACCACGCGTAGGGCGCTCGTCAGCGGCTGATCCGCGGCGGCGGGTCATCGCTGCGCCGCCGTCGACGCACGATCACCGCCCACGTCACGCCGACGGCCACGATCACACCGAGCGTGGCCAGCCCGCGGATGGTCGCCGCGTTGCCGCTGCTGAAACTGTCGCCGGGAGGTTCCGCGGCCGCCGTCGTGCTCGGGCCGCCGCCCGCCGGTGCGCTCGGCGTTGACGATTCGAACCCAAGCGGCGGTACGTCAGCAGTCAACGCCGCGACGATATCGATCACGCCGTAGCCGTACTCGTCGTCCCGCCCAGGCGGGCCCTTGTCGATGGCTGTGGCGGTCAGCCGATGCACGACCTCCCGCGCCGGCAGGTACGGGTACTTCGACCGAATCAACGCCACCGCCCCAGCCACGATCGCCGTAGCCCCCGATGTTCCGGTGCCCTTCGAATACTTCCCGTCGTAGCTGGTGCTGTAGATGTCTACTGCGGGCGCGACGAGGTCGATCTCGGGCCCTTTAACGGAGACTTCTGCATAAATGCCGGATCGCGTTACGCCGCCGACGGCTATAACCGCGTCCTCAGACGCGGGATAGGCAACCCTGCTGTCTTCCGGCCTGTTTCCTACCGCTGCGACGATGACAATGTCCGCGGCTATTGCAGTTCGGACAGCTTGTTTTAGGCGTGGGGTGGCGCTGCCTGCACTGGATATGTTGATGACATCTGCGCCTTGCGCTACGGCATATTCAATTCCTTGGGCCAAGGCCGTCGGCTCGCCTCTACCATGCGGGGGTGAGTCGAGGATTGGTAGAATTTTGGCTTGTGGCGCAATTCCGAGCGCTCCTTTGGTGTCGCCTCGACCATGAGCTGCAATTAGTCCCGCCATTGATGTTCCGTGGCTATCCCTATCCTCTCGCCCATCCCCGGTGCCGCCAGGAATAATATCAACTCCTGGCAACAGGTTATTCCGCAAGTCTGGATGTTGGTCTACACCAGTATCGGGTACTGCAACGACGACACCCTCGCCTTGTGACAGCTGATGGGCTTCAGTGGCCTTTAGGTACCTCAAATGCCACTGATCATCCCGAACCAGATCGACGCCTTCCTGCATGGGCTCAGCTCGATAGATGGCTACCGTTGGGCACGCGGGCTCGCATGGTGCCGTACTGAAGGCTGCAAGCAGTGCAACTGTCGAGGCTGTTGCATGAAGGATCACCGCTTGAGACCGATGGCCGGGCCGGGATCAATGGGGCCATCTTCGTCGGGAGGCATCACTACGGGATTGACGCCTCTGTCGACCTCCCATGGATTGGTCGGATCCCACTTCCTTGACTTCTTCCCGTCGGAAGCCCAGGGGGCTTGAGTTCGGGTTGCCTCGCCGCCGCCCGGAATGGCACTCGTTCCCATATTTGGCGCGGCGCCGAATGGCGGCGATCCGAAGCCGCGACCTCTGCCGGGGCGGGAACCCGCTCCACCCGCAGGTGTTGTACCGGCGCCGCCCCCTATTACTCCATTGACAGGATTGGGCCGACCCGCCTGAGAACTGCTCGAGGTCGGATGTCCGGTGGCCGAGCCCGGGGCATTTCCGATTAGCCCGCCGAACGGCATTGCTCGCGGTTGAGGCGATGGGCGCGCAGTTGGCGGAATATTGCGGTCGCTAATACTGAACCTACCCGAAGCATTCGAGGCTAGGCCACGGGCGTCACGAACGGTGGGTAGGGCAGGTGTTCCTGAAGGCGGGTTAGGCGTTGAACTGGGGATCATCGATGGTGGTGCTGTTGGCGTTTCCATCTTGGGCGGAGAAATCGTCGGTCCATTGGCGGCACCCAACACTGGCCCGATTGATGACGACGCGGCTGCGGCGGGCAGAATTGTTCCTCTGCCGAGGGTCACTGACTCTGTCCGTGCGGGCGGTAGTGCGGGCATCGGGACGACGGGCGGAACTGCTGGTGTAGGGCCTGGCCCGTAGACATCGGGGTTGTCCGACTGGCTTGGCGGCCTCATCGGCGATGGAGGTTGGCGTAGTGCCACTTGGGCTTGTTGGAGTTCGGTGCTGAGGCCGTACATGATGCCGCGCGCTCGTACGTTCAGTTGCTCCAGGTCGGCGTCGGTGACTGGCCGGTCAGGTAAGCGGCTGCCCATGACCGCCTTCGGGTCGGCGGTTATCGCTTCGTACGCCTGCTTCTGCTGGAGTTTGGCCGCGTACTCCTCGTGGATCTTCTGAAGGCTGGCGCGGGTGCCGCTGATGGCCTGGGTGGCGGCGGCGAGCGTGGTGTAGTTGGTGGCGGCGGCGTCGTGGGTGCGGCGCACCTTGTCGATCAGCTCGTCGAGTCGGGCGAGGTACGCGTGGGCGGCCGTGTTGGTGGCCGGAGGCCACACCTCGGCGAGTCCTCGCCGGTATTCCTGGAGCCGGCTGAGGTGGGTTTGCGCCAGGTCGCAGATCTTGCGCCAGCCGGCGACCTGCTTCCAGTGGTTGGTGGTGTCGTGGTCCTGCAGGCAGGCCCACATGCTGTTCACGTCCATTCGGTGCCAGTCGGTGAGGCCGGACGTACGGCCGCCGCCCCGCTCGATCATGCGCGCACCACCGGGTCGGTTTCGGGGCCGGTCGGGTCGCTGAGCAGCACGGACGGCGGACCGGCGGGCAGGACCGCGCGCGGGTCGGTGAGCGCGTTCTCGACGTCGGCCACCCGGGCTGCGGAGAAGGCGTCGGCCCCTGCGTACCGGTCGGCGACGGTGCCCGCGGCTGCGGCGAGGTGGCCGGTGGCCCCGCACACGCCCCAGACCATGTCGACGCTGGCCTGCTGCGTCTCGTGATGGGCCTGCAGGAAGTGCACCAGCTCGATGAACGCGTCGCAGGGGTTGGGCAGCGGTGCCGTCACGTCCTGGGCGATGTAGGACAGGTGCGGCGCGTAGTTGCGTTCGACCTCGGCCGCGAGCCGGTCGGCGAACTCTCTCAGCTGGTGGATGTCGGCGTCGATGGCCCCGTAGCCCCTCAGCCAGGCCGCGGGGCGCTCCTCCTCAGGGATCATCGACCCTCCCATGCCGTGACGGCTCCGTTTCCCTGAGTGAGGTTAACGGGTGGAGGCGACCCTGGCAGCCCCACGATTGCGACCGGGCCGGATGCGGGGCGACGGAACGAACGCGGTGCAGGAACAGTGGCGCGGAGCGGGCCGGTTCAGCGGGGCAGGCTGTAGGCGCGCCAGGCGCCGGGGCCGGCGGTCGCTCCCCGGCCGACCGGCCGGCCGCTGCGTGCCCAGGCGGACGCTGCGATCGGAGCGGCGACGGCCGCCGGCCGTGACCGGGCGACGACCGCGCCGACCAGCGCGGCCAGTTCCTCGGCGGTCGGTACCCCGCGGACGACCTGGAACAGCGGCTCTTCGGCAGACATGGCAGCCAGGGTACGCGCCGGGGAACTCGAGCTTCACCGCGCTGTGGCGTGCCGCCGGTGTGGCTGTCAGCATGGCCGGGTACCGTCTCTGCGATGTCGAACGCGCTTCCCCGACTCGTCGCTGACCGATACCGGCTGATTTCGCCGCTCGGTCAGGGCGGCATGGGTCGGGTGTGGAAGGCGCGCGACGAGGTACTGCACCGCGACGTGGCCATCAAGGAACTGGTCCCGCCGCCCAGCCTCACCGACGACGAGCGCCGTGAGATGCGGGAACGTTCGCTGCGGGAGGCGCGAGCCATCGCCCGGCTCAACCACATCAACGTCGTCCGCATCTTCGACGTGCTGCGCACCGACGGCGATCCGTGGATCGTCATGGAGTACGTCGCGTCGAAGTCGTTGCAGGACACCCTCGCCGGGTCCGGCCCGGTGCCGTCGGCTCGCGCGATCGAGATCGGTCTCGGTGTGCTCGGCGCGTTGAAGGCCGCCCACAAGGCCGGAGTGATGCACCGTGACGTCAAGCCGGGCAACGTGCTCCTCGGCAACGACGGACGGGTGGTGCTGACCGACTTCGGCCTCGCCACCATCCCGGGTGACCCGAACGTCACCCGCACCGGGATGGTGCTCGGTTCGCCTGCGTACATCGCGCCGGAGCGGGCGCACGACGGCACCGCCGGGCCGGAGGCCGACCTCTGGTCGCTGGGTGCCACTCTCTACGCCGCGGTCGAGGGCAAGTCTCCGTACGCGCGGCCGTCGGCGATCGGCACCCTCGCGGCGCTGGCCACCGAGCCGCTGCCGCCACCGAAGAACGCCGGCCCGCTCAAGCCGGTGCTGCAGGGGCTGCTGCGCAAGGACCCGAGAGAGCGGATCACCGCCGAGACGGCGGAACGCATGCTGCAGCGGGCCAACGGCCGGCGTGCGCGCGGGATCTCACTGCTCGATGGCGTACGCAGGCCGGGGCCGAACGGTCCACGGCTGCCGCGACCGACCGTGGTGGCGGCCCCCCGTCCCGCCGAACCCGCGGCGCCGCCCGTCGCCCCGCCGGCGCCGCGTACGCCGTCGGCCTCCGCCATGGCGGGACCCGCGGCCGGCGCCGCAGCGAAGGTGTCGGCCGGTGCCGACGCCGCGCCCACCGCGAAGGTGGACCGTTCGAGCGTGGACGCGGACCCGACGGCGAAGGTGGACCGCTCGGCCGCGGACGCCGAGCCGACGACGAAGGTCGACCGGTCGGCGTCCACCGCCAGCGCGGGCACGACCGCGAAGATGGACCTTCCGGCCGTGGACGCGGAGCCGACGACGAAGGTCGACGGGTCGAGCGCCGATGCCGAGCCGACGACCAAGGTCGACCGGTCGGGCGCCGACGGGCCGACGACGAAGGTCGACCTGCCGGCCCAGGATGCCGACCTCACCGCCAAGGTGGACCGTCCGGCGGCCGCGGCCGGCAGCGAGCGCACCGAGAGCGCTGGTGCGTCCGGAAACGCCGCCGACCGGACTGCGGCGAAGCGATCCGGCGGTCGGCGAGACGAACGGCCCGCCCCCGCACCGCGCCGGTCGGTCACTCCGACGTCGGTGCTGCCGGTGAGCCCATCGGCCGCCCCGACCGGGCGGGCGTCGATCCCGGTGGCCGACGGCACCACGTCCGACCGCAAGCGGCGCAACCTGCTCGTCGGCGTGCTGGTGGCCGTGCTCCTGGTCGGCCTCGCGGTGGTCGTGCCGCTGCTGACCAGTGGTGACGACCCCGAGGGCGGTGACACTCCGACGGCCGGATCGAGCGTCGGTTCGGCGTCGGCCTCCGCGCCGGCGGCGTCCTCGCCCGCGTCGGCGCCGCCGACCAGTGCCGCGCCGAGTGTGACGCCGAGCGCGAGTCTCTCCCCGAGTGTCTCTCCGAGCAGCGGCCTCCCGGCCGGGTGGTCGTTGCGCAAGGATCCGGTCGGCTTTTCACTGCCGATCCCGAAGGGATGGACGCGCAGCGCCGGCGGAACCTGGGTACGGTACTCGGACCCGAACGGCGTCGGGGAGTTGACGATCGACCGGACCAGCACTCCGGGATCGGACGCGGCGAAGGCGTGGCGGGACATCGAGCCGGCTCGGCATCGGCTGGTCGACAACTACGAGAACCTCGGCATCCGGACCATCGACTGCCGGTGGCGGACCTGCGCGGACTGGGACTGGCTGGAGACCCGCGACGGCACCCGGATCCACGTCCGGAACCGGGGTTTCGTGACCGCCCACAACCGGGGGTTCGCCCTCCGCTGGGAGGTCGCGCAGAAGGACTGGAACGGCAGCCTGCCCGACTTCGAGATGATTTTCCGCGAGTTCGTGCCGGATCGGCGGGACTGACCGCGGTACCCGCGCCTATGCGAGTCGTCCTCGCATGACCTCCCGCCGTCCGGGGTAACTGGACCTTGACGACGGAAGGAGGTACGACATGGGCTACCGACGGAGGGACTTTCGGTCCCGCGTGGCACTGTGGATGCTCGTCGCGTTCGGTGACGCCGTTCTGTTCCTGGCCGGCCTCGGAATCCCGGCGCTCGTCGCGCTCTTCAGCGTCGTGGCCGTCACCGTCGCCGGGGTGGGCGCCTGGCTGGTGGTCCGGCGCGGGGCCCAGGTCCACGAGGATGCGCTGCCCGCCCGGGTGGCGGCGCCCGTCCGCTACCGGCGACGGGCCTGATCACGCAGGTGCGTGGCGGCAGCCGGACCGGTTGTCGACCGTACGGTGACAGCCGGTCCCGCTGCCGCCACCTGGTTCACGGGGTGTTGTTCGCCAGCGCGATCAGTCGCGAGCGGTCACCGTTCCAGTAGTTGCGGTCGACGTTGCCGCTGATGCCGGCGACGCTGCCCGTGCTGGTGTACTGCCAGAAGCTCCAAACCGGGGCGCCGGCCGGCAGGGTGCCGGGCGCGCTGGCCCAGCGGGCGATCCAGAGCGGGTGGTTGCCCCACGGCCCGCTCCAGCTGCCGGTGCACTGGTTCCACCAGCTGGTGGTGGTGTAGATGACGGCGTAGCGGCCGGTGCGCGAGCGGTAGGTGTTCAGGAAGTCCTGTACCCAGTTCCGCATCCCGGTCGTGCTGAGGCCGTAGCAGTAGCCGCCGCTGTACGGGTTGGCCTCCAGGTCCAGCGCCGCGGGGAGCGTGCGGCTGTCGGCGGACCAGGCGCCTCCGTTCGAGGCCAGGTAGTTCGCCTGGACCGCGCCGGAGGAGATGTTGGGCCGGGCGAAGTGGTACGCCCCGCGGATGACGCCCGCGTTGTAGGCGGCCACGTAGTTGGTGTTGAAGCGTGGGTCCTTGTAGCTCGTGCCCTCGGTGGCCTTGATGAAGGCGAACTGGATGCCCGCGTTGCGGACGCTGGTCCAGTTGATGGCGCCCTGGTAGTGCGAGACGTCGATGCCGGGAACGGTGGCGGCCGCGGCCGGCCCGGCGGTGGCGACGAGCACTGTGGCTGCGGTGGCGACGACGGTGAGGCCGGTCGCGAGGAGACGCCGCAGCGATGATCTGGTACGGGACACGGATACCTCCAGGGGGATGAGGATGAATCCATTGATGGAAATCATTGGAGGTAAGCAACCAAGATCGCAAGGGGGGCAAAAGAAACTTTCATCCGGTGGCATGACGGCGTTAGATCTGGACGTGACGTGCGCGACGAGTCACCCTGGGTAACACAGGTGATCGTCGGCGGGTCGAACCGGTAGGCTCGCGCCCCATGTTGTCGTTCGACGGGCTGACCGACCTGTGGGACCGGCTGCTCGGCGCGCAGCCCGACCCGCCGCCGCTGCTGGTCGTGCTGACCGGGCTCGCCGCGCTGCTGGTGGTCTCCACCCGCCTGCCGTGGCGGGTCGCGCGCAACGCGATCACCATCGCCCACGAGGGTGGCCACGCGCTGGTCGCCCTGCTCACCGGCCGAAAGCTGCGCGGCATCCGGCTGCACTCGGACACCTCGGGACTGACCCTCTCCGCCGGCCGTCCCTCCGGGCCGGGCATGATCCTCACGCTGCTCGCCGGGTACGTCGCCCCACCGCTGGTCGGACTGGCCGGCGCCTGGCTGCTCGGCGGAAACCGGATCACGCTGCTGCTGTGGGTGGCCGTCGTGCTGCTGCTCGCGATGCTCGTGATGATCCGCAACGCCTTCGGCGTGGTGTCGCTGCTCGTCACCGGCGGTGTGGTGCTCGCCGTCTCCTGGTACACCTCGCCGCAGGTGCAGGCCGCGTTCGCGTACACCGGGGTGTGGTTCCTGCTGCTCGGCGGGGTACGGCCGGTGGTCGAGCTGCAACGGCTGCGGTCCCGGGGGCGTATGCCCGCCTCCGACGCCGACCAGCTCGCCGGACTCACCCCGTTCCCGGCGTTCTTCTGGGTCACCGTCTTCGCCCTGGTCAACCTGGTCGTGCTGGTTGTCGGCGCCACCCTCCTGGCCGATCCCCTTCTGGACGGCAACCTCCTGCCCACCCGCTGACCGCACCCGGTTCGGCGGTCCCGGCGGCCGGGCGGGCGCCGCGCCACACGAGGTCGCAGAGAGCGGGACGGGGCAGAATGGGCCGCATGCGGTACGTGATCATTGGGGCCGGCGCCGTCGGCGGGACCATCGGCGGGCGGCTCGCGGCGGCCGGTCACGACGTCACACTTGTGGCGCGGGGAGCGCACCTGGCCGCGCTCCGGGAACGCGGCCTGACCCTTCGCCAGCCGGAGCAGGAACGCACCGTACGGCTGCCGGCGGTCGACGACCCGGACGGGCGTCCCCTGCCACCCGACACCGTGCTCGTGCTCACCGTCAAGTCGCAGGACACCGCCGCGGCCCTGGCCGCCTGGGTCGACGCCCCGGTGGACGGCGGCGGAACCGCGGGCGAGCGGCTACCCCTGTTCACCGCGCAGAACGGCGTGGTCAACGAGCCCGCCGCACTGCGGCTCTTCGCCCGGGTGCACGGCGTCTGCGTCTGGCTCCCCGCCACCCACCTCGAACCCGGCGTCGTCGTGGCCAACGGGCATCCGCATCCGGGGGTGCTGCACGTCGGTCGCTATCCGTCCGGTTCGGACGACACCGATCGCGCGGTCGCCGCCGACCTGACCGCCGCCGGTTTCGTCGCGCCGGTGCGGCCGGACGTGATGCGCTGGAAGTACGGCAAGCTCCTCGGGAACCTCGGCAACGGGCTCCAGGCGCTCTTCGGCCGGGACATCCCCACGGAGCTGACCGGCCGGGTCCGGGCCGAGGGCGAGGCGGCACTGGCCGCAGCCGGCATCGCGTACACCAGCCAGACGGACGAGGCGGCCGAACGCGGCGACCTCGTGCAGCACCGGCCGGTCGGCGGCGAGCAACGCTCCGGCGGATCCACCTGGCAGAGCCTGGCCCGGGGCGCCGGCTCGGTCGAGACCGACCACCTCAACGGCGAGGTCGTGCTGCTGGGCAGGCTGCACGGAGTACCGACGCCGGTCAACGCCGCGATACAGCAGGCGGTCCGCCGGGCCGTGCGGGAGCGGATCCCGGCCGGTGAGTTCCCGCTGGCCGAACTGGAGAAAATGCTCGACTGAGCGGGCAACCACGCACACCGTCCGGCGCGTGTCCCCTGCGACCGCCACGGGGGAGGTAGCCAGGTGCCGGACGTCGAAGAGTTCGACGAGTTCTACCGAGGCAGCCGGCAACGGCTGCTCGGCTTCGTGTACGTGCTCACCGGCAACCTCGCCGAGGCGCAGGACGCGGTGCAGGAGGCGTACATCCGGACCTGGCAGCGCTGGTCGACGGTGAGCGGCTACGACGACCCGGAGGCGTGGACCCGGGTCGTCGCCTCCCGGATCGCGGTGAGCCGGTGGCGCAGCCTGCGCAGCCGGGCCCGGGCATACCTGCGGCACGGTGCCGTCGAAACGACCCCTGCCCCTGGCACCGACACCGTGGACGTGGTGGCCGCGCTGCGCCGGCTCCCCGAGGAGCAGCGCACCGCGATCGCGCTCTACTACCTGCTCGGCATGCCGGTGGCGGAGGTTGCCCGGCAGACCGACGCCCCGGTGGGCACCGTCAAGGCCCGGCTCTCCCGCGGGCGCACCGCGCTCGCCGGGCTGCTTGCCGTCTCGGACCTGGAGGAGGCCGCCGATGCGTGACGAGGACCCGTCGTTCGTTGAGATCATGCACCGCGATCTGCGGAGCGTGCGCTGGGCCGAGTCGAGCGAACTGCGCGCCCGTGCACGCCGACGCAGCCGGCGGAGGGCTCTGACCGCGGCGGTAGCCGTACTGGTGTTCTCAGGTGCCACCGTTACGTGGGTCAACCGCCCCGGGCAGGCGGGCACGGTCGTCGCGAGCGGGGACGGAGCCGGTGCGACCAGTGCCGGGGTACCCGCCGAAGCCCTATTGTCGAAGTCCGATCTGCCGGTGCCGACAGATAGCGAGGTCGGAGAATCCGGTGCCCGGGAGACGGTGCGGGTCGACCCGTTGCTCGACGAGTGCGCGAGGGAGCACGGATTGTCCGTGACTCCGGTGGTGTCCCGCTACTCGCGGTCCCGTAGCCAAATGCGGTTTCCGGGGAGCGCCGGTCGCCTGACCGTGGAGTCGGTGCTCACACAGGACGTCTACCGGGTGAACGCCGACGAGGCCGACCGAATCCTCGCCGATCTCGAACGTTCCGTGTCGAGTTGCTCCTGGTGGCGGCCGCCGATTCAGCCTGACGAGCAGTCCGGAGCAACCGCGATCGAGTACGGCTGGCAGGTCGTGGCGCGCGACTTCGCCGGCGACCGAGCGCTCCTGCTGCGCCGAGTCACGTCCTCGAACAGCTCGCCCATGCAGCTCACCCGACGAGAATCGCCGGCGGCGGTGCTGTTCGTGGTGCAGGTAGGCGACCTGGTCGCAGTGGGCGGAACACCCTACGCCGGGGTTGTTCGCCCGATCATCGACCAGCCGCATCTCACCGACGACCAGCTACGCGAGCTGGCGAGGACGGTGGCCCGGCGCATGTGCGCCGACGCCGACCGGCGCTGCTGACGCTGCCGGGGCACCCGCGGGCGCCCCGGCAGCTGGACTACAGCGGAATATTGCCGTGCTTCTTCGGCGGCAGGGTCTCGCGCTTCGTGCGCAGCACGCGCAGCGCGCGGACGATCTGGCTGCGCGTCTCGTGCGGCGGGATGACCGAGTCGACGTACCCGCGCTCGGCCGCGACGTACGGGTTGGCGAGCGTGTCCTCGTACTCGGCGATCTTCTCGGCCCGCACCGCGGCCGGGTCCTCGGCGCCCGCCAGCTCGGAGCGGTAGAGGATGTTCACCGCACCCTGGGCGCCCATCACCGCGATCTGCGCGGTCGGCCAGGCGAAGTTCAGGTCCGCGCCGAGGTGCTTCGAGCCCATCACGTCGTACGCGCCGCCGTACGCCTTCCGTGTGATCACGGTGACCTTCGGCACGGTGGCCTCGGCGTACGCGTAGATCAGCTTCGCCCCCCGGCGGATGATGCCGTCCCACTCCTGCCCGGTGCCGGGCAGGAAGCCGGGAACGTCCACGAAGGTCAACACCGGGATGTTGAACGCGTCGCAGGTGCGTACGAAGCGGGCGGCCTTCTCCGACGCGGCGATGTCCAATGTGCCGGCGAAGTGCATCGGCTGGTTCGCGACGACGCCGACCGGCCGACCCTCGACCCGGCCGTAGCCGACGACGATGTTCTGCGCGTAGAGCGGCTGGACCTCCAGGAACTCCCCGTCGTCCAGCACGTGCTCGATCACCCGGTGCATGTCGTACGGCTGGTTGGCCGAGTCGGGGATCAACGTGTCCAGTTCCCGGTCGGCGCCGGTGACCTCGAGCTCGGCGGGAGCGTCGTAGGTGACCGGCTCGTCCAGGTTGTTCGACGGCAGGTACGACAGCAGCGCCTTGACGTACTCGATCGCGTCCTCCTCGTCGGTGGCGAGGTAGTGCGCGTTGCCGCTGCGGGTGTTGTGGGTGAGCGCCCCACCCAGCTCCTCCATGCCCACGTCCTCGCCGGTGACCGTCTTGATGACGTCGGGGCCGGTGATGAACATGTGCGAGGTCTGGTCGACCATGACGGTGAAGTCGGTGACGGCGGGGGAGTAGACGGCGCCGCCCGCGCACGGCCCCATCACCAGGGAGATCTGCGGGATGACACCGGAGGCGCGTACGTTGCGGAAGAAGATCTCCCCGTAGAGGCCGAGACTGGCCACGCCCTCCTGGATGCGGGCGCCGCCGGAGTCGTTGATGCCGATCACCGGGCAGCCGATCTTCATGGCCAGGTCCATCACCTTGACGATCTTCTGGCCGAAGACCTCGCCGAGCGACCCGCCGAAGACGGTGAAGTCCTGGGCGAAGACGCACACCTGCCGGCCGTCCACCGTGCCGTAGCCGGTCACGACACCGTCGCCGTACGGGCGGGTCTTCTCCAGGCCGAAGTTGGTGGAACGGTGCCGGGCCAGTTCGTCGAGCTCGACGAACGAGCCCTCGTCGAGCAGCAGTTCGATCCGTTCCCGAGCCGTCTTCTTGCCCCGGGTGTGCTGCTTCTCGACCGCCCGCGCCGACCCGGCGTGCACCGCCTCGTCGACCCGGCGCTCCAGGTCAGCCAACCTGCCCGCGGTGGTGTGGGTGTTCATCCCGGTGTCGGTAGTCACCCACGGAATATAACGATGGTTCAGGGCCGAGCCGCTGTGCAGTACACCTCAGTACGCTTGCTCACCCCCGCCGTAGGCTGGCGGAATGCCGGGCTCTCCGTACACCGATCTGGACCGACCGCCGCTGTCGGCGGCCCGGCTGCGCCGGGCGCTGGTCGCCCCGCACGGGCCGTGGACCCGGCTGGAGCTGCGAGCCGAGACCGGCTCCACCAACGCCGACGCGGCCGAGGCGGCGCGGGCGGGTGAACCCGAGGGGCTGGTGGTGGTCGCCGAGCGGCAGAACGCCGGGCGTGGCCGGCGGGGTCGGACGTGGCAGTCGCCGCCGCGCGCGGGCATCGCGACCAGTGTGCTGCTCCGGCCCGGGGAGGCGGTCGCGGAGCGCGGCTGGCCGGCGGCACCGAACACCGGGTACGGCTGGCTGCCGTTGCTGGCCGGTGTCGCGCTCGTGGAGGCGGTGGTTCGCCTGGCCGAGTTGGACGCCACGCTGAAGTGGCCGAACGACCTGCTGATCGGCGACGCGAAGTGCGCCGGAGTGCTCGCCGAGGCCGTGCCGGGCACGTCGTCGGCCCAGCCGCCGGCCGTCGTCATCGGTATCGGGCTGAACGTGACGCTCCGCGCCGACGAGCTGCCCGAGAATCCCACCGGGCTGCCGGCCACCTCGCTGCAACTGGCCGGTGCCGCGGCGACCGACCGTGACCCGCTGCTGCGGTCGCTGCTGCGCTCGCTGGCCGACTGGTACGACCGCTGGCGTACCGCCGGTGGGGATGCGATCGCCAGTGGTCTCCGGGATGCGTACGTGGCCGCCTGCTCGACGATCGACCGGCCGGTACGGGTGCTGCTCCCAGACGGCGGTGAGCTGACCGGCACCGCGACGGGAGTCGACCCGGACGGCCAACTCGTGGTCGAGACGTCGGAGGGCCCGCGCCATCTGGCCGCCGGTGACGTCCTGCACCTGCGCTGACCGCGTTCGTGTGGCCGGCGGGCGTCCGCCGTGGGGTCGGGACGTTCGTGCGGCGCGCCGGGTGCCGATCGGCAGGATCATGGGGGGCCAGTCACGGCCGACCGGGCGGGTGATGGTCGGATGTGCGGTGGCCGGTTACGGTCACCGCGTCCGTTTCTGCGAGGAGGTTCGTGTGGCGTTCCCTGAAGACGTGCTCACCGAGGACGAGCATGTCGTGTTGCACCTGCACCCGCACTGGAAGGCCCTGATCGGGCCGGTGGTCGCGCTGGTGCTGGCCGTCGCCGCGGTGGTGGCCGGCATGGTCCTGCTTCCTGACGGTACCGGCGGGTCGATCGGGCTCGCCGTGATCGGTGTGCTCGCCCTGGTGGCGGTGCTCTGGTTCGCGCTCTGGCCGTTCCTGGTGTGGCGCACCACCCACTACCTCTTCACCAACGAGCGGGTGCTGCTCCAGCACGGCGTCTTCTCCCGCGATCGGCGGGACATCCCGCTCACCCGGGTCAACGACCACTCGATGAGCCAGAAGTTCATCGAGCGGCTGCTCGGCGCGGGCACGCTCACCATCGAGTCGGCTGGTGAGCGCGGTCAGTCTGTCCTCGCCGACGTGCCGCGGGTGGGGCAGGTGCAGACGAAGCTCTACGAGTTGGTCGAGGAGCAGCACGACAAGCACTCGCTTGGCGACGGCGAGATGCGTGAGATCCTCGCCGACATGCGCGAGGGCAAGCCCCTGCGCGACCCCTCCGCCTGACCCGGCATCGTCTCCACCCGGCTCACCCCCCGAGCCGTCGATCATGAAGTTGTTGTCGCGACACGCCGACTGTGGCGGCAACAACTTCATGATCCCCCGCTGGGGCCGGCCTGGGCCGGGTGGGTGTTTGGGGTCAGCGGCGGGGGCGGGGGCGGGTGATCGGCTCGAACTCTGCGGCTAACGCGGCGTCCAGGTCCGTGTCGGCCAGCCGCGGCAGCCGCTTCTGGGTCGGCGGAGTGTTGCCGTTGGGCGACGTGGGTCGGTCGCCGGCCGCCGGAGGCTGGGCCTCCTCGAGCTCGGAGACGGACTCGGCCAACTCGGCGACGGGGTCCATCTCGGCCATCGTGTCCCACTCGTCCCGCGGAACACCGTGCCAGGTCGTCTCGTCCCGAGCAGGTGCCGGCTGGAAGACGAACGTCCGGTAGGACCAGAATCGGAACATCGTGGCCAGCAGCACGCCACCGGTCTTCGCGAAGTTCAACGCCAGCAGGCTGGTAACACCGAGGCCGTACTTGGCTGCGGCCAGGACACCGAGCTCAATGATCAAGCCGGTCGCGTTGAAGAGGAAGAATAGGACATACTCACGCCGAAGCGCTGACTTCGGGCGATCCCGGTATGTCCAGTGGCGATTCATCAGATACGACGTGATCGTCGCCACCACTGTGGCGATCACGGTCGCCTTCAGCTGACCGTCCGCGAAAACGGTCAGTGCCAGTGCATTGAACACTGCGTAATTGATGACGGTGTTGATGCCACCGACGATGCCGAATTTGAGCGCCTCGTGGACGAACTTCTGCCAGCGCTCGGGCAGCAGACGGACAAGACGCATGCGGAACACCTTAAGACAGTGGTTTGGGCCGGCAGTCTCCGGCCGGACTGGCTGGGCGGCAGGTCACGCCCTGTGGTCTCGGTCGTACGTCACTTCCGGAACGGCTGGGGTTCCCGCTTCCGGGAAGACGAACCGTCGGTAGGACCAGAATCGGAAGAGCGTCCCGAGCCCGGTGCCGACGATGAAGCTCGCGATGTTGTCGGCCAGCGGGGTGCGGAACACCTCCGGCCAGACGTTGCCCAGCCCGTACCGGCTGATGGCGAGACATGCGACAGCGATGCCCAGGCCAACCCCGTTGAAGAAGAAGAAGAGCGCGTACTCGCGCGCCGGGTTGTTGCGCTGGCGGTGCCGCCACGTCCAGAACCGGTTACCCATGAAGGCGACGGTCGCGGCGATCACGGTGGAGATGGTCTTCGCGGTGACCTGCTCCAGACCCTGCGCGACGGTCAGGTAATTGAAGAGCGCGAAGTCGAGCAGGAAGGCGATCCCGCCCACCGTGGCGAACTTGCTCAGCTCGTGGACGAGGTGACCGAACCGGTCGAAGAGCGCTCGGCGTAGGCCCCTGCGTGTCGGTGGAGAGCCCTGTTGCTCTCCCGTCATCGTCGCGGCCACGCGCTGAGCCTACCGGCTGAGGGCATGCGGCACCGGTAGCAACGACGAGTGGGGACGACCGGCATCGGCGGCACCCGCGGCGACCGCAGTCGACATGAACAGAGTGTAATCGTCCGAACCCTCGCACGGGGCGGATCGGCGGAAGCGTACGACCTGACGCATCGACGCCCGGAGGGCCGGGCCAGGCTCCTTCGGATACCGCACCGGCAGAGGTTCTCTGCAGGATTTGCGTGAAACTGCGCGTAAAAACGGGTATCAGATCGCGATGCCGCAGCGTGGCCGTACCTTGTGCAGTTCTTCACAACCAGTCCCACTGACTGGGGAGGCTGCCCGGTTTACGCTGAGCCAAATCCCAGGTTTCCACGAAGGCGAAGCGGTTCCCGCCCGCCGACACTCGTGCATCCCACAGATCGGTCAGCGTCGACCACAAGGAGATGTGTCATGGTTGCTCCGGCTGTTGTTCGGGGTATTGATCAGGCCCCGACGTCCCATCCCAAACTTCTCGCCTGGGTCCGTGAGGTCGCGGAACTGACCACCCCGGACAGGGTCGTCTGGGTGGACGGGTCCGACGAGGAGTGGCGTCGCCTCACCGATGAGCTGGTGGAGGCGGGCACGCTGATCCGGCTGAACCCGGAGAAGAAGCCGAACTCCTTCTACGCCCGCACCGATCCCTCGGATGTGGCCCGGGTCGAGGAACGGACCTTCATCTGCTCCGTCGACGAGGCGGACGCCGGCCCCACCAACAACTGGATGGCGCCGGCCGAGATGAAGCGCACCATGACCGACCTCTACCGCGGTTCCATGCGCGGCCGGACGATGTACGTCATTCCGTTCTGCATGGGACCGGTCGAGGCGAAGAACCCGATGTTCGGTGTGGAGATCACGGACAGCCCGTACGTGGTCGCCTCGATGCGCATCATGACCCGGATGGGTAGGAAGGTCCTCGACGCCATGGGCGACAGCGCGGACTTCGTGCACGCGCTGCACTCGATCGGTGCGCCGCTCGAACCCGGTCAGCAGGACGTGGCCTGGCCCTGCAACGAGACGAAGTACATCTCGCACTTCCCGGAGACCCGGGAGATCTGGTCGTACGGATCCGGCTACGGCGGGAACTCGCTGCTCGGCAAGAAGTGCTACTCGCTGCGCATCGCCAGCGTCATGGGCCGGGACGAGGGCTGGCTCGCCGAGCACATGCTGATCCTGAAGATCACCTCGCCGGAGGGGCGGGTCTACCACATCGCGGGCGCCTTCCCGTCGGCCTGCGGCAAGACGAACCTGGCCATGTTGGAGCCGACGATCCCCGGCTGGAAGGTCGAGACGATCGGTGACGACATCGCCTGGATGCGGTTCGGCCCGGACGGCCGCCTCTACGCCGTCAACCCGGAGTACGGCCTGTTCGGTGTCGCGCCCGGCACCGACTGGAAGACCAACGCCAACGCGATGCGCACGCTCGACCGGGGCAACTCCATCTTCACCAACGTGGCCCTGACCGACGACGGGGACATCTGGTGGGAGGGGATGGGCGAACCGCCCGCGCACCTGATCGACTGGAAGGGCAACGACTGGACGCCGGAGAGCGACAGCCTCTCCTCGCACGCGAACAGCCGGTTCTGCACCCCGATCACGCAGTGCCCGATCCTCGCCGAGGACTACTACGACCCGAACGGCGTACCGATCGACGCGATCCTGTTCGGTGGTCGCCGCCGGGACACGGTCCCGCTGGTGACCGAGGCCCGCGACTGGGTGCACGGCGTCTACCTGGGCTCGACGCTCTCCTCGGAGACCACCGCCGCCGCGTCCGGCGCGGTCGGTGTGGTGCGGCGTGACCCGATGGCGATGCTGCCGTTCATCGGGTACCACGGCGGCGACTACTTCCGGCACTGGATCGAGATGGGCAAGGGCGTCGACGGCGACGAGTCCAAGCTGCCGCGGATCTACTACGTCAACTGGTTCCGCAAGGACCCGGACGGCAACTTCCTGTGGCCCGGGTTCGGCGAGAACTCCCGGGTTCTCAAGTGGGTCGTCGAGCGGATCGAGGGACGCGCCGAGGCGGTGGAGACGCCGATCGGCATGGTGCCCGCGCAGGACGCGTTGGACGTCGATGGCCTGGACATGACGCCCGAGGACGTCCGGATCGCGCTCAAGGTCGACCCGGAGGAATGGCGTCAGGAACTGCCGCTCGTCACCGAGTGGTTCGAGAAGTTCGGCGACAAGCTGCCCGGTGTCCTCTGGGCCGAGCTGGACGCGCTGCGTGCCCGGCTCGACGCGGAGCAGCCGCAGCACTAATTAGGTGCGCCCGAGGTACGGGATTCATCGCCCGCCGAGTCGCGCGGCGCCTGGGACGCCCGGTTGCAGGCGCTGCTGGTGGACGCGCTGCTGCGGGGCGACTCGCCGGACGTACTGGCCAGTCGC